>JAKUOW010000225.1 GCA_022451045.1 Pirellulales bacterium | reverse complement strand
TCCATTTTGGATTACTGTCATTTGGCGATGCAGATGAACGCCAGTTTGGTGGTACTGGAGTGATGCTCGATGAACCAGCATTGCATCTGTATATCGAGCCCGCCGATACACTCATTATCGATGCAGATGAGGCACTTCGGCACCGCATCGAATTGTTCGCAAAACAGTGGCAAGGCTACCACGCCATTCAAGACGAGTTGCGATGCAGAATCCAGTTAATACGATCACCACGCCAGCACACAGGACTTGGACTGGGCACACAATTAGGCCTCTCGGTTATTGAAGCGCTTAACCGATTGCACGAGTTTCCAACTCTGGGGCCGTCCGAGCGAGCCGCTATCGCCAACCGTGCCAAACGGTCAGCAGTAGGCACTTTTGGATTTCAATACGGTGGCTTTATCGTCGAACGAGGACGCGTCAGCAGCGAACCGATTTCATCCATCGACTGCAGGCTGGATTTTCCACTCGACTGGCGGATCCTGTTAATCCAGCCGCAATCCGGTATCGGCCTGAGCGGTCCGCGAGAGTCCGATGCCTTTCAGTCTGCGCCTGTTGTTCCAAAAGACACTACGGAGCAATTGATCGGTCTAATTAGAGACCATATCATACCGGCGATTACCGCACGGGACTTCAATTCCTTTTCTTCATCGATCCGTAAATATGGGAACATCGCCGGCAGCTGCTTCTCGAGCATTCAAGGCGGCCCTTACAATGGCCCGGAACTCAATGAACGTGTTGAATGGCTCCTTCACCATGGTGCCCGTGGAGTCGGTCAGTCAAGCTGGGGACCGACACTGTTTTCCTTCTTTGAGTCGTCCGAGGATGTTGATGAGTTCGTTCAAACCCTGCCACAGGATACGGTTAACCCGTTGTCATTAACCGTGGTTCAAGCTAACAATGAAGGGGCACGCATTACTGTTTCAAACGATGCGTCCACCTGTTCAACTTGATAAACCACCTCAGACAGCATGTTAGAACTTGGCATAAATATTGACCACGTGGCAACAGTACGTGAAGCACGCAAAACCTATGAACCAAGTGTAGTTGAAGCCGCACTAGCGAGTATTCGCGGCGGCGCAGATTGCATTACGATTCATCTCCGCGAAGATCGTCGACACATTCAGGATCTTGATGCGTATGCCGTGCGCGATGCCATCTCGACAAAACTCAATTTTGAAATGTCCATCGAACGCGAAATTGTCGATATCGCATGCGATTTACTTCCACCGCAAGCCACACTCGTACCTGAAAAGCGTGAGGAAGTAACCACCGAAGGCGGATTAAATGTTACCGGTCAGCGGCAGCGCATTGAAACCGCCGTCAAACAACTTCAAGATGCCGGAATCGTTGTTAGCTTGTTTCTTGATCCTGAATCCAGCCAGATTGAAGCTGCTGCCGAAATGGGATGTCAGGCAGTTGAACTGCACACAGGGCAATACGCTCTCACAAACGGCGATGCACAAGTGCAGTGCCTGAATGAATTGACAGCTGCCGGAAAACTGATTGTCGATTGCGGAATGAAACTACATGCCGGTCATGGATTAAACTATGAGAATGTAACGCCGGTTGCACAAATCGATCAGATGATCGAGCTAAACATCGGCCACTCTATCATCAGCAGAGCCATTTTCACTGGATTGGAGCAAGCTGTGCGAGAGATGAAACAGTTGCTGACCAATGTAGAAAGTAATAAACCTTAACTCCTGACCAACAATCGACAAAATACCTTGCATAGAGTCTGACAGTGTAATCTTGTAGTGACAGAGAAATACTTCTCATAAATCACACCTAACAACTGCTTCCAATAATCGATCCTCCATCCCACGTCATCATCATGTCGCGTTCACTTCAACTCGGTTATTGCACCAATGTTCATGCAGGCCCAGACCTGCAGTCGACAAAGCACAACCTTGAAAAATACGCACTTGATGTAAAGCGGCGATTCAGTCCGGATGCTCCCATGGGAGTCGGCTTATGGCTTGCTGCGCCCGCCGCAAGCCAGCTGCTCGAGGGTTCCGCTTTAAGTGACTTTTCCAACTGGCTCGCTGCCAATGGACTGATTCCGTTTACATTTAACGGATTCCCATATAGTGACTTTCATCAGGATGTTGTAAAGCTCGATGTATACCGGCCTACCTGGTGGGATGAGCATCGACTTCAGTACACAAAGAATCTTGCCGCAATTCAACACGTCCTTTTGCCCGACGGACTAGAAGGCAGTATTTCCACAATGCCCATTTCATGGGGCAAACCGGGACCAACAGATGAGCAATGGAATAAGTCTGCTGAACACATGCAGGATCTCGTTGAATACCTGCATCGACTTGAGTCCGAAACCGGACGCCTTATTTATGTATGCATAGAACCGGAACCGGGGTGCGCACTGGACACCGGCGACGATATTTGCCGATTCTTCGATACTCATTTACTGCCGGCAGGCGACGAGGAAAAGACGCGACGTCACATTCGAGTCTGCCATGATGTTTGCCACAGTGGCGTGATGTTTGAACCGCAACACGAAGTTGTCGAGTTATACCGAAAAGCCGGGATACGAATTGGCAAAGTACAAGTCTCTTCTGCCGTTTGGGTGCCGTTTAAAGAAATTGCTGCTGAAGACCGGGTATCTGCATTAAAGCAACTCTCAGACTTCAACGAAATCAAGTACATGCATCAAACGTCGATCCGGGACAGTGATGGCAAAACAAAACTCTATGACGACTTAGGTGATGCACTCGCGACCGTTGAAAACCCTGAATCGCTGGAGTCAACCTGGAGCGTCCATTTCCATGTACCGATTTTTCTTGAGTCGTTCGGGCATCTGCAATCGACCCAATCTCAAGTGCTCGAGTGTCTTGAATGCTGTTTGTCAGATGAGCACTTAACGCACTTCGAAGTGGAAACATATGCATGGAACGTGCTACCAAATGAACTCCAGACGGATGACCTTGCAGAAGGAATTGCGAGAGAGATGACATGGTTTCAAGGCCAATTGGCCGCACTGCAACAATCATAAGGTGTAACCATGACTGCTTCACCAGAGAATTACCTGATGCTGACAAACCAGACTGCAGTCGTTACAGGTGCCGCCTCTGGGATAGGACGCGCCATTGCCACCACCTTCGCTCGAGCGGGTGCAAATGTTGTCATTCATACTCGATCTAACGAGTCAGGTTTACAGGAAACCGCCGACATTATCGCGGATGCCGGTGGTGCGGCCCATCAGATCTATGGAGACATTTCCAACAAAGATGATTGCAATGCGATCATATCCAGTGCGTGGGCATGGCAAGACCGGTTGGATATCTGGGTTAATAATGCTGGTGCAGATGTGCTGACCACCGAGTCAGCTACGAAATCCTTTGAAGAAAAGCTGGATTTGTTGTGGCACGTTGACGTTTTGGGGACGATTCGCCTCTCGCGTGCCGTCGGTGAACGCATGTCCGCTGAAGGATCCGGTGTAATCATCAACATGGGATGGGACCAGGCTACTCAGGGAATGGAAGGAGAGCCTGGTGAGTTATTCGGGCCAACCAAAGGTGCCATCATGGCATTTACCAAGAGCCTTGCAGCATCCCTCGCGCCGAAAGTCCGAGTCAACTGTCTGGCACCGGGCTGGATTCAAACCAAATGGGGAGACGACACGTCACAATACTGGAATGATCGGGCCAAGGCTGAATCACTGATGAATCGCTGGGGATCTGTTGATGATGTGGCGGCGGCCGCTTTGTTTCTGGCATCGCCAGCAGCTACATTTCAGACGGCTCAAATCCTTCAGGTAAACGGCGGCTTTCGGTATCAGCATCGTCCTCGCAGTTAAATAACAATCACTATGCGGCAACATCGTCGATACGATTTTGCCAAAACCTTTCATGGATTAAATCCAAGTTGTGAATACGACGTCTTTTCAGGACAAGCATATTCAGTTCGTGACCGGCAAACTTGCCGAACACGCACTTCGTGATTTACTTACCGATCTATCATCTACGGTCGGTTTTTCATATTCCGTAGATGTACTGCCCATTACTGTCGCCGCCTTAATGACACCAGAGTGGGTTTCACGCAAAATCACGCCGGATGCCAAAGCTGATTTCGTCATCATTCCCGGTTACTGCTCGGGAGATACTGCACCTATTGCCGAAGTTGCCGGCGCACCGGTTAAAGTAGGACCACATGATTTACGGCGACTACCGGAGTTCTTTGGCCTCGAACGATCCACGCCGGACGACTTCGGTAGTTATGACATCGAAATCATTGCTGAAATCAATCACGCGCCGCGTCTATCTGCTGCCGAGATCATGAGTATCGCGGAATCGTACCGGCATTCCGGTGCCGATATCATCGATATCGGTTGTGATCCGGGAAGCACGTGGAGTGGAATCGGCACATGCATAAAGTCACTCGTATCCAATGGGTTTCGCGTATCTGTTGACAGCCTTAATGTGGATGAAATCACGCCGGCAGTGGAGGCCGGCGCAGAGCTTGTACTTTCTGTAAATGAATCTAACCGCCATGCCGCCAAGGACTGGGGATGTGAAGTGGTCGTTATCCCAGATGACTTCCCGACACTCGGTGGACTTCAGGAATCCATTGAAATTCTTGCAAATGACGGCGTACCGTTGAGAGTCGATCCAATACTCGAGCCAATCGGCTGTGGATTCACTGCCAGCCTGCAGCGATACATAAGCGTTCGGGAACAATATCCAGATGTTGCCATGATGATGGGAATTGGAAACCTGACCGAACTGACGGACGTTGATAGCAGTGGCATCAACATGATGCTGCTAGGAATATGCCAGGAGCTTTCGATCCAGAGCGTGCTAACGACAGAAGTTATAAATTGGGCTCGCTCAAGCGTGGCAGAATGTAACGTCGCGCGGCGATTGAGTCACTATGCGGTACAACACGGCATTCCACCAAAGCATCTTGACGACCAACTCGTGGTTCTAAGAGATTGCAAGCTGGACTCGTTCGGCCGCGAGCGACTTGATTTACTTGCTACCCAAATCAAGGACAACAATTATCGGATCTATGCGGAGAATAGCGAAGTCCACATCGTCAGTGCCGGACTGCATCTAAGTCACTCGGATCCATTCAAGCTGTTCGAGTTGCTGATGACCGGTGAGGGGCAGGATTCTGCACCCGGTAATCTGGATGCATCGCATGCCTTTTACCTCGGCTATGAAATGTGTAAAGCTATCACCGCAGTTACTCTTGGCAAGCAATATACTCAGGATGAATCTCTCGACTGGGGACATCTAACCGTTGAGGAAGTCAGCCATCGTCTCAAGCGGAAACCCAAGGGGGACGGATGAGCAACTTACCACTGGTCGAAGAGATTCACCCAATGCCGGACAGCGAAGCAGCCTTTCTGCGGCTGGCTAAGCTACCTCACTGCCTGTTTCTTGACAGCGCTCGACGCGAATCAGAACAAGGACGATATTCGTTCATTAGTGCTGATCCTGTTGACTTCATTCAATTGCCAGCACGTAGCGCATCAGAATTAGAGACATTGGAACAACGTTGGGGAGCATTTATTGACAATCCCCGGGCAGATAAAAACCTACCGCCCTTTCAAGGCGGCATAGCAGGACTGTTTTCATATGACCTGGGCTATAGCCTTGAGACATTGCCCCAGCCACACAACAACGAGTTCAATTGCCCCTCACTTGCAGTTGGTTTATATGACGTCGTGTTAGCGTTTGATCATCAACAGAACAGGGCATGGCTCATTTCTCAGGGGTTCCCGGAAACCGATCCGACAGCACGAAGTAAGCGTGCAGCTGCAAGGTTGCAACAATTCAAAGAGTGGCTTTCCTCGCCACTGCCGGATTCATGGGACAAGCCGCATCAGTCTGATAGTCTGG
>JAKUOW010000224.1 GCA_022451045.1 Pirellulales bacterium | reverse complement strand
CGTGGCTTCGACATCTGGAAATAATGTAGGTGTATGACGTATCACAATGTCACCTAAGTTCTGCCGGTCGCCACGAATATGCACCTTTAAATTGATGCCTTGTTTCTCCATTGGCATCATTACGTCCACATGATGGCCATCAGCTTCCAACGCTGCTAGCTGCTTCTCTAAGTCGTTCCGCAACTCGACAACTTCGACGTAATCAGTGTTCTTTTGAGAATCCAGAAACGCCCGACGTAAGTATTGCGCCGATTCCTTTGAGCGTTCATCGATCGGTGTATATACGATGTCTTTGAGCGTTCCAGTGTATTTGCCTTGTATCAGGTATTTTGATTGGAGGTAGTTTCCAACATGCTCAAGTTGTTTGTTATCAAGTGCGTGATTGAAAATGAGCACTTCGCCGAGATGCATTTTGGGGCTGATGCACGACCGGTGAGTCGGATGACTGTGGCCTCCAATGACGATCTTGTCCGGCTTAAGGGTTAATTCTGCCTTCGCTGCAAATTCGTCAGCGGAAAGTTCACGCCTTACTCCGGAGATTTCGACATGACTATCCAGAAGCTTGCCGCCATGAAATCGCGCCATCCAGATTTGAGGTTCACCGAATGTCACTTCACCTACCAAGGCATCGAACGAGTGACCTGTTGCCAGATCAAGCCGGTTTTTTGTGTTTGGCGTCTGCTCGATTTCAAAGATGGCTCCGGCGTGTGGGGTCGTCGGGTCTCCAAAGCTAATTGGTTGTGTTCTTTTGTGCATCGACTCCATTGGGTTGATGACAGCAAACATGGTGAATGGTGAATTGCCAGAAATCTCCAGTGGTGCTTCGGATACTAAGACATGCTTGTTTTCATCAAAACTAACTGCCGGCATCTTTCCAATTGCAGAATCAACGAGTGATGGAGCTGTTTCCGGCACTCCCTTAAGATCCAGCGACTCCGCCCCATCTCGTTCGACGCGATTTTTCCAGAGAAGCACTTTGTCATCGGCCACGATCGAATCCGCAGAGTACCAAGCCATTAGGCCATCCAATACGGAAGTAGATAGTTGGGCAGGCGCTGCATCAGTGTTTTTGAATTCCTTGCGTAAGGTCTCTTCCCAGGTTCGTTGTGGTTCATCAACTACATCCAAGATTAAATCGAGTTTCTGCTGAGTGGATTTTAGATCGGAGGCCAGTTGTGTGAGCCGTTGTTTGGTTTTTGCTGAGGTGTATTTAATGGACGTTTCCTGCCACATGGAAGTGGGGCCAGATTGTCCACCTAGCATCTCGACTCCTCGGAAGATTCCAGCGAGTGCGTAGTAGTCTGTTGTAGGGATTGGGTCGAATTTGTGATCGTGACAACGAGCACACGAGAATGACATGCCAAGGAATGCACGGGTTGTTACATCGATCTGTTCATCTGCCATATCCAATCGCAATTGTTCCTTGTCCGTTTCTGCCAGGCCTTTCGGTCCGAGCATTAGGAATCCAGTTGCAATGCGACGACGAAGATCGACTTCAGGTGATACGGGTTTCATCAGGTCACCGGCGATCTGTTCGAGAATAAATTGGTCAAACGGCATGTCTTCATTGAACGCCTCTATGACATAGTCTCGATAGCGATATGCATACCGCATGACAAAGTTGCCGTCATTGGCCGTTGTGTCGGCATAGCGAGCTATGTCCCACCAGTGTCGGGCCCATCGTTCTCCGTATCGCTTTGATTTTAGGAGGCGATCGATAAGGGATTCCCATGCATTCTCGGAGTCATCGCCCAGAAAGTCATCGATCTCTTGCTCGGTGGGTGGCAACCCGGTTAGATCAAACGTAAGTCGCCTAATTAGCCGAAGCTTAGACGCATCTCCCGAGGGAGTTAAAGATGAAGTACGTAATTTGTCCAGAATAAACCGATCAATGTCTGTCTGTGACCATTGGTCGTTTTTAAGTTTCGGCGCCGGTGGATTCATTACCGGTTGCAGAGACCAATGTACTGAATCACCTGATCCCGCTTGATTCTCGGGAAATGCTGCACCGCTTCTAACCCAAGTCTCAAAATTCGCGACGACTTTCTCGTCTAACTTTTTGTTGGGTGGCATCTCGAGAGACGCATGCATAATTGCAGAAATCAACAAGCTCGCATCTGGTTTCCCCGGAACGATGGCAGGTCCGGAATTACCACCGCGGAGCATCGACTCTCTTGAATCAAGACGAAGTTCTCCCTTGAGTACTCCCTTTGAAGCCGCGGATTGTGAATGGCAGGAGTAACAACTCGCAACGAGAACCGGTCTGATGTTCTTCTCAAAGAACTCAACACGCTGATCTGCGACACACGTTGAGCAAAACAACATGCAAAGTAACAGGGAAAACGTTGTGAAATGTAGAATCATGAATGCTATTTTATAAGACTCTATTTGTTCAATGAACGGACGAAGTCGTTAATCCGTTTACCTTCCCAGCGTGGCGATTTCCAAATGGGCCAGATCGGTGATTCATCTCGTACATCGAGGTAAATCTCGGTCATTGCCAGGATTAAACTCTGTGCAATCTCTTTCTTTTGCTCAAGCAGATTGTTTTTTTCTGCCGGATCCGTTTCAAGGTTATAGAGTTCAAACTGATCCAGTTCCGCTGCTTTCAGCAGGTCTTGGTTTTTGCCAAGAATGTCGCTGTACGGAGAAATCTGTTCGCCCGTAACGGTTGCTAAAAGTTTCCATGGGCCACTGCGTATCGCCACTTTGGGTGCGGAACGGCTTGCGTTGAAGTGCCAATACAACGGTTGTTTTCGGCTGACAGGCACACCATACATCGCAGCAACAACGCTAGTGCCGTCCAGTGGTCGAGTCGCGGGCCGCTTAATTCCGGCTAGTTCTGCAAGCGTCGGCAGGATGTCGAGCCCACTAACTGGTGTGTTGTTCGTCGTGCCAGCTTTGATTTGTCCTGGCCATACCATGATTCCCGGCACGCGGATTCCACCATCGTACGTATGCCCCTTCTTTTCCCTGTATCCAGCGGTGAAGCCGTGAGGATGTGAGCCGGTGATTGCAGGTCCATTGTCGCTTGTAAAGATAATGAGTGTATTGGAATCGAGCCCGCGATCTTTCAGGCCGTCGATGAGGCGACCAAAATGAAAGTCCATTTGGGATATGTTGCCATGGTGAGCCTGAAATGTCGTAACGCTTGGATCGTATCGGCTAGGCTTACCTTTTTCCGGATAATTGACGGTAAACTCCGGGGCGCTGGCAATTGGTTCGTGTGGCTCATGGTACGACACGAATAAGAAAAATGGCTTGCTGGGATCTCGGACTTGACTTAGCCATCGAAGTGACTCATCTGTGACGATCTGTGATGCGTATCCCTGAATTGTTCCAAGAGCGATACCGTTTCGATAAAAGTTGTCAGGATTATGATGCGTTGGGATGGCGTTATTCTGCGTTGCCATCCAATGGTCAAACCCATGGTCATTGGGTTGCGGTTGATCCGTCTTGTGGAATCCACCGTTTAAATGCCACTTTCCGACCATGGCCGTGTCATACCCGGATTTGCGTAATAGAGTTGCAATGGTTGTCTCGCTCGGCTTTACGTGCATCGGTGAATCGACCGGTATCCAATTATGGATGCCTAGTCGAGTTGGCGTTCTGCCTGTCATTAAGCCGGTTCGCGACGGCGAACAATTTGGTGCTGCAGAGTAGAAGTCGGTGAAACGCATGCCTGCACCAGCGAATCGATCGACATTCGGCGTCTTCACCGTAGGGCTGCCGTAACACGCCAAGTCGCCATAACCTAGGTCGTCGCAGAGGACCAATAAAATGTTTGGGCGGTCCAGATGCTTGGCAGCTCTGGAGCATAATGGTAGCAGCAGTTGTGTGACCAGGGTCATCGCGAGCAATGATAATCGAATATGCATGTATAATTCCTCGTTACGGCATGACACTATTCATTGTATATGAATGACTAGGAGAAGATCTAAAATGAGCAGCTTGCGAATTGCTACTTGCCAGTTTTCCGTTGAAGCGGAAATTGAGCACAATCTCAAATACGTGAAACGTCAGATCAATCAAGCCGCAGACCAAGATGCTCGTGTTATTCATTTTTCGGAATGCGCATTAAGCGGATATGCTGGTGTCGAGTTTGAGAGTTGCGATTCTCTAAACTGGCAGAAATTAGTGGAAGCTACTAAAGAAATACAGCAGTTGGCGCAAGCCCGCGGTGTTTGGGTATTGTTAGGTTCGACGCACCAGCTCTCTGGTAAGAATAAGCCTCACAACAGTATCTATATCATCGATGATAAGGGGCGTATTGTAGATCGTTACGACAAACGTTTTTGTACTGGCGTAGGTGGTTCTAAGCCAACATTTGACTTATGCCATTACTCTCCTGGTGATCACAATGTGTTTTTTACCGTTGACGGCTTTAAATGCTCGACGTTGATTTGTTATGACTATCGCTTTCCGGAACTCTATCGCGATTTGATTAGGCGGGGGTGCCAAGTGTTGTTCCAATCATTTCATAATGCAAGAAGTACAGTTGTTGAAGACGAAGAATACAACATTTGGAAGACGATTGTGCCGGCAACAATGTCTTGCCGAGCAGCGGAAAATCACATCTGGGTAAGTGCAAATAATAGCCAAACAAAGCCATCCCGCTGGGGCAGTTTTGCTGTTCGCCCAGACGGTGCAATTGTCGGCAAATTACCGTTACATCAGCCCGGTGTGCTGATCACGGATGTATATTTCGATGACTCGTTTTATGATGCCCCGGGGCCATGGCGTAAGCGTGCGATGAATGGCACGCTAAACAGTGGAAGAGTCATAAACGACCCACGCTCAAAAGACACCCGCTGTCTATAATTAAATGAATGAAAGAGTGTTCTGAGGCAATTAATTACCTCAAGCGACTTTTTACGGAATGTGATGCAGAATCTGAAAGGATCTAGCTGTGGAACTTAAACGAATACTGATTTGTTTAGCTGCTGTAGCAAGTATTTGTTGTACGTCCCTGTTTGGTCAGGATGTGCCGATAAAGGCGATCGATGCCAAAGCAAAAAAGGTGTTCGGTTTGTTCATAAAGGATGCGGTCGATTTGGCAGACGAATACGAACGCAATGGTAACCTGGAGCGTGCCCGACAGATTTTCGAAGCAATCAATAAACTGGATTCAAATGCACCTGGTATCAACGACAAGATCAAGGCGTTGCAGGACTCGATCCTAAATTCGAATCAACAGGTGCATGATTTGGACACGACTAAGGGTTGGACGCAGATCGGAATTGCGGTGGGTGGTAAGTCCTTCCGAGTTGTTACCGCCGGAACTTATGAAATCAACCTCGAAGGGCAATTAACTGTTGCCGGTCTTCCTACTGGTGACGTAAAAACGAATGGCATGGACAACGATTTTCCACTCGGTGCACTGATCGGCCTGTTTGTGGATAAGAAAGGGAAGCCCGGGAAGGTGTTTCTGATTGGCAGTGAAGCGAGATTGTCACCGAACCATGATTCGGTATTCTTCGTAAAGTTGAACCTGCCCCCCGCAGCCAAAGTCGAAGGTGAGCTCAAAGTTGGCACGAGTGGTTGGCTCAACGTGCCTGTGGAAAAATAGATGCTATTGAGTATTGTTGACGCAATTCGTACCGGCATGGTACGGCTCGACAGCTAGCTATTCTTCAGACTTGGATTTTGATCCGCCAAGACTCCAGGCAATTGTGCCCGCGAGTATCCCGGCCACGCATGAGACCATCACCCAACATGCGTGATGAATCCAGTTGGCACCGAACATGCGGAAGCTGCCATTCATGTTCGCCTGCCGTCGACCTGCTTTAAGGCCGGCTTCGAGTTGAACTGCACGGGGCATCCTCGACATCAAATTGAAATGGACACCTTCGGCATCAAAGGCATTGGATTC
>JAKUOW010000223.1 GCA_022451045.1 Pirellulales bacterium | reverse complement strand
TAGGTTTGATCGGGACGCTGGTGCTAACAAGTGCACCGCGTAATTCAGGATCCAGGGTTGCGTTTGCACTGGCGGCCATTCTGATGCTCGTGCCGATTTTGAATAATACACTGATATACTTTGGCGTGGAGTATCCAACACTCCCTCGTGCAAATTTTGCCCCTCTAAGCGCCATTCGCAGACTCGATCAGTTGATTACATGCTCTGCCTTGTTTTTTGGGTGCGTTGCGAATGTGATTGGTATCGGACGTGTGACAAGTTTTATAAGTGTTGTACGTAAATCACCGATGACAGTCTTTGTTTTTGGGATCCAGTGCATCATTCTTGTATTTATGGGGATCAGCTTTTGGCTAGGGCCTGAAGCTGTAGATGTGTCAGAGATACTGCGGCATGCAGTGAATGTACTGGCAATTGTCGGCGTGATGGCGTATTTCGTTGTCGCCTTTGACTGTCGTCGTCGCATCTTGCGAGGATTGTATAAGAAACCCTAAGAGGTCCGTAAGATGATTACGAAAGGAAATACAGTTTTGAAGAGAATTCGAATGAGACTCGTGAGCGTCAGTCTGTTTTTGTTTTCCAGCGTTCCTGTCGTGATGGCGGCTTCCAATGCAAAGCCAAACGTGGTTGTGATTGTGACCGATGATCAGGGGACGCTCGATGTCAATTGCTACGGTTCCAAGGATTTACACACACCGAACATGGATGCAATTGCAGCAAATGGCATCAGATTTACTCAGGCATATGCGCATAGTGTCTGTTGTCCGGCGCGAGCGGCGCTGATGACCGGACGGCATTCACAGCGTGTAGGAATCAATTCATGGTCCCAGCGGTCTATACATGTGGATACCGAGCACAACATGCATGCGGATGAAATCACATTGGGCGAGGTATTCCAGTCATCTGGATATAAAACAGCTCTTTTTGGAAAATGGCATCTTGGAGCGCACAGGGATTTAGGGCCGAAGAAGCAAGGCTTCGATGAATTCTTTGGTTTGCGAGATGGGTTTATTGATAACTTCGTACATTTTCACTTGCATCGGGATGGATTCCACGACTTGTTTGAAGGTACACGAGAAGTCTTCATGCACGGTCGCTACTTTCCGGAGCTGATGGTCACACGTGCTGAGAAATTCATCAAGCAGAATAGGAAGCATCCATTCTTACTTTATGTTGGATTCAATATCCCGCACTATCCAGAGCAACCGCTGCCGGAACACGCGAAGCTTTACGAAGGAATGGAGGAACCGCGAAAGCTCTATGCTTCGTTCATCACGACCACAGATTACTATGTGGGGCGCGTAATGGCTCAGCTCGAAAAGTATGGCCTTACTGAGGACACGATAGTACTGTTCCTGAGTGATAACGGTCATTCCGTAGAAAATTATGTCATTGAGAAAGACAACCACTCGAGCGGATACCCGAAGGGCTACGACTATGGTTCCAATGGCGGCGGTGGGAACACTGGGAAGTGGATAGGTAACAAAGGTACCTTTCTCGAGGGCGGAATTCGGACTCCCGCAATACTGAGCTGGCCGGGCCATGTCGCCAAAGGGGAAACGCGTGGTGCGGTAGTTACCGCACTGGATTGGCTACCGACACTTTGTGAGCTCGCCGGTGTGGTACAGCCCGACGCTAAGCTGGACGGGCATAGCATCCTTCCAATCATCGAATCGTCTGATGCGGTATCAAAACACAAGGCCCTTTATTTTCAATGGCAGGAGAAGTGGGCTGTGCGGGAAGCGGATTGGAAGCTGATCTATATGCCTGATGACGGTGGCAAATTGAGCCTGCACAACCTCGGCGACGAGAAACCGGAAGTACACGACTATGTGTCGGAGAAGCCGGAAGTGGTAAGACGCCTAAAGGGGCTATATGATACTTGGGCGGCAGACGTATTTGCACCACGTCCCTAGAGCCAAGCTCGGACCATAAACGCCGTCATTTGTCCAATCGATGTTGTTTTTCGGTCTACTTGTTATCCGAATCAAATACAAGATCCATTTGGCGGACATCCATTACTGCCACTTTTGCTTTCTTAATGGGGCGTATGGCGACGGTGTACAGACCGGCCTCGCTAAAGTCGAAGTCACCGATGTGTCGCTTCTTGAAGTTTTGGAAATGACCAGTATCTTCCACGACGAATTTCAACGATTGGTCTGCTGACACGACTGCTACCTCGCTGCCTCCATGTCCCTTACCGCAACCTTGGTGGATGTGGACTTGGTACTTGCCGGGGCTCTCTACGTAGATTTTCCACTGGCAGTAGTCTTTCGGGTTAGTCCAATATCCGACTGTGTTCTTATGCGCCTGTGGTTCATATCGCAGATTTTGACCAAATACCTCAGCGTTGTAGGCCATCAACGTAAAACCACCGTTGTTGGCGCTCATGATCTTTGGCAAGCGGCTGAGATTGTTTGAATAGACGGTCGGTATTTGAATGGAGGCAGGTGCAGTGATCTCGCCGGGGATCTTAAATTGCCATGAATCCAGTTGTGGGGACAAGGCGATCTCGGCGTTGCGGTTGTTAGTATGGAGAGTCGCTTTACCGATGGTGGTCGGATATTGCGGTACGGTGATAACGCGGTTTCCCGGGATGGTTTTCAGGTTAAGACGAAGTCCGGTTGGAAGGCGGACGATGTTTCCCCATTTTGCTGAATGAAACTTCTCATCTTGGTACGGAGGTACTTCGTATTCGAAGGTGTTTGAGAGAATTGTTGTGATGTCATCAATCATGGAACCGAACCATGGATTGTTATTCCAGCATCCGTGTCGTCCATACTTGTAAACGATCTGACCGGTCGGTATGCCATGCTCCCTTAGTTTTTTAAGCGTTTCATAGTTAAGTGAAACGTTGTCGTATTCGCCGGTGAGAAAGTAGGTTGGTGGCGTATGGTTTGAAATGTATGTGTACGGTGACGCCTTTACGAAGATGTCTTTATTCTTGGCAATGTCGCTACGGAACCAACGATTTGCATTAGAATCCTTCGGCTGATTAATAGACTTTTCTGCTATCGGGCCGAATGCGAGTTCAAAAGGTCCGGCGAGACTAATCATGGCCTGCAGCGCACTGGAAACATCGTTATTGCCACCATTGCCCTGAAAGTCTTTGATATGGGGGGCGGCACCCATCAAGCCAACAAGGTGACCACCAGCTGAGCCACCAATGGCGGCAATACGCTCCGGATCAACCATCAGGCGTTTTGCGTTGGCTCTCATCCAGCGTGTAGCAGCATTGCAGTCTTGAATGCCCGCGGGAAACGCAGCTTCATCTGCCAGGCGATAGCTGATCGTTGCCGCGACAAAGCCACGGTAGGCCATTTCCTCGGCAATTCGGGCAAACTTCTGACGGGTACCACTATGCCAACCGCCACCATGTACAACGATGACTCCGGGGTCCGGTGAATCGACGTTTGCAGGTGAGTAGAGGTCAAGCTGAAGGGAGCGGTCGCCATACTGTGCGTATGTTATCTCTTCATCGGCGATAACGCTTTTGTAATTCTGAAGCTCAAGCGACGATTGTTTAAGCCCAATCTCCTTTAGTGAATTTGCGACCCCTTCTTTCGAAGATGGTAGTGGTACTTCTGCAAGAACGGGTGAGTGTAGTAGTACAAAAGCCAGAGCGATGATGATACGCATGGGGAAAATCCGTGGTAAGAAGTGAAAAGATAGCCGTCAATATAGCAAAACGAATTAGTGGTCGTTGTATTCAAATAGCTATACTGTTGGCACGACCAAATTGTGCAGTGCACCTCAGACGGACAACAACTAAATGCAAAACCTTTCAGCTAGTGACGGCAAACGCGGCTTTCGTGCCCTTAACATTGTTCAGTTTCTTGGTGCGGCCAATGACAATGTGCTAAAGCAGTTTATTACTTTTGCTGTGGCTCTTGGTGGAATCTGGGCAGCAGACATCGGCGCGGGTGGTAAAACGATCGCCGGATTATGTCTCACAATTCCATTTGTGCTCTTTTCGGGATTTGCGGGTCAGTTCGCTGATCGCTACAGCAAATCAAAAATGACAATTCTTGTGAAGCTGGTCGAAGTACTTGTCGCAATCCTAGCTACCGTGGCACTTGTGACCGGTAACGTTCTATTTGCGTTAGCTGTATTAACAGTACTTGGTTTGCAAAGCACGTTCTTTGGTCCTGCGAAATACGGTATGTTGCCTGAACTTGTTGGTGAAGAAGGTCTTAGCAAAGCAAACGGCGTCTTGAGCATGCTGACAAATATCGCCGTGATCCTCGGAGCATTCGCCGCCGGTCCGCTTTACGATAATTTTGCGTCGGATTGGAGTCCGGTGATCGTATTCGAAACGCAACAGGGTGTAGAAACAGAGGCAATGATCGGTTCGGTAGATCCAATTTCCGTTAAGGAGCGATTGGCGTCACTCGGTGTGGAGGGCGATTCCGGAGGCGACGAACTGTTTAAGGCTGTGTCGACAGATGATCTTGCTGTAGCCCCCGTAAAACCTCGCGTGATATTATTCGCAGATGAAGCGTATATTTCGCAAGTGCAAGAACAGCTCAACAGTATTGGAAATGGCATAGGCGGGATGATCGAGTTGAGGCAGGTTCCTCGCAGCGACTATGCCGACTATGCAGCCCAGAATTCAACGACGGAAATCGCAACTTCCGGATTCGTGGCAAAGTGGTTGCCTGGGATTGTGATGCTACTTATTGCTGTGGCAGGATTAGCCGCGGCATTTAGAATGCCATATTTACGGCCGATGAAGCCAGACTTAGCCGTCAAGAAGCAGTTCCTGCGGTTTTATTTGGAATCGATTAAGTCGACCAAAGGAACACCGTTGCTAGCCGCGGCCGGCGTATCATCGGTTTTCTATATCATTCCAGGCGTGGCGTTGCTCGCGTTGTCCGATTACGGCGAGATCTTGGGTATCTCACGCACGAAAGCCGGTTACCTTCTGGCAATTCTGAGCGTGGGAATTGGAATTGGCGGAGTATTGGTGGGACTGGTATCCGGCACGCAAATCAAGCCAAGGTTGATTCTATATGGTTCGATCGGCATGACTGTGTCATTTGCAGCGTTGGGGTTAGTTCCGAAGGAATTTGCGCCTGTAGCGATCGCGATTGGATTGGCGGGTATTTCAGCCGGATTCTTTTTGATTCCGCTATTAGCAATACAACAGTCACTTGCTCCAGATAATGAGCGTGGGCGGTTTTTAGGTTTCGTAAACGCGGCACAGAGTGCCGGATTTGCAACAGGCGCTGTCTTCTATTGGGTATTGAACGAGCCGATGGGATTGGCCTCCAACGAGACGTTCTTTGGATGTGCGGCAGTTACGCTTGTTCTGCTTATACCTTTACACGTGCGATGGATCCCCTGGTTCAGCCGGTCGCTGAACCAGGATGAAACGGCCACAGCCAGCGAACCTATTTCCACGGAAACTGCATCGTAGGTTGATTTACGTACTGGTCCAAGGTCGCGGTAATATTAGTTGCGCACCCAGGTTCGAGGATGACGGTCAAATAGCGAGAGTTGCACTCTATTTCTTCAGTACCAATCGTTACATGTCCAAACTCGTGTTGGCCATATGATCCGGCTTGAATGGTGACTTCGCGTGATTGCGTTTGGCTGGTGTTTACCAGTTGCAACGAGATGCTTTCCGCGGTAAGTCCGGTTACAAGTGCAGCTACATCATCCGGAATACCAGCCCGTTGTGCATCAGGATCAAAATATCGGACGGCGGCATACAAGGGAGAGCCACGGTGTCCCGGATGGATGCCCCCAAGCATTAATGAGATCAGTGAGCGAACACTAGCTGGATTGATGGACATGGGGTCATCAGCCAGTCGCGTGTCCGGTGTGGTTTCATCATCTCGGAGGCGTTTGGCACGTAATTGAATATTGGCAAAATCTGCGCTGAGTGCCTGCAGTGGATAACCGTCGTTA
>JAKUOW010000222.1 GCA_022451045.1 Pirellulales bacterium | reverse complement strand
TCTAGCTGCAACCCTTGAATGGCGCACGGGGCAAAACTTGAATTTGCCAAAGGTTGCAGACCCATTTCATGAGTTGTTGGAGAGAATCAAGGTTGTCGATGAAGTGAAAAATATACGCGCTGAGCCGGAGCTGACAATTGCATACACAAACATTGAGTATTTGTCGCGTGTAAAAGGCATCGAAGATTCACACAGTGCTGTGCATTCACATCGGATGGGTTACTTGGTCGGTGTTTTAGCACGTATAGGGCCGTCAGCGGAAATCGTTGCCTATTTGGAAACACTCGTGCAGCCAAAATCTACGAGCTACGGTGGCCCTGTGAATTACTCGAAACGCCAGGAGTTTCGATTGAAGCAAATCGAGGATGGGAAGTATAGCTTCATTGGGGCGAAACTTGTGGAGGCCATCGCGTCCGTTCCCAACAAGATTGTGGCTGGCAATGAAGAGCCAGATCTGTTCTTTAATATTCACGATAAAGAAACTCGGGAAGAGATCTTCGAGTCCGAAGAGGTTGACGACATGCTGCGAGCAGTTTGGAGTGAGGAAATGCTTGACGGGTTCATTCTTTATGCCGACGGGGGCTTAATCCAATTATGGGAAGACGACTTCGTGGGAAACGACAAGATTTCCAAGAAACGCGATTTCGAGTTTGATGTAAAGAGAAAAGATCGCATAAATGAAATCGAGTTTGAAGAAACTTCATATACTCTCTATATGAAATGGCGGTTACTGCATAACTAATCTTTGCTTAATTCGCTCTACTGCTGAAATAGTGGATCGCCATGATTCTGCAGCCATATGACCATCTCTTGTCGCAGCTGCGCCTTTAACTGTTGAGTTAACTTGTGATTGCTCAGATCCTTTACCTCGTTGGGATCTGTTGCGAGATGGAAAAGCTGCTCCTTATTAATGGCCGGGTAATAGATGTACTTCCAAGCACCCATCCTGATCATCCGTTGTTTGTCGTTGTAATACCCAATGACGAACTGATGTACTTCCTCGAGACTACCATCGAGCACTGGCATCAAGCTCGTACCTTCGACTTCTGTAGGTATTTCGATCCCGCAATAATCGCACACTGTTGGGAATAGGTCGCGTAGATAGCACTGGGCATCACGCGATTCAGATGCTGGAATCATGGGTCCCTTGAAAATCAATGGCACGGCGATGGAGTGCTCATACATGTTTTGCTTCCCCATTAGTCCGTGGCTTCCAAGTGCGAGCCCATGGTCGCTGGTGAAAATGATCAGCGTATTCTCAGTTTTGCCTGATTCGTCGAGTGCCGACAGGATTCTGCCAATCTGCTCATCCATGTCAGAGATCACGCGATAATACGTCGCCAGATCCCTCCGTATGTCGGCTTTCTTCCGTGGGATGCTATTGAGGCGTTCATCTCTTCCTTGCAAGTTGCCATGGTCAAAAGGATGCCTCCGTTTGAAATTGGCTGGCAGTGGTATGGAACTTTCAGGGTATTTGTCTAACCAGTTGGGGGGATCGAGTAAGGGGGCATGTGGCGCGGTGAAATTGACTTGCAGGAAGAACGGCGCGTCTGAATCCCTCTTAATAAACTCAATTGCGGCGTTCCCAAATTTAGAGCTAATGTCGTACGTTAAACCTATACCCAAATCCGGGTTAAGAGTGCGATCATCTGTTTGAAACATCCACCCGCTGTAACCGGTAACGATACGCCCTGCTGAGTCGAATTGTGGTGACTCCGGTCGTTTTCCACTAGCAAAAAGACCGAGGCTCTCTTGGTAGCCACGTGTAGAAGGACGACCGGCAATCATCCATTTACCAACGTGGAATGTTCTATATCCTGCACGAGCCATTATGCCTGGCCAAGTTGGCGCGGAAAGATCTGGCTTATTGACTGGCGGGTGTACTCCATTGCGAAAACCGGTACTTCCGGTAAGAATCTCTGCTCTGCTGGGGACGCAAAGTGGGTTTGCACATATCGCTCTGGTAAACGTGGTGCCTTGTTTTACAAGAGAATCCAAATGTGGGGTCTCGATGAGAGTGTTGCCAAGTGCAGCAATTGTGTCGGGCCGTTGGTCATCGGAGATGATAAACAGAATGTTTGGTTGGTCGACTGCACCCGCATGAGGTGACGCATGAAGAAGCGAGGTTAGGATGCTGACCAGCGGGAGGATAGTTCGCAGAGACAATTTGTATCACTTGTCCATTACTGAAGGTGCTTTTTTAGATTCACTACGGGCCTGGATAGCACTTCAGAGACTTGTGGTGATTTAAACCACCGAAGCAGCCCAAAGCAGTATGCTTCCGGTGTCTTGCTATAGGAGGCTGTTGGTGAAAGCAATTCGTCGACAGATGAAAGAGCACCAATGGTGCTCACCTCAACAATATGCTCAGACGTCGTAGCTGCAGTGAGAGCTAGTACACCGGAGCGGGGGCCGTGGGACTCAAGGTCGGTGTGTTCCAAAACGAGCGTGCGCAAAATGAACTCAACAGCGGAAGTGACTTGAGCGGTCTGGATTCCGAGTGGACGTTGTCCGAGTGTTGCTGCGAGCATCGGCATTGAGTATAGCGACCCGGTGTGGCGGGATTGGCCAATAAACACGGGGTCGATGGCGATGACGCGGTTGCCAAGGCTTGCAAGTTTGGAGATGCGCTCGTGTTCTCCCATGAATCCCTTGTCGCTGATGAACGTAACAGTGTTGGTTGGGTCTTTAGGCTCCACGATGACACAGGGAAGGATTAGTCCATCATCAGAAAGCAATCGCAGTCGACGTACTGAAAGTTCTCCGACTTTTTTAGCACCGGTGAAGAGGTCGGCACTCATTGTGTACTTTGGCAGGCGAAGCAGCTTTGCAAGGGCATTTACTGGTGAATTGTATTGGGATGATCTAGATTCGATTGACTTTGCGGCATTAGTTGCAAGTGTATGGAAAGTTTCATTTGCGTTTGGCAAAGGAACGATCAGATCTTCATTCGCTAATATCTCTGCATCACAATCGATTTCTTTTGCAGATAAATTGCGTTCTGGAAAAAAGTGCGTCTCGAGAAATGCGTACAGCTGTTGACGATTGTCTAGCTGGTAATTGTGATCGCCTGGATCAGAGTTTTCATGGTAATGCAGTCGCTCAGGCACGTTTGCTTGTGCGTAGAAGGGGATGACGGGTTCGTAGGTGTTTGCCTTTACCGTGGAGGCTACAAAACAACAATTGTCTTTGGTGTTGTAGATTAGGAGCAATGGGCGCGGCACCATTAGCGTGTTCAGGTGTACGTAGTCCGCAAATGCCCCAAGGTCATTAGGATTCTGTTCCAAATCACCAATGCTGCTGCGGTTAGCAATGCGTTGCCCGAGTGCGCTGTGGCCAGCAACCGGTACGGCAAGCTTCACGCGAGTATCGAGAGAACTGATAATAATGGTCTGCCATCCACCGCCGGAGAGACCTGTAACGGCAATACGATCGGGATCCGCATGTTCCAGAGAAATGGCGATATCGATTGCTTTACTCATCGAGAGGTAGAAAACGGCTAGTCCACTGACTCCGCATACGTCAAGCTTTGCGAGTTCGTTGTGAGAAAACGCGGGGCTGTTGAGTTGCCCCATTCCAATCCACTCAAGATTTATAGCGATCATCCCACGTTTTGCTTGATTGATGCACCGCTTTTGTTTGTATTCAACAGATTTTCCAATTCGCTCATGGCCATTTACGTTTATTACGACCGGGACCTTACCCTGGAGTTGGTATGGTGTGTAGATCAGAGCCGGGATCCATAACCCAGGGAGTGCTTCGTATCGGATTTTGCGAATGCTGTATCCGTGCTCGGTTTTAATGGTTGAGTCACCCTCGACCTGTACTAGGAGATTTCTCCATTCTGCAGGTACTCCGCGAAAAACGACGTTTTCTAGAATATCTTGTCGGATTTGGTCGGCAGTTGAAGATGAGTCGTCGTATGAGGCCCCTAGCTCGAGTGGTTTAATTCGACTAATTAAGTACTTGGTAATTTGGCTATCGGCCTGTTCCTGTGTGATGAGAGTTTCTGCTAACGCTGCTTCAAGAGAGTCCTGAGCAATGGTCGGCGAAGAGAATAACAGGGTTTGGCATGATACCAAAATGACGCTTAGCAACCGGTTCATTAGTGGTTACCTCACTTATGCTAAAACCTCGGACCTTACGCGAGCGCCGGTTACTTCTGGATCCGTTAGTCGCTCGTTGCGTCCCTTGTGTCGGAACGAGAGTTTGGTGTGGTCGATCCCAAGTTGATTGAAAATTGTTGCGTGCAAATCAGGTACACTCACACGGTTTTCGACCGCAGCGTAACCGAAATCATCCGTGGAGCCATAAGTTAAGCCGGCCTTAAATCCGCCCCCGGCGAGTAAAGTGGTAAAGGCGTTTCGATTGTGGTCACGTCCGTCAGATCCTTCAGTAATGGGAAGACGTCCGAATTCACCACTCCACATTACGATAGTCTCATCAAGTAGGCCGCGCTGTTTGAGATCCTTGACTAATGCAGCGGACGGTTTGTCGACTCTCGCGGAAATGGTCTCGATACCGGATTTTAATGATCCGTGGCTATCCCACGGTTGGAAGCTTGGTTGAAGTGGTGGAAAGACTTGTACGTACCTGACTCCAGCTTCTATTAATCTGCGAGCCATGAGGCATCGAGTGCCATAACCGGCAGTTGTGGGATTGTCGATTCCATATGAGTGGAGGGTCTCTTCTGTTTCCTGAGAAATATCGAGAATGTTCTCTGCAGCGAGTTGCATCCTCGCGGCTAGTTCAAAGTTGCGGATCCTGGCGTCAAGCTCGAATTCACGAGGATGAGCCTTGGAATGCTTCTTGTTAAGTGAGGAAAGTAAGTCGAGCGAGCGTCGTTGTGAATCGGAGGTGCGTTTGTTTGATGGGTGTAAGTGATGCACCGCATTGCCGGTGCTGTTGAATTCAGTTCCTTGGTATAGAGCGGGCATCCAACCGCTAGACCATACCGCTTTACCGGATGTGTTGTAGCCTCCTGGGTCACGTAGGACGATGTATCCTGGTAAATCCTGGCTTTCACTGCCGAGACCGTATGTGATCCAGGAACCTAAGGCAGGGTAACCGAAGAATGGCTTGCCCGACTGAAACATGCTAATGGCAAAGGGGTGATTGTTATTGACTGTGTGCATTGACCGAATCATGCACCATTCATCAGCCATGCTGGCCATGTGCGGAAGTGGTGAGCCAAAGTGCATACCGCTTTCGCCATGTTTAGTAATTTGAAATTGGGGTGGATATACGATGTTTTTATTGCCGAGTTGAAATGTCTCGACCTCACCGGGATGTGGCTTGCCCGCATATTTGCTAAGAGTTGGTTTTGGATCAAACAGATCCATTTGGGATGGGCCACCATTTTGGAAAAGTTGGATTACAGCATTCGCTTTGGCGGGACGGCCGGGAACACGAGGTTCCATGTCGAATGACACGCGTTGCTCTGGCTCTGTTTCGGCGTGAAGCATTCCGTGTAAAGCTAAGCCACTCAAACTCATGCTGCATGCTGTGAGTGCTTGCCGTCGTGATAAATATGCTGGATTGCTGTGTCGTTTGGTCATATCGGTTGTGTGATAGTTGGCTGGTGTCGGCTAGTCGACATAAAGAAACTCATTCATGCAAAGTAACATGTGGCAAAGGTCGGCAACTGCCAGATGATATCCTTTGCCAGGAACTGATGCCTCAAAGGCAGTGAACTGCTCGGTGATGTGTTGGATGCAGAGTGCAGATTCTTCTGCGGTCGGCTTTCTTCCAAGTATGGAAGTAAAGGCGTCTTTGATGATCGCTGGTGTGTTTTGTTGAGGATAGGCGGTGATCAACTGCGTGGCTGAGGCTTTCGCCGCATTGATCACAAAGTCACTGTTCAGTTGTGCGAAAGACTGAAGCACTGTTGTTGAGTTGCTTCGGCGACTGCAATTGATG
>JAKUOW010000221.1 GCA_022451045.1 Pirellulales bacterium | reverse complement strand
GTTGATGATCTCTAAAATCGTCAATGCTAGGGCATCTCGTCAGCACTGTCAGCACTGTCAGCACTGTCAACACTGTCAACACTGTCAACACTGTCAACACTGTCAACACCTGTCTTAATCATGCCCATCAATTGTTCTCGAAGTGCGTCGCTAAGAGTCAGAGTCAAGGTAACAGAAGTTTCTTGTTTAGTGACTGCGATTACATTCAACAATTGTTGTGCAAACTTTAGTGCTTCAACTTCCTCAGCGGGTAGATTTGGATTGCTTGCCATTTGGGCAACCTGACCACCGAGGATAGCCTTTCCTAATCCAAGTGCACCAGTCAGAGACTGATTCACTTGCATCAGTGCAGCATCGTCAGCTGCTTCCATTTCGACCTGTACAATTTCGTCTTGATCGAGATTCACCTTTACCGTCGACGCAGTGACTTTGGACATTCCGGCAAATGGGTTCAATCCTCCCCCACCAGCTGGCGGTGTTTCAGGCTCTGCTGGTAATAGTGCACGAATAACAATGTCACTGTTCAAATCGATAGCACCAAAGGACTTTGCAAAGTCTGATTGTCCACCGCCACCCGCAAGAGCGGATTTAAGTGACTCTACCGGCCCGGCAAGGACAGACTTGGAAGATGGCAGATGCAGTGCAAATTCATCGTTGTCTCCGAGGAGATAGCACTTTTTACCGTTCACGTCGATCGTCTTTTCCGGCGGCAATGTGGACGTAATAAATTGCAAAGCGACGATATCCTGATCTGCTACACCGTAGATGATCATGTCCGTTGGAATCAATGCCGATGGATCGAATGCAGGTCCGTCCCCCAGTTCAGGCGGGCCGAAGCCAGGCTGGTAATAGACAGGTTGAACATTCAAATTATTTGCAGATCGGATATTGCTGCCGAATGGTCCAGGGCCAGCACCTGGTACAAGGCCAGCAGGCGCGTCCAACTTGGCGAATCCGTACAAGCGTTGAACACTGCTGACATCGAATCCAAGCTGGGCTTTTAGTGCATCGATGGGATTCGGCTCACCTTCGGGAATCACCGTTTCAAGAATGGTGTTAAACAAATCACTACTAAGTATTTTTGACGGATTAACAACGATGGCGATGTTATAGTTGTCAGCAATTAATGCAAGCACGTCATCGCTGGCAGTTGCTCCGGTATCGTCTGAAGAAGCTGTTGACGAAGCCGTTGACGTGTCCGCAGCGTCAACCTCTTCAACGGTTGTGGCAGCTGCCGAGTCAACAGCAGCGACTTCTGCTAATCCGCCACCATCGCCCTCGGTGTTTATGCTGGCTTCAGGCTGTGCATCTCCGGCTGAATCGTCATCGCCACCACAGCCAATCAACAATGCAATGGTGGGTATTAGAGCGAAAATAACTCGTGGGAATCGTGATTTGAATAACATTTTCTATTCCTTTTAGTGATCAGTATGCGTTATTTAGCAAGTCGTCTTGCAGCGGTTTGATTTAGGCGTCAATTTCAAATCCTGCTCGTTGCTCACGAGCGACCATTGCGCTTGCCTGTTCGTCACCAACAAAATCTTCTTTCTGTGGATCCCAAGTCAGTTTGCGTCCGGTAAGCATAGCGATGTTCGCCAGGTGGCAACAACTAACGCTGCGGTGATGGGTGAAGACATCTGAGACCGGTTGTTTGCGCGACTTTATTGAGGCAAAGAAATTCACCATGTGAGGCTGAGGGTTGCCGCCATAGAGTTCACGAACGGACTCGTTAAGCTTTTCCTGTTCTGATTTGCTCGACATGATTTCTTCAACAGGCTTACCTGTGAGGCTACCACGGTTGACTCGGATTCGACCTTTATCACCCGCTAGAATCAACTCGTTTGGCCCGCTCGTTAAACGGATGGATGTTTTATCCGCGAATGTCATCGTGCAGTCAAAGTCGCGAGCAACATTGTAACAGTCTGGTTGCGTATTAAATGTGCCTTTACCCTCAATGGTTGTTGGCCCGGTTTCCCCGTGTCCAAGCGCCCACATGGCGATGTCTGTATGATGTACACCCCAATCGGTTACCTGCCCACCGGAGTACTCAAGCCACCAGCGGAATTGATAGTGTGTGCGTTCCTTGATGTACGGTGTATCCGGCGCTTGTCCAAGCCACATGTTCCAATCGAAATGGGCTGGCGGTTCACCGCTCTTAAATGGTCCACCGGATTTTGCAGTTCCCACAGATGACACAGCATGTAGATTGTCGCCCAGGCGTCCGCTGCGGGCGATGGCAACTGCTTGTATGAACTTGCTTCCGTATTCACTTCGCTGTTGAGTACCAACTTGAAAGACACGCCCGGTTTCTTTGACCACTTTGCAAATGAGCTTTCCTTCATCGATGGTCAGTGTAAGTGGTTTTTCGCAATAGACGTCCTTGCCGGCCTTCATGGCATCAATGGCAATTTTTGTATGCCAGTGATCCGGAGTACCGATCGTTACTGCATCCACGTCCTTGCGGTCTAGGACTTTACGGTAGTCCTGATAGGTATCGCAGGAACCATATTTGGATGCAAATCCCTTGGCTCGTTGTTCGTCGACATCACAGCATGCCACCATGTTTCCAAGTCGCCCGGCTTGATGCCCAATGCCTGAGCCACGCCCGCCGTTTCCGATCGCCGCGACATTGATTTTGTCATTTGCAGCGTTGTTTTCCTGAGCGAAAGCATCTTTCGGCGAAAAAAAGTACGGTGCGGCACTTGCTGCAACAAGACCGGAGGCAATGAACTGTCGGCGGTTTGACTGCTGAAATGACATTGGTTGTTCCTCAATCGTTTCCCTGATGGCTCAAGGAGTAATAAGCATAAGCCACTATTGATATTTGAAAAGCTTTTTCATTCTATCACGCAAAGCGGTTGATGGCAGTTATTGCATGTGAATAACTTGCCTCGAGCATTCTATCTGGGCTAGTTGTTATTCAGATCGAATGTCCATTTCCGCAAAACCCCGCGGCTAATGAGCGATACCAAGAGAAAAAGTACTACACCCAGAGCGGCAGACAAGAAGATACAAGCAAACAACATATCGGTTTTTAGGAGTAAGCCTGTTGATTGCACGTAATAACCAAGCCCTTTGAGTTTGTCTGATGCGCCTGCAAAGAATTCTCCAACGATCGCTCCAACTACAGCCAGTCCACTTGAGATTCTCGCACCAGTAACGATGTGCGGCACGGCATTTGGTAATCGCAGGTTAAAAAGGAGTTGCCATCGCGAAGCATTGTAAAGCTCGAACAATTCAACGTGCCCTTGTTCCAGAGATGTCATGCCGGTCGTGGCATTGGTGATAATTGGAAACAAGCTGATAATCACGACCACCGTCGTCACCGACTGAAACCCAAATCCAAACCAAAGGACGATCAGTGGAGCAACAGCCACGATTGGCATCGTCTGCAGAAAAATTGCGTAGGGATAACAGCTCATCCGAATGAGTGCCGACTGGGAGAATAAAATGGCAATCGAAACACCTGCTATTACGCTGATTAAGAATCCCAACCCGGCGGCAGCTGCTGTGGCCAGCGTAGCACTCTTTAGCGTCTGCGATTCAGTTACAAATACATCGAGTACATCAGATGGTGAAGGTAGGATATAAGCCTTCACATCAAAGAAACGCACTGCGAGTGCCCAAAGTGCCACAAGCACAATGAACAGGATAGCTGGCCACAGTATGCGGTTAATCTTGGTGTTCATGCCAGCGCCTCATTAGTCTGATGCCGGTAGAGCTGACTTGAGACGTGCGTAACGAGCTCCGTGTACTCCTGCTCTGTGCGCAAGGCCGCTGTTCGCGGTTGACTTAGAGAGATAGCAATTGTTTCAGCGATTTGTCCGGGGTCCGACTGCATGATTGCTACTTGCTGGCCAAGGAATACAGCTTCACCGACATTATGGGTCACAAAGACTGTCGTGCATTTCTGCTCCGCCCAGATCGCAAGTAGATCTTCATTGAGCTGTTGTCGTCTAAGCTCATCAAGGGCGGCGAATGGCTCATCAAGAAGCAGAACTTGAGGATTGGTAACTAACGCACGTGCAATGGACACACGCATACGCATTCCACCGGACAATGCTCTGGGGTATTTTTGCCAGTGCGTGGAATCGAGACCAACCAACTTCAGTACATCTTCGATTTGTCCGTCGCCATTGGAGTCATCGCGAAGTGCCAGTGGTAACGCGACATTTTGCCATACGGTACGCCAAGGCAGTAATGTCGGATCCTGAAACACAAACGACCGGTTGATTGTCCCGCCTTCATTGAACTGTATGTCACCGTCGGTAGGGCTGGTCAATCCGGCAATAAGCCGTAGGATCGTAGACTTACCACAACCGGAAGGTCCCAGCAGCGTTAGAAAACCGCCCGACGGTATGTCCATTGACACCTGGCTCAGCACTTCTGGTCCAGTTTCAAATTGTTTAGACACTGAGTTCAGTAAAATAGCGGTCATAACATTACACGTTCGCAACCGAACCACTCAATCAGGTGTTCGTTGGGCATAAGGCATATAATGGGGATTGTCGATGCAAGCGTTTGTAAAAATGGCATTCCTAACGACTGTATAGTAGTTAAAAATCAATAGCGCTGTGAAGCGGCAGAATATCAAATGAGCGGATCGATGTATAAACCGACAGTGATTCAAGGCAGTGCGCCGTCTGCGCAACAAGCACCAACCTCCATTGGAATAGTCATAATCGACCATGGGTCCCGACGAGAAGAAAGCAACGCGTTGTTCTCGGAAATGGTAAGCCGGTTTCGTGCAGACTCAGAGTTCACCATCGTGGAAGAAGCGCACATGGAGATTGCAACACCGGATTTGCAAACAGCAATGCGGTTATGTGTTGAACAGGGCGCTACGACAGTAATCATCCATCCGTATTTCTTAGCGCCGGGCCGACACGTCAGTGAGGACATTCCGAAGATCGCTAAGGAAGCAGCGGCAGATTTTCCACAGTTGAACTGCATCGTGACGGCGCCGATTGCAGACCATCCGTTAATGTTTCGTGTAATGGATGACCGAGTTACCCAAGCCATCTCTCACTCAACCAGCGAAACCGAGTAAAGTCTAGCAACCGTTACTTAGGCACGATCAGGCAGGTCATACGGCGACCATTTTGCTGAGGAGCCTGCTCGACTTTGCCGAATTCGACGAGGTCTTCGATCACGCCTTCCATGACACGTCGGCCTTCTTCGATATGGGCCATTTCACGACCGCGGAAGATCACCGAGATCTGAACTTTGTCGCGGTGCTTCAGGAATTTCTGAGCCTGCTTGACCTTAAACTGAATATCATGGTCGCCGGTCTTTGGCCGCAGTCGGACTTCCTTGGTTTTGGTTGCATGAGAAGAGCTTTGGTTAGCTTTCTTCTTCTTTTCGTACTTATATTTGCCGTAGTCCATGATTCGGCAAACAGGGGGCCGTTCGTTCGGTGCCACCTCAACAAGATCAAGGCCGGATTCGATTGCACGCTCGAGTGCGTCAGCTGTTTCGATGATTCCTAGTTGTGTTCCGTCTTCGTCGATCACGCGTATAGGAGTTACACGAATTTGATCATTGACCCTTGTCTGGTTACGTTCGATGGCTCATGCCCCTTTGTATAAAACCAAGTAAAAAGTAGTGGAAACCGATCCTGAAAGGACATCTCAAATAGAATGCCTATAATGTGAGTATCGCAATCTAGTCCGTGGAGCGTCAACTACTGATTGGATTATTTTTTAGCGGTTCGAGTAACAAAAACTGTTACCGCTACCCTTCTCCACCGTCTTCATCACCATCACCCATTTCAGCAGCACCCGGGAAGACTACAGGGCCGGGACGATCTTCGCCTATCAGAAGGGGACCTGCAATGTCGGCGGCGAGTTGTCGACCATAATCTTCGGGCTGCTCGTGTTCATGAGAGCTGTAGTCGATATTGTTCTCTTCCTTGAACATGTGC
>JAKUOW010000220.1 GCA_022451045.1 Pirellulales bacterium | reverse complement strand
TTGCGATTAGTAGTTAGGCGATTTTTTTGCGACCCCAGGCCGCCGCATAATGCAAAGCAGTCTTGTCTAAGACATCAGCCGCATTAACATCTATGCTATTAAAAAAGTCTTGTTTGCCATTAGCAATGTGTTTTTTAACGGCTTCAATGTTGCCTTTTCTTGCTGCTTCAATTAATGAAAGTTCCACTTCACTCGGCCCACACCCCACCAGCACCAAGGCTGCGATTGTGATTAGTAGTTGTTTCATTTCCCTTTATCTTTTAATTCTGCGCCGGACTTTGCTCCATGGTCGATTAGGAAACCAAAGGTTTCATTTTCAGCATAATCTAATGGCGACAGACCATCTTTATTTACTACATTTACATCCGCACCTGCCTTAATTAGCAGTTTAGCGGTTTTATTGTGAACCTTTGAAGCAGCCCAATGCAATGGTGTCCATCCGGATTCATCTTTTGTATTTATATCCGTACCAGCAGACAAATGTTGCTTAATGGCATCGTTGTTTCCCTGCGCAGCTGCATCGTGAATTGAGATCTTGGGCGCTTTCGCCGTGGATGATTCTGGTTTTGCATCAGCTTCAGCAACTGATTCAATAGGCAATATTATCGGTTTTCCTTTTTCATCTTTGAGTAACTCAGTTTTTGATGCTCCAATACATCCTGTAAGCATCACGGCTGCGATTGTAATCAATATCTCTCTCATAAAGCGGCGATATTAACTGTTGCCGGAAAGTGCGGCCAACCCAAAAACTAATGGTTTAATGGCCTCAGAACTTTACTTTCGCGCAGCGCGTTGAGGACGGCCATTTCATTGTAAATATCACTTTTGATGTGTACTGATACGGCAGCGAGTGATATTCAACCGCACAAGCTTATGCCGATTCACATAATTCCCATTAAGCGACGCAGGTTCCTTGACCTTTCAGCAAAAGGCGCAGTTGCTACAATCGTCGTGCCATCGGTTCTAGCGATTCCGGGCAAAGAAGTGCCAATTGACCCTCACCGCTTTGCATTTCTCTCGGACACCCACATCATGGCGAATCCTACTGCCGTGGCGCGCGGAATCAACATGGCAGATCATTTACGCCAAGTTGTCGCGGAGATCGCTGCGCAAACCACTAAGCCGGGGGGCGTCGTCGTCAACGGCGATTTAGCAACAGATGGTTCGCCCCCCACAGCGGGTGCGTACCGATATTTAGCCAAGCTTCTTATTCCGCTAAGTAATCTAGGGATACCGATCCATTTGACGATGGGCAACTGTGACAGGCGCAGTCTGTTCGCGGATACGCTGACAGCAATGCTCCCTGGAACACCACCGGTCGCCGGTCGCATGGTCAACTTGCTTAAGACAGAACGTGCAAATTTTTTCCTCCTCGATTCTTTGTACAACACCCAGCGAACGGTCACAGAAGGGGACTTGGGAATGAAGCAGATCGGGTGGCTCACGAGGGCCCTAGACAACCACGTTGAAAAGCCAGCCATCGTCATATGCCATCACAACGTCAACCAACCAGAAGCCAAGTCAGGCACAGCACAGAAGGGGGGGCTTAGAGACGGAGCGGCGCTGGTTGATGCCCTGCTTCCGCGCAAGCACGTGAAGGCGTTTATTTTTGGGCATACGCACGAGTGGCGGCATTGGCAACTTGATGGGATTCATTTTATCAACCTCCCAACCACAGCTTACATTTTTGATCCTGAAGAGCCGCGGGGCTGGGTAGACGTACGGCTCGAGAAACGCGGAATGAGCCTAAGGCTCGAGTCTCTCGATAAAACGCATCCTAAGCACGGGGAGAAGTTCGTCCTGCGCTGGCGAAAAGAATAAACATTTAACTAGGTTTCACGGTGCAGAAGTTTGTGTTCGCGCAGCGAGTTGAAGATGGCTACTTCATTGGCGAAGTCACGTTTGATGTGCACTGCTATGAAAGTGAGTGATTACTTTACTTCTTTCACGTAGAGTGGATTAAATCTGTCACCTCCATCTTTTAATTCAACCTTAAGGGTCTTCCCAAATCCTTGAACGATTTCGACCTTTTGAACGCCGCTTTGCCAGCCTGTTGAAAGAAACACGACTGTCGTCAGTAAAGCACCAATAATTAATGATTTAACATCTATGGAGTTCATACGCAGACAAACCTTATGAAGATCGACATTGAAACCAAGGAATTTCTGAAAAGCCATCAACGACTTCCGAACTACGTCTCGTAAGAAAACCGGCTCTGTGCTTAAACAGGTTGGCAAGTTGTTGTGCGGGATGTGATCTTGCTCACGCCGCCAAAAAACAAGAAGACGGAGGAGTTCGTTTAATTGCCAGCGGCTTTCAATTCTTCACTCATGGCTTCTCTCGTCCTACACTTAATAGTTCGTTAAGTGGAAATCGGTAGAGTTTATTCTCTTCTCCTAGGTCATCTGGTAGTAGCCAGATGTGTTCACCGAAAACTGCCATGCCTTCTCGCGTAAAGTTTCCAGACTCATGACGGCGGGGCAGTCTCAGTTCCGCGATGATTTGCCGTGTCTTTAAGTTGATCAATTGGATTAAAGAACGCGAATGACCTGCTAGTAGCTTAGAAGTCTTGTCGAGTCCACTTGCGATCAAGAATTCATCGTGCACCTTCCAATCCTGTACCGCAATCGACCAATCCGGAAAATTACGGATGAACGAGTTTCGCTCGTAATGCTGCACGGCGTTGCCATCTAATGAAAACTCGTAGGTAAGCAAAGTATCCCAATTAGCACCAAATAGCCTCTTTGGACTATGTGAAACTGCAATCGCACCTATGTGATCATTGATGGTTATAATTTGTGTAGCCGTCGCATCACCTTTTTCTATTAAAGAGCGTATTGAGAACTTGCGGATCATGGTTTGGCCGTTACGACGGCTTTGTGAGATTGGAATCCAAAGGTTTTGACCGTCAGAATCAAATCCACCGGGGTGATCAAGCACGCCAGACCATGTCTCAGGCTTGGAGGTTGGCGTAATATCCCAGATTTTAGTCCAAGTCTTTATGCTCTCATTAAAATTTTCTTTCTGGCTGCCTGGATCACAGCTTAACCAGAGTAGGAGAGAGCGGCGTGGATTTATGTCGTCCCGGCGCGCTGTGACAAATAATCCGTTTTTATGCACAAGGAGTCCTTGCGTATGAGCTTTCGCAGGCTTTCCGTTGATGTGGAAAGACGGTAACATAAATATTTGGATTTTAGAGGTATCCAAGTGGGCGACTGGAACAGTCGATGAGGGTTTTAACTTGCTGGAGGTTTGTGCGTTGGATTGTTGGACCAACAAAGTGCATGCAACACACAACAGTAGTGTTCGGATCAACGATTGCATTGATTATTTGGGGTAATCATTTCCCTTAAGCTTTGAATTTCCCCTGTCTTGGCTCTGTTTTTGCGGAGGAGGTTCATAGTTTCATTCACTCTTAATCTTAAGATTTGCCATGTATATTGATGCGGTTCCCTCGTGAGAAGAATACCAAGATACCAAAGCTTCCATTGGTGTGATTGCAACGAATCCAGGGTAGGAATTGTCACCACCACTAGGAAGTTCTGCAAACTCGTGCAATTTGCTTCCAACCAACCAGCACATCGATGTCTTCGGCCCTCTTTTGGTCGAATGACGCCCACCGACAATCGTTCGATCTCCCCACTTTGAGATCAATGGGCCTCCAATGTGACGGTCAAGGTCACGACGTATCCATTTTGTGTAAGGCGGTTTTGATTGCAAAAGTTGTGCCGTATTCCAACGCCTTCCGATGGCCTGTACACCACCTTGTTTGTCAAATAGAAAAGCCGTCTCGTCACCGTCTATTTCCTGAAACGTCGCACGTTTCCTCCAGATCAGTCCATCATCACTTTCTAACATCAGTGATTCGATTTCTTTTGGCTCACCCTTTGGTCCAACTTCAAAGCCAATCTTACGTCGCCCGCAGAGGAATGCTTTTTCACCAAAGGAGGCAGCTCGCCAAACATAATGGCCAAAAGTTCCATCTAATTGAACGGGGTTTGACCATTTAGTGCCGTTCTCTGAAAAAGCCGCGTATCCTAAATGTAAATTCAATTCCAAATCATTGTTACTCTCCGCTGGATCATTGCCGCTGTACCATGTGCCGGTGTAAACGAAAAGCCGATCCTTGAATACAAGGAAGTGAGGATCCCGCGTATCCCGCTTTGGCACACTAAATGTATGCACTTGCTCCCACTTGCTGGTATCTTTGCTCGCCAAAATGATAACCGAAGCATTTGGGCTTACTCCATGTCCGTCTGGACAACTTCTAAACGTAAGGTAGTAAACACCCTTAAATACTGTTAAATCTGTGAACGCATTGTGATGACTGTTATCAAACACCTTGCGAACATTGCTTACTTGCACCTGCGGTGCATCTACCAGACCTTCCTTCGTTATCAGATCACTAGAAGCACACCCCACCAACAGCACAGCTGCGATTGTGATTAGTAGTTGTTTCATTTCCCTTCAGCTTTTATTATTTACCAACTCAGCTTTAGTATAACTGGCCAGTGATCGCTTGCTCCTTCAGGCCGATTGTGATCGATTATAACTCCTGTGACTCTATTCTTCCAACTAGTAGGTAATAGTATATGGTCTAGCACAGTCTTTGAACCTTTGTAGTTGTAAGTGTATCTCTTTTCCATTGGTTGAACCCACTGTAAGCTATTCAACATTTCGTCATTGCCTCCTGTTACGTAATCCTTAATCTTTCTCAGTACTTGTGAAGTAGGTGTCGCATTCTCACTGGAGTCGGCATCTGGCACGATCGGATCCCAATCATTTAAATCACCAAGCACAAAGGTGGCATAGCCAGCAGTCGAAAGCCTCTGTAATTGATTTACAACGGCATCAGCCTGTTTCTCCCTTCTTGAGACAGCTCTTGGTTCAGTGGGTACTGCTTTTAAATGTAAGCCCAACAAGGCGGTTTTTTCGCCGTTCAGGAGGCAGGTTAGAATTACACATTTGGATGGGTAAACAGGATCAGTTGGATCAGAAATCTTGATGTCTGTGATATTTTTGCTGTTGTTCTTCGAAAAAAATACAACGTCCTGCTCTAGATAGGTGTCGCGGCTTTCAAGAAAATGCAACGTGTACTGCATACCCTTGCTTTGTAGTGTCTTTTGAAATCGCTTAGCGGCAATCTCGTTAATCACTTCTTGAAGGCATAGGATGTCCGGGGCGTGCCTCGCGACAATGGTCGCTACTGCTTGGTGTTGCTGTTCAATTTCGGGTTCGGTGTCTTTCTCCTCTAATCCCCAGATACCTTTCTCCTTCAACGCTTTCACCTGACTCTGACTTCCTAAAAGCCACTTGGTGTTGAAAGTCATAACTGACACCCCTAATTTTTCAGGCGGCGGATCTGATTTCTTAATTTCCTCATATGCAGCCGACTGCTGCTGCCCCAAACATATTCCCAGTACAACGGCTGCGATTGTTGAGAGAAGAAGGTGTTTCATAAAAAATGATCAGGGCCGGGAATCATCAGCAAAAGAGAAAGGGATCTACTTTGAGTTTTTCACAAACTTGAAATAGTCGATATCACCAATGCTGCCCGACAGGCCTTGATCAAGCATCATCACTCGAATGATATGGCGCCCCTTATCCAACTTCACGTCCGCGCTCTTTATGATTTTGAGTTTATCCCATCCACCCGTATCCGGGATGCGGATAGGCTTGCAAAGCGATTTACCCTTAATCTTCAGAACAAACAGTCCTCCCATTTTTTTGGATGCCACTGGCATCTCGATGGTGTAGGTGCCCATCTCTTGAACATACACGCTGTAATTAAGCCACTCGCCCTTGCGCGTCCAACCTATGCCATGGCCATTGGAGGCATCAGAGCGCTTCTCAATATCCACTTGGGTAACTTCACGGTAATCGGCCCCAAGGTTTTTTTTATCAACATCATAATAGGCTTTGCCGGGAGCACCTTCGTCATAATGCTCCGCCTCAATCTTGCCGGGAATTTGGTGAACCTTCCCTTTGTAGGGTTTGGAGTCTGCTTTGATGCACTCC
>JAKUOW010000022.1 GCA_022451045.1 Pirellulales bacterium | reverse complement strand
CAAAAGGACCGCCACAACCCGGATTCTGGGGTGGTTATCTGGGACAGGCATTTGACCCGATGTGGATCACCAACGACCCGAATTCAGCAGATTTTGCCATCCCGGAATTTACCTTGGACAAGAGCGTGACTGGCAACCGGATTTCACAACGCTCGGCACTGTTACAGCGGTTTAACAGTAGACTGTCTAATCAAAAAAAGAACCAGTTGCTGTCGAGTATGACCAGCTTTCAACAGCAGGCCTACGACATACTCACCTCGTCCCCCGTACAAACTGCTTTCCGCATACAGGAAGAACCTGAAAAGCTTCGAGATGCATACGGCCGCAACATATACGGGCAAAGTGTTTTGCTGGCGCGACGAATGCTCGAAGCCGGAACACGTGTCGTTACCGTTTCCTGGGCACCGGATGCCAACGCAACATGGGACACGCACTCCGGTAACTTCGATAAATTGAAAGGCTCATTGCTGCCTCAATTTGACTCTGCCTTCTCAACGTTAATGACCGATCTTGAAGACCGTGGAATGATCGCCCGCACGCTCGTCTGTGTACTCGGTGACTTCGGACGTACGCCAAAGATCAATAACAATAACGCCGGTCGCGATCACTGGAATTTCTGTTATTCAATTTTGCTGGCTGGCGCTGGAATCAAAAAAGGCCATGTACACGGATCAAGTGATCATCAGGGTGCATTCCCAAATGATCTCCCGACAGCTCCCGGCGACATCCTCGCAACCATGTATCGAATCCTTGGTATCGATCATGAACTCGAACTTTACGATAGATTCAACCGTCCTCATCAAGTCGTAAAGAATGGTTCTGTTGTTCACGACTTGCTGGCGTAAAGAGCATGCACGAAGCTGCAGATGACAAACTGCAATCCAAAGAAAACCTACGTTCGGTATTGATCGTCGCATCCGCGTTTATCGCCGCAATGATCGTGATGCTGGCGAATTCCATTCCGACATCTTTCGGAAGTATCTTTCCACTGGTTGTAGCATGCGTCGCTGTGCTACCTCTGTTGCGTCGATACAACGACTGGGAATCACCCTTCTTTAAAACATACAGTGCAGCATTTACCTACTCTATTGCAACCCTTGGAACCGTTGCTATCTATGTCTTCCTGTATCACGCGCATCCAACCATCGGCGGTGTTGATTGGTTCTACTACCTTTGTTACGCCCGTGACCAAATAAATGGCGTACCAACCTCTGAAAACATCTATAGCTATTTTCCCGGCGTATACATGTTTTGGCGACAAGCCATGTTTTGGTTTGGATTTGATGTGGACGCACTGCGCTGCATTGTCATTCTTGTCCTATTGATCAATGCAGTGCTCGTAGAGCTGATCATTTGGCGACAAACCAGAAGCGTTGCTTTGTCCTGGATCGGTGGGCTCGTGCATGGGGTTTTGTTGATTCGATTTCAGGGGCTTTCCGGAGTTACCGAGCCCGTGGCGTTGATTCCATTATTAGTTGCATTGGTCGTCTGGAATGGCGACGCTTTTGTCAGATGGAAAAAGTCCGTTACCGTTGGAATCTGCTTGGGACTTGTTGTGCTATGCAAACAACAAGCAGGGCTACTTACCCTTGGCGCCCTAGTGTGGCTGCCAGCTTGGAAACAACACGACAAACGGCAAGTGATTGCGATTCCAATTATTGCCTTGCTAACTCTGGTCTTGTTAACACTAACAGAAGGTGCCGGTCTTACACCTCTCTTCAAGGGTCTGGATACTGCCGCTAGCTATGCAAATGAAGGTTCGATGTTTCGAAACATCTTGATTCAGGCTGTACACGACCCGATCGCAACTTTGGCATTGCTCTCCACGTGCGGAATCACTTTTTGGCTTTCCAGACAGGAACTTGACGAGGATTCAACGAGTCAAGTAAGAATCATCGGATTCCTGATGATTGGTGCCATCGCATCGCTGGTCCAGTTTAGTTTCCGCAATTACCACCACTATTTCCAATTAGCACTCCCGGCTGCTTCGATAGGCTTAATCTTGTCCTTGCATATTCTGTATCGACTTAAGTCACCGCTGAGAAATCTGGTCTTCCCATTCGCCATCGCTATTCTTGGTTACCAATCAACAACACATATTGATACCGATGTACTGCAGTGGCCAAACAAAACATACATACAACATTACAAAGATTGGCATGACCAAGCGCCGATCGCTGTGGCACTTAAGGATCATGAGAAACTACAGCAAGTAATTCAAACCAAAGAACCAGTAATCTCTCTTCCGGCACGCTACAGCAGCTTCTTCTATCTGACTGGCTTACGCTCGGCATCAACTCACGGTTATAGCTTTCGGGAGTTCGACATGAAGAATGGAAAATGGTTCGATGAAATTGCAAATCGAAATATTACTCCGGAATTCGTGATTCTCTGGCATTTCGAATCGCCTGAGTCCTCCAGCAAAGACTGGAATGCTCAAAACGGACCGGCCGCTCAGAAGATGGATGCTTTATCAAATCGCTATGTGAGATTCAGTAGTCAGAAGGCCTATACAATTTGGCGACGCCGCTAAGATTCGCAACACGCCACTCCACTGTGAGTCGCATGCACTTTCGGCCTCGATCGAGGGCATTACATCCCTCACAATCCGCACTGCCCGAAGCACTTTCACGTGTCACCCTGTGACATCTGCATTCTCGAAAGACGCAAACTTATTCGACGCATGTCCCGTATTACGATGAAGTTGGCGTGCATATGCGCCACCGATATTCCGTGTCATTTTTCCACTTTATAACATCCGTCATTACACACAGTTTTGATATGGCTTCTGCCGAAAAAACAATTCTCGTAACCGCATGCGGATCATCAATTGGACTAGAAGTTCTGCGCTCGCTTGACGCTGCGCGAGCAAATAACACAAATGCAGGTAGTGAGAGGATTATTGGCACGGAGGTCTCATGGTGGGGAACTCAAATAGCCGAACAGTACTGCGACGAAGTAATTCGTGTTCCACGCGGTGACGAACCTGAATACGTCGATGCGTTCAACCAGACGATTGCCAATTACGGGGTGGATCTGGCCTTCATCAACACCGATCCAGAAGTTGAATCAATCGCACCGGTGCGTGATACGTTTGCAATTCCCTTATCCTGCCCAACTCAACCATCTCTGGCGAGTTGCATTGACAAGCGAGTTCTTCACGAAGAGCTCAGTGGCACACCGTTCTGCGCACGCACTGTCACCATAAGGTCGATAGAAGACCTGGAACATGCGGATCGCAGCTTCGACAAACCCTTTTGGTTACGTTGCGCAACCGGACCTCGAGGTAGAGGCAGTATTCCCGTGGAAGAAATAGACGAAGCTCGTTTCTGGATTCAATACTGGCGTAATCGTGATAAATCCGACGACGTCTGGCTGGCACATGAATTCCTCCCCGGTCGCAACTTTAACTGGACAAGTATCTGGCACGAAGGATCGCTGATCGCTTGTTGCACAGGACAGCGTCTCAAATACTTCTTATCGCAAGTCGCGGTGAGTGGGATTACCGGCAACGTTTCAAATGCTGTACTCGTACAGTCAGACTACATAAACGAAACATGTATGGAAGCTATCGAACGATTGGATGAACGAGCTACAGGAATCTACTCAGTCGATATCAAAGAGTCCTTCGAAGATGATCCCATTATCACAGAGATCAACGGACGTCAGGCTTTTCGCCCATACCTCTACACGACCGGTGGCGCCAATTTCTCAAGAATATTCGCTGACTTACACCTATATGGAATAAAGCCGGCTGATCCATTTTTTGATCAGGACGCCCAAGGTTGGGAAATCGTACGCGGTATGGATCACGAACCATTGTTCCGAAAACACGAAATGACTCACCGTGAGATATAAGCTCAAGGCACTCATGAATACAGCATCTCAAAATCTAATCTCCGTCGTTGTACCGTGTTACAAAAGTGGACCATGGCTGACCGAACTGGCCGACCAGATACACGAAGTAATGACAGAAAATAGCTGGGATTACGAATTGATCCTTGTGAACGATGCTTCAGGACCGGAAACGTGGTCGGTGATTAAGGAGCTTGCTGAATCCCGCAGCCAGATCCGCGGCCTGGATCTTATGTTTAATACCGGCCAATACCGGGCAACACTTTGCGGCATTGAACAGGCTGTTGGCCATATCATCGTGACAATGGACGACGATTTACAGCATCCACCAAGTCAACTACCGGTCATCATCAATACCCTGCTGGAAGACGAAACAACCGATTGTGTTTTCGGCTCTTTTGATCGCAAACGTCATGGGTTGATACGGAATATCGGGACAGCCTTTATGTCATGGATGTTTCGCGTAGCCTACAAAAAACCAAAACATGTACGTCAGACAACCTTTCGCGCGATGCGACGATCCCTGATTAATACGATCCTTGAATTCAGTACAGTTAACCCCAACATCAATCCACTGATTTTTCAGTCAAGTTCTCGTGTCGTCAGCGTGACTGTCGAACATGCTGCACGTGCTGCTGGCAAGAGCGGTTATGGACTCGTCGCCCTAACACGAATGATGCTCGACAATATCCTCAGTGTCTCAACTCTACCTCTGAAAGCGATGAGCTTCATCGGATTCGTTTCTGCATTTGGCAGTTTCTGTTTGGGGGTGTTTTATCTTGTTCAGTATCTCAACGATGTGATTAAGACTCCTGGTTTCTCAACTCAGGTGCTTTTGATCTGCTTCTTTGGCGGAATGACATTGATGAGCATTGGTTTACTGGGTGAATATGTCATCAGGATCATGGATGAAGTACGAGGCCGTCCACGCTACGTCATTCGATCAGCTACAGACAGTCGTGAAGACAGCTAGTTGATAACTCTGCACGGAGCAATTTAGCTTGAATCAAAACAACCCAAGTCGACCAATCGAACCCAACTACGGTTGGCGAGGTATCCGAGTACCACTGGTAATCGCTGTCGCTTTGGTGTTACTCGTGTATCTTCTTGGAGTCGTGTGCTTTTAAGTCATAGACGACATAGGCGCTATCATGATCTTGTCGGGCGCAGATGGATTCCACGCCAGCGCCGAAGTCCCGTTCATTTCCACTACCCTTAATCACCTGATTTTCAGCCTGTACCAGTGGTACCCGGACATAGCCTGGTATGGGTGGCTCTTAACCGCAACAACGACCACCGCCGCCACCGTTCTTATTTGCCTTGTGATACAGCTTCCAATGACTAAGCCAACCAAAGGTGCGATGTTGTTATTTACGCTGGTGGTGCTCACGCAATGCCTACTGAGTCCAACCTACACCAAGTCAGCGTTGCTCTGCTTATTCAGCTCCTTTGTAGTTTTGATACAGTCGCAAAGCATACAAAAGTCCAAAGTCGGTGGAAAATCGCTGATCGCCATACTTTATTGGCTAAGTTACTTCTGGCGTTGGAAGGTTACTTTGATCTTTACGGTGTTTGCCTTTCCTGTACTGCTGATTGCTAATAACCGTCAACTTCAGCGTCTGTCCATCTTGCTGGCAGTAATTGCCGGACCAATCATTCTTGATCAACTTTGGTCTTCATCTCTTGAAACAGATTCTTCTCGTGAATTCCTTGAGTTCTACGAATTGCGCAGCCGTTTTTTCGACCGACCAGAAGGTGCAACATCAGAATCACTTTCCATCGTTGCATCCAGAATTGGATGGCACCCTGATGACTACCAAGTCATCCGCAATACGTTTCTACTTCATGATGAACAACGAGTTTCAACACAAAGCCTACGTCAGTTTCTTGATGAAAATACGAAGGCAAACACTGGCTCATTTAGCGCATCGATACAACGCGCTATCTCTGCATTAGGTGAAAATAAGGCAATCCTCCTTCTTGCAATCGCGATAGGAATACTGGTCGCGACTGAAAGATTGCCTGATTTCGTTAAGGCATCGAGCATAGAAAAAACGAAGTTGGCATGCGTGCTACTTGCATTAGTCGGAATCATCGGATTCCTACTTTACTTTCGAATGGTGCCACGAATCGCGATACCGATCGCCATCTACACTGTTTTAATCGTGACCGTATTTCCGCTCGGCCAGCGTCAAAATACAAGTGGTTCGGCGCTCCAGCAGTTATTCGCTGCTGTTGCCTGTCTTCTCGTCTTGTTTGTAGGCGTTCCGTGGATCACTGAAATCAATGGCGCCAATTCAACTCGTCGGGCACATTCAGAGATCATCTACGATGAAATTAATTTTGCTACGGCTGCGTCTGTGCTCATACGATTGACACCTCAGTCCACTTTCGGATTCAACGGAGCCAGCCCACTTATTACGCTACCTCAACCAAAAGCAAGATTTATACCGGCTGGATGGCAAATCAGATCTCCACGTTATCAGGAGATACTCTCACAACTAGGATTTCATTCCGGACGAGATATGTTGAGTAAATGGAATGGTAAGTCTCAATTATTCTTTATTACCGGATCTGAAGAGTATCGAATGACCGTTGCAAAATCATGGCTCGCGTACCTGATTCGAAATAAGCTGGTAGCCTCTGATGTGATTATCAACACGCTGGCAGAATCAGAAACTGGCGGTGGCTGGGCTCTGTTTAGGTTTTGCACGAGACTGGCGGCGTTTGACCAGCCGTAACATTACCGGCCGTTCAGTCACCCGTTACCAAACGCGTAAATTCATTAACTACAAGCGTCTGCTGGTCTGTAGTCATATCAGGGTAGATCGGTAGTCGTATTAATCTACCGCTAACATCTTCTGTCACAGGCAATCTGTTACCAGCCGTCTGATACTTTTGTCCCGCCTTTGATAGATGCAATGGCACATAATGAAACACTGCATGGATCCCGCATTCCTGAAGATTCTCTAATACGCGATCGCGTGTATCGCTGTTTCTAACGAGCACATGAAACAAGTGGTAGTTGCTATCACAATTCTCCGGGATCACCGGCAATTGGATCAGGTTGTCCTCAACAAGAGATTGAAAGCCATCAAGGTAACGATTGAAAATCTCTTTGCGTTTGGCCGTAATCTCATCGGCAGCCTGCAACTGTGCATACAAAAATGCTGAAGTCAGTTCACTCGGTAACAGCGATGAACCAATGTCCACCCAACTATACTTGTCCACCTGACCACTTAGAAACTGACGTCGATTCGTTCCCTTCTCCCTTAAAATCTCCGCGCGATCCACAAGAAATGGATCATTGATACAAAGGGCACCTCCTTCACCGCAGCTAAAATTCTTAGTCTGGTGAAAACTATACGTTCCGAGATCTCCCATGGAACCAAGTGCGTTCCCATCGCAATAGGCATGGACTCCTTGTGCAGCATCTTCAATGATCCGCAATCCATTCTTCTGTGCAAGAGAGTTGAATGCTGACATTTCACATCCAACCCCCGCATAGTGGACAGGAACAATAGCCTTGGTATTTGAAGTAATGGCCTTTTCAACCAATTCCGGATCGAGATTCAGCGTATCGGGACGTATGTCAACGAATACAGGCTTGCCACCCGCTCGGACGACTGCACTGGCTGTTGTTACGAATGTAAACGACGGAACAATTACTTCGTCACCTTCGGACAGATCCAAAAGCATAAACGACAATTCCAGTGCCGCAGTACATGACGGAGTCAGCAGTACGTGGTGAATCCCGTATCTACTCTTAAGAAGTTCAGCGCATCGGTGTGAAAAATCTCCATCACCTGAGAGGTCTCCCTGTCCGATCGCTTCGGAAATGTATTCCAGCTCATTTCCGGATTGAAACGGTCGATTAAATGGAACCTGAAAAGCCATGGTTAGCTGATTTATCGCCCAAGTAGATTCTAAACGTGCTCAGTGCTAGACTAACCGCATCAGCAGATTTCTCGTTGATTGCTGAGATTCGGTTCCGATGTCCTCTGCTCGTTCATACTGATTGTTAGAAACAGCTATGCCAAGACGAATTCACCCCGTTTTTCTTATTGCACTCTTTCTAAACGCTCCATTCATTGCCGCACAGGATGCACCGTCAAGTATTCGGATCGCTACTTGGAACTTGGAGTGGTTTTATGATCACGACACTTCCGACAATAAAACAGATTTATCCAAGAAGCTCTCGGCGCCAAGTGAATCTGAGTGGCATTGGCGAGTCAAAGTTACAGCTGAAGCAATTGCAAAGCTGAATCCGACAATTCTCGCACTGCAGGAAATCGAAAATGAGAAAGTGCTCAACGATTTGAGTAAAGAACTACGCACGAAACACGATTTGGAATTTCAAGTAGCCTTCGTTCAGGGACGCGATACATATACCGAACAGGATGTTGGCTATCTGTATCGTGGTGAATTGGTCGACCTGTCACGCAAATCACAGACCAAGGAGATGTACAACAGCAAGAAGTACTACAATCTCTCAAAGCATGCTTTTGCTACCTTCCGATGGCAAAATGGAGATAAGTCCACTTCTATAACACTGCTGAATGTTCATCTGCGTGCTTCTGCACGAGGGGCAGATGCTCGATCACGGCAATGCCAACTCATCCAGCATTGGATTCGCCCAATGCTAAAAGAAGGTCAGAATGTTATTGTTCTCGGAGACATTAATACCGCTGTCCCATGTGACAAGACATCACCCAACTCAGATGCCGGAGTGATTTGTAATCTGGCAAGCTCACTCAGCCAGTTGGTGTTATTTGATCTGCATGCCAAGATCGCTGCGGAAGACCGAGCAACACACCTAACCGGACGTCAATTCGACCGAATATTCATCAGCACAACTTTAATGTTCGATTCGCGCCAGCAATTTGATCCATCCTTTAAGTCCATCCAAAATCGTAAGGATTTATGTGTCAGGAACATGCCGGATAAAGACCATTACGATATCTATTTCAAAATACCTCAAGAGGAACGCGACATAAGTGATCATTATCCGGTCGTCGTAACGTTTGATCTCAAATAAGCTCACTACCTCTTGAGTCCTGAGCAACACGAAGACTAAACAACATGAACACTGAACAAGAAGTACCACATATTCGACTCGATCACTTCATTAAACTTGCTAACGTGGTTGAAACGGGTGGTCAGGCAAAACTGATGATTCAATCCGGTTATGTTTTGGTTAACGGTGAAGTTGAGACACGGCGTCGACGCAAGCTCGTTGAAGGTGATATCGTCGAATTCGACGGTGAAGAACTGGAAGTCGCTGTTGACTAGTTGTCTGAGTAGGCATCTTAAGACACTACAACAATAGGTGACTTTGCTGTAAGCTGAGCGAATAGTGAAATAGGTTTGTATCCAGCTAAAGAAACAACCATTTTTCCCACAAAGTTGAACTACGGGCCGTTCGATTCATGGCCCCTATGGCGAGAATTCAAATGAGACTCTCTTTCTTTATTTTGCTTCCGGCACTACTTTCGCTTACATCATTGGTAATGGGACAAGAAGCCTCTAAAACCGCTGATCAAGCTAAGGCGAAACAAGCTAATCAAACTGCTCAAAAATCCGATAGTGAAAAAGAAAAGGAATCGGCCGAAGATCCGGACAACACCTCCGGCCCGATTGCTGGTCACTCGTACCACGGCGAAGCGTTCAACGAAGGCCCACGACAACAGGCGTACCTAATGAAAGGGATGCCGAATATTGAATTCCCGATTACGTCGGAATCCGAGAAAGCGAAGAAATTCTTTGTTCAGGGAGTCGGCCAACTACACGGCTTCTGGTATCTGGAAGCTGAACGATCATTCCGTCAGGCACTAACTCTCGATCCCAAATGCGCGATGGCTTACTGGGGCATGGGGATGGCAAATCGAAACAACACAAAACGTTCAAAAGTGTTTATGGATGAAGCCAAGAAACTCTATGAAAACGTAACAGATCGGGAAAAGCGTTTCATTGACATGCTTCATGCATATGTCCATGCGGATCCAAACAAGAAGAAGGAACGCGCCGAGGCATACGTGAAAGCACTTGAGGCACTGCTATTTGAGTACCCGGATGATATCGAAGCCCGGGCCATACTCGCACTCCACTTATGGGGAAGCCGCTCAAGTGGTATCCCAATCCCCAGTCACCTTGCGGTGGATGCACTACTGCAACAAGTATTCGCCAAGAACCCGATGCATCCCTGCCACCATTATCGCATTCACTTGTGGGATTACGAAAAACCGGAAACCGCTGTTTCCAGTGCAGCCAGATGTGGACAGACCTCGCCAGGGATTGCACATATGTGGCATATGCCGGGACATATCTTCTCTCGATTACGACGATACGAAGATGCGGTCTTTCAACAGGAAGCTTCGGCACGCGTGGATCACGCGCACATGATGCGTGATCAAGTACTACCGGATCAAATCCACAATTTTGCACACAATAACGAATGGCTTTGCCGGAATCTCATGAACATCGGGCGTGTCCAGGATGCTATTAATCTCTCAAAGAATAGTATCTCCTTACCGCGTCATCCGAAGTACAACACGATGAGTCGTCGCGGAAGTAGTTACTACGGTCGTCAACGACTGTTTACGACCCTGCTAATGTACGAACGCTGGGAAGACCTGATTGAGCTTTGTAATTCTCAATACCTGGATGCTACCAGCGATGAGTCAGAACAAATTAAGCGGCTGCGCCATTTGGGCATTGCCTATGTTCAAGTTGGTAACAACGAAGCCACCACACCGATCCTTGAAGACTTGCAAACCCGATTGGAAACGCAAAAATCTGAACAGTCCAAGGCAGAGCAGGAAGCTGAAACTAAAGAGAAAGAGAAACAAACAAAAGAAAAGAAAGACGATAAGAAAGCGCTGGACAAAGCAAAGTCTGATGCCCGCCGAAAATACGATTCGAAAATTCGGTCAATCGAACAAGCTATCAGTGCTATCAATGGCTATAAGTTGCTAAACGAAGACAAACTGAACGAAGCACATGAACAGCTCAAGAAAGCTGGAGCCATCGATAAAATTCTTATGGCTCGATTGCAATGGAAAACAGGTGACGCTGAAGGTGCAATCAAAACTGCCGATGGTCATGTAGATTCTCATAAGAACGAAGTGCAGCCTTTGGCACTCTACGTACAGCTACTTTGGGATATGGAAAAGAAAGATGATGCTAAGAAACGCATGAGCCAGTTACAGGCTATCTCGAGTTCGGTTGATATGCAGTCACCCGTATTTGAGCGGGTAACCGCACTTGCAGAAGAACTGGGGTGTGAAGCTGATTGGCGCACGGAACGTGTATTACAGGATGACATTGGTGATCGACCTGAATTGGATACACTTGGGCCGTTTCGTTGGTCACCACCTTCTGCTGAAAACTGGATCTTGCGAGATCATCGAAATAAGAAAGGGAATTTTGAGAAAATCAGCAATGGTAAACCAACCGTTGTGATTTTCTACCTTGGTCATGGCTGCTTGCTCTGCACTGAACAACTACAAAAATTTGCACCCATGGTAGAGAAATTCGAAGCAACTGGTATCAATGTCATCGCTGTCAGTACTGATAGCCTCGATGACCTCAAGGCATCGATTCAGGCATACGCAGACGAAGGTAAATCGATGCCGATCCCTCTTTATAGTGATGAAAGCCTCGACGTCTTCAAAACATACCGTGCCTATGATGGCTTTGAAGATCAACCGTTACACGGCACATTCCTCGTCGATACCGATGGCTTAATTCGCTGGCAGGATATCAGCTATGAACCGTTTATGGATGTCGAATTTGTACTTTCTGAGAGCAAGCGACTTCTTGGTCTTAAATAGCCCACGACGGATCGTTTTTTTCGGTCAGGCTAAGGGAATTTCTCAAAAACAAACGCGGAAACTTCATTTATGCGGTTGTTTTATTGCGTTTTAGCGCAGTATTTGATTTGCAATCTGAGGTAGAATCGACGGTATACAAAGACTACTACCAGGGTCTGGTTAATCGCTGACCTCATCTTAATTCAGTGAGTGCCACTCCAACGGACGGGATATATCAACTCAATGGATCAACAGCAGTTGCTCAGTCTCTACCGGTCTATGCTCACTGCACGTGAGATCGACAAGGTTGAAAAAGAGCTGACTAACAGAGGTGATGCATTTTTTCACCTCTCCGGCGCGGGGCATGAAGCCACCGCAGCGCTGGCTAGCCATCTCACAGCGGATGACTGGTTGCACTGCCATTACCGTGACCGCGCATTGCTCGTGGCTCGTGGCATAAACGTTCGCACGTTTTTTGACACGCTACTATGCACAGATGATTCACCGGGTAGAGGACGCCGCATGAGCGCCTTTATGAATGATCCGGCACTGAATATCCTCAGCATGGTAACGCCAACTGGAAACAATGCGTTGCAGGCTGTCGGCGTTGCAGCAGCTGTGCGAAACAACCCAAACAAACCAATCGTCTACTGTGGAATCGGCGATGGAACCACACAACAGGGCGAAGTCCTCGAAGCTATCGGCGAAGCAGTTAGAGATGAATTACCGGTGTTGTTCGTCATTCAGGACAACAAATGGGCCATCTCAACCACAACAGATGGCAAAACGTTTTATTCGCTGCCTGATGGTGAGGCAGACTCCTTCTACGGAATCGATATTCACTATGTAAACGGTCGCGATCCACTTGAGTGCCACGAGCAATTTGGCGAAGTGGTAGCAGACGTAAGAACATCCCGTAAACCAGCTATTATCGTCTGTAGCGTAGAGCGACTTACCAGCCATACCAATGCGGATGATCACACGATCTACCGAACGGAAGAAGATATTCGAAACGCTTGTGAAACAGGCGATCCGATTCTCGTAATGGAAGCCAAACTACGTCAGGCAGGAATCACCGACGAAGATCTCAAACTCATACGAACACAAGTAGCTGATCAGGTCGCAGCCGCAGAAGAGGATGCCCTCGCATCAGATACCCCGGCAGCCAAACTAGATGCAAAGAGTTTACTACCTGTAGAAGTAACTCATCCTTCAAGGGAAAAGTTCGGCAGTGGCGAAGGTGATCAGCTCAACATGAAAGATGCACTTCGCAAAGTGCTGGAGAATCACTTAGAGTCCGACCCCGGCGTCACGCTCTTGGGCGAAGACATCGAGGACCCCAAAGGAGACGTATTTGGTGTAACGCGCGGCTTAAGCACCGAATTCCCGAACCAGGTTTTCAATTCAGCGCTTTCTGAGTCCACCATCGTTGGCAAATCAATCGGACGTGCTCTTACCGGAGAACGCCCTGTTGCATTTATCCAATTCGCTGATTTCATGCCAACGGCATATAACCAAATCGTCTCAGAACTAGGTGCGATTCACTGGCGAACGGATGGCTCATGGAAAGCGCCCGTAATTCTCATGATCGCATGTGGCGCATTCCGGCCCGGACTTGGCCCATACCATGCTCAGACTTTTGAATCAGTGTTTGCACACTGCCCGGGCATCGATGTGTTCATGCCCTCTACAGCTGCCGATGCCGCTGGTATGCTCAATGCCGCGTTTGAGTCCGATCGACCAACCGTATTTCTGTATCCAAAGTCATGCCTAAATGACTCCGAACATACGACAAGTGACGATGTTCACGAACAATTTGTCCCGATTGGAGTAGCCAAAAAAGTTCAAAGCGGCCGTGATATTACATTGGTCGGATGGGGAAACACTGTTTCACTCTGCGAAAATGCCGCGAATGCACTCTCTGATGTTGGCGTGGAAGCAGAAGTAATTGACCTCCGAAGTATTTCACCCTGGGATGAAAAAATTGTCGTTTCCTCAGCAGAAACGACCGCCCGGCTTGTCGTGGTGCATGAAGATAATCAGACGTGTGGCATGGGCGCTGAAATACTCGCAACCGTTGCAGAACGCGCCAATGTCCCGGTTGCCATGCGCCGCGTAGCACGTGAAGACACCTTTATCCCGTGTAACTTCGAAAACCAAATCGCTATCCTGCCGTCCTATAAAAAAGTACTGACTGCATGTGCTGATTTGCTTGATATGGATCTGGACTGGATCCCGCCGACTGAACTGGCCGACGGTGTGGTAATCATCGAAGCGATCGGTTCGGGTCCAGCTGATGAATCGGTCGAGATCGTTGAGATACATGTTGAAGATGGCGGCACTGTTGCCAAAGGGGATGTGATAGCAACGGTTGAAGCAACAAAGAGTGTGTTTGATATCACTAGTTCCGTTGATGGAACAGTAGATGAAATACTTGGCGAAGTCGGCGAATCTATTGCTGTCGGCGCACCGCTTGTCGTACTGAGTGTTGAATCCACTACCCGTCGCAAAAAGCCTATCACACAAGAAAATCCGGGAACCGCCGTTCTCGCTCAGCGCAAATCAGGTCACACAATTAGCCTGGCCAGACCTACCGAAGAACGCCGCCCATTCGATGTTGGAATATCCCACGTATCAAGCATTTGCGGAAATGAAGCTATTTCCAATGACCGCCTGCTTGAAGGTCGCCATAAGATGACATCGGATGATATCGTACGCCGAACAGGAATCCGGCAACGATACTGGATGGACGAAACACAAACACCTCTTCAAATGGCTGTGGATTCGTGCGCTTCCTTGTTAGAAAACGAGCAGTTACTTATTGACGACATCGATCTGCTCATCTGCTCAACAACATCACCGGAAACGATCACTCCAAGCATGTCCTGCCGAATTCTAAGTGAACTTACCGGCGGTCAAGACACTATGCTGCAGGCGTACGATATTAGTGCTGCATGTAGTGGTTATTTATATGCTCTACAGGCTGGATATGACTTCTTACAGAGTAAACCCGATGGCCGGGTACTCGTTACAACGGTTGAAGTCCTTTCCCCTCTGCTTGATTTGGACGACTTTGACACATCTGTATTGTTTGGTGCTGCTACGACGGCAACGATGCTCTACGGTGAAGCATACTTTGATAAAAGCGTTGCACGTCTGCACAGACCTGAATTATCAGCGCGTGGCGAAGATGGCAGCACACTTTCCGTACCACTTATGAACAACGGCTCGATCAAGATGAAAGGCAAGCAGGTATTCCAAAAAGCCGTGCGTGCTATGATGTCGAGCCTGACCCGGGTATGCCAACACAAGGGAATCCTGATAGATCAACTTGATCTGGTCGTACCCCATCAGGCTAATCAACGAATTATCGATGCCATACAACGCCGGATCAATACAGAGGTGTTCAGCAATATCGCTCAACATGGCAACACTTCCAGCAGCAGTATCCCGTTGTGTCTGGAATCTGTACTACCGGAATCAGAGGCTGGTGAGAGACTTGGCCTTTGTGCGTTTGGTGGTGGATTTACTTTCGGCGCTGGGATTATTGAAAAACTATAGTCGGACAATCCAGGACTTGAAGTGAACAAAACTGACCCTGATTCACTTGGCTCCATTGGGATGCTTGAAACCACCGGTTTCACGCCGGCAATGGTTGCTCTGGACATGATGTCAAAGACAGCTGAGATTCAGGTACTTCAGGCAGAAGTGAATGACTTTCTTGGGATTTGCATCAAGATATTTGGTGATACCGCTTCGGTAGAAGTTGCGTTGGCTGCCGGAGTCGAAATTGCTGAGAGGATGGAAGGCAAGCCTGTCATCAAGCAGCTCTTTCGACCCGATTCAGAGGCGCTAAAGGTTATAAACGGCGAACCGGAATTCAATCCACTTATTCAACAAGACGTAGTACATCTGCCGAAAAACGATCAGAATTCGGATGGGGAATCCGAGCCAATCGAAAAAACAGAGGAGTCAACCATGGCAAATAACCAAGCACTCGGATTCATAGAAACTCAAGGATTCACCGCCGTATTCAATGCCATTGACACCGCGTGCAAAGCAGCCAATGTCGAAGTCATCGGCAAAGAGAAACTTGGCGGTGGCTATATTACCGTTGTCCTAAGCGGCGACGTTGCAGCAGTTTCAGCTGCAGTTGAAGCGGGGGAACAGGCAGTACAATCACTCGGAACACTTATTGCCTCTCACGTGATCCCACGCCCAACAGATGCTGTCGTTAAGTTACTGCCCCAGTAGCTGTTGATGCTTCGCTTGACGAATTGCTAGAGTCATCTTCTCCAGCGTTTCCTTCTTCGATCAATCGCAATGTAGATCGGCCAATCGTCTTTAGATACAGCATGTAGAATGTCGGAACCAAATAGAGGATCAGCAAGGTTCCGATAAGCAGTCCGAATGTTAAACTCGTAGCCATCGGAATCAGCAACTTAGCTTGAAAGCTCGTCTCCATTAACAGTGGAAACAGGCCTGCAATCGTGGTCATAGATGTAAGCAGAACTGGCCGGAAACGTCGACGTCCGGCTTCCACGAGCATCTCAACAGCATCGCTACCCTGCTTGGTAATGTTTCGGTTAATGAAATCGACCAGCACAATGGAGTCATTAATGACAACACCTGTCAGAGCTACTAATCCAAACATGCTAAACAAAGTCACCGTCAGCCCCATGACAGCATGCCCCCAAACCGCACCGATCAACCCAAATGGAATGATGGCGAGTATTAAGAACGGCTGGAAGTATGAACGAAACTCCAACGTCAGAAGCACGAACATACATAGCAACGCAACGATAAAGCCGTTGAATAAACTTCCCAAGCTTTCTTTACGCTGTTCTTCTTGGCCTTCCCATCGCACACCCAACCACGGATACTCAGCCTGCAGCTTCAACACATCGTCAATCTGAAACTTCGCGGTGATTTCAAAAGCATTACCTACGCCCTCCACGACATCAGCTCCAATGGTTACACTTCTCAACTGCTCTACACGGTTGATCTCGGCATAGCCGGCTTGTTCTTCGATATCCGCAAGTTCCACCAACGGACGTTGTACGCGAGTCGGGCCGCTTGTGACGCGGATATTAGCAATGTCTGCAAGCGTCTTACGTCGGTCCGGCGGATAACGCACCATCAATTTCACTTCGTGTCGACCACGCTGAAGTCGCATTGCTTCAACGCCATAGAATGCCGCTCTGACTGCCTCCGCTACATCTGCATTGGTTACACCAAGTGCGCGCGCCGATTCTTTGATTGTGAACTTGTATTCGAGCTTACCTGGATGCAGATCATCTTGTATGTCCTTCACACCTTCATACCGGGCAAGCATTGCCTTGCACTTTTCGACGGCAAGCTCTAACTCTGCCATTTTTTCGACCGGCGCCAGCAACTTAAACTCAATGGGTCGACCGGCTGGACCAAAGGATGGAACGCGAAATTCAACCTGTTCCACTCCGGGAAACGTACCCGACTCATTTCGCCAGGCATCGAGAATCTGATCGCTATGAAACGGTCGCTTGGCTGTGTCCATCAATTCGACATAGACTCCACCAACATGTGTGCCACTACGCGTCGGATCCGGTCCGATATCGCCTTGATTTACTGTGTGGCCAGCTGAACGAAAATGAAGCTTAAACAGAGAGTCATCCTGCAAAAGCTTCTGGCTTGTTCGCTTTAAAGACTCAACTAACTGTTCCGTTGCAGCCTCCGTTACCTTTAGCGGTGTGCCATTTGGATAATCCACGGTTGCCTGAATGAAGTTACTATCTGTTTTGGGAAACACTTCAAATGGGGTTATTCCTGACTGGATCATTCCGACGGTAATTATCATCAGACTAATGCCACCACAGACACAGTACATTGGATGGTACAAGAACCATCTAAGTGTTGGCGTATAGAATTGATCGATAAACCAAGTTAAGCCACCGGTTGCCTTCTTATTAACCCAACCGATTCCCAGTCCCAAAAATCGAATTGGAAAAAACAACCACGCAAGAAATCGAAAGAATCCTACATCCTTGTGCCCAAGGTGGCAGGGCAGGCTCACCATACTCTCGACAAGTGAAATCACCAACATGGCAACTACTGCAAGTGGAATCACGGCAATGAATTTCCCCATGACACCAGCAACAAAGAATAGCGGTGCAAATGCAAATATCGTTGTACTTACCGATGCAAGTACAGCAGGAAAGACTTCAAGTGTTCCCTCAATCGCAGCCTTCTTAAACGGCTTACCCAGTTGGCGGTGCGAATAGATGTTTTCACCTATCACAATGGCATCATCAACCACAATTCCTAATGCAAGTAAGAATGAGAATAAAGTGAGCATATTGATGGTCTGGCCTGTATACAGCAATACACCACATGCACCAAGAATCGAAACTGGAATTCCAAGTGCCACCCAAAATGCCAACTTGATTTCAAGGAATACTGCCAGAACCAAGAATACGAGTATCAATCCCTGTATGCCATTTCTTCCTAACATGGACATTCGGTCGTAGACATCAACAGAGGTGTCATACCAGATCTTCAGATCGTAACCGGGGGGGAGTGGCTTACCTGCCATACCATTATTCTTCTTAGCCACGAAGTCGCGTACTACTCCGCAAATCTGTAGCAGGTCTTCGTTTGAAGTACGCTCGATGGTGAGAATCAGAGCTGGTTTACCATCGACTTCGCTGACTACCGGCATATCAGTGAACTCATCACGTACCGTGGCAATGTCATCTATGGTTAATGCGGTACCGTCCTCTTCCGTTAAGATTGGGATCATCCCCAATTCGATACCGTCTGTAGATTTATTATTTCCCCGCAGAATAATTTCGCGGCCTTCGGTGCGCAGTGTACCGGCGGGTACATCGCTATTTTGTCTTCGTAATTTTGAAGCAAGATCTGCAAGAGATGTGTTGTACTTGCGGAGCGTTTCCTCACTCACTTCGATGTCAATTTGAAAATCTCGTCCGCCGGCAATTTGCACCTGGGAGATGACCGTTTTACGGGTTCCGGAAATCGCATTCCTCACGCCCTGCCCTAACGCGGAAAGCAAATTGTCCGGCACAGGGGGAGGAATCTGAAGTAATTCCGTGCGCAGATCTTCGGCAACCTCACGTAATTCCCACTCTGCGTCTTCGTTGTCAGACTCCGGTCCCATTAAAGCAACGCGGATGGCAGGATAACGCATCGTTATTTGTTGGACACTGTAGTCCTCCGCTAATTCCGGAAAACTTGAAATCTGGTTGACTCGGGATCTCACTTCATTTGTGATCTTATCCACATTTTGTACCGTGGGAGAGAGTTCGAGAATTGAGTATCCGAAACTCTCAGCGGCAATCGATGAGATTTTCTTGATTCCGGCAATCGATCGTACAGACTCCTCGATCTTCTGACAGATGCCCTCTTCAACTTCTGACGGAGTCGCACCTGGGTATGGAACCTGAACAAGTATGATCTCTAGTTCAAACTCCGGCATCACTTCACGGCGCATACCGAGTACACTTAGCATGCCGACGAACAAGATTGTCACCATGAACATGTTCATGGCCGGCGAATTTTCAATCGCCCAACGAACCACACGTTTCATTATTCGTTAGCTCCGCCTTGATCTGTTGCGGAGTTATTGGTGGATTCCAATAACTGTGATTGCGTTACGTAGTCCACCATCATTCCTGCCTGAAGTCCCTTTGGATAGCCTTGCGGATTGGAAATGGTGATCGTGTCGCCTGGCCGTAGGTCTGATTCCGCAGGGTCAACTATCCATGAATCCCGAATACCGGTTTCTGAATTGATCACTGGCCGTATCAATCGAAAGCCCGTAATCTTCTGCAATTCGCCGGATGACATTTGCCCGTCACTGTTTTTCGTAGGCACAGCACCATCAACCCTCCAAAGACGATGACTGGTGCGTGTATTCAACCGTAATGCTGAGGCCGGCACTGTAACAAGGTTGTCTTGTTTCTTACCGGTAATACGTAATGTTACATACATGCCACGGACAATTCGCTTGGGCCCGGGAGCAGCATCACTACGCTGTGGTTCATCAATTACCACGCGGACAGGTAACATGTGCGTATCCGACTCCACCCCTTCACCATCAAACCTTTCCAACCGTCCTACCCATAAGCACTCTTCTCTAGAGTTTTCGGGCCTATATACTACGTCGACATTGAGATTTCCAAGGCTACCACCTGATTGATCAACCTCCACTCGTTGACCGGTGATCCACTCCAGGTCGCTGATTCGGATTTTGCAACGCACTTCTGCACGTGAATGATCCTGAATGACAACGAGTGTTGATCCTTTTTGTGCAAACGAATCTTGCTCTACGACCTCTCGAACGATACGGCCACTGACAGTGGAATTAATTGTCGTTCGCTGAAGATCCAGTTTGGCACGCTCAAGCTGAATTTCCGCAAGCTTCACCGAGTTTGATAAACGATAACGACGTTGAGCCAATGATCGTTGCTGATTGTCGAGCTGTTGACGATTCTGCTCTGCAGTTAAGAAAGTCCGTTTTGCCCGGTCGATATCGGACTGTGGAATGACCACCTTCGTCGCAATCTCCTCCAAACGGTCCACTTCTTTCTTCTGGAGATCTGAGTCCGCCTGTGCCAATTCCAGCAGCTTGACGGTATTGTCGATGTCTAGTGATAACTCATCCAATTCGATCTTGGATTGATCTAATTGAGTCTCACATTTTCTTAATTCAATTTCATAGTCCGTCGGGTCAATCTTAAACAGTTCCTGCCCTTTTTGGACTTCATTTCCTGCACGGCAATTGCTTGATTTCTCCAGCACAATGCCAGATACCTGAGTTGCTAACTGAATTTCGCGGAAAGGAACAACCAGTCCGTCTGCCTCAATAATCACCGCTGAATCATACGGGCCTACAGTTTGTACATGAACCACTGGAGTGTCATCAATAGAGAGACTGTCATCACTTGCCACTTTTCGCTTACCGAACGAAGCCACAATGGCTACGCCGGCAAACAGCAGTAGTGAAGGCGCAATGTATTGAGTTACAAACCGTTTTATAGAGTCACTTGTTTTTGTCATCAGTTCACGCGTAAGAAATCAAAGTTGTATTTATTTCTAACACAAATATTGATGGTGAGAATCGCTCAAAACGCGTTCGAGATCCGAAAAGACCGAAGTAGCTACTCTGAAAAGCAAACGATTGCATAAGCGGCCGTCTATATCAGAGTAATTAGGCCTCCTGCGCTCGCACCGTTTCCTGATCAAACACTGCAACTAGTCGAGGAAACTGCGAAGTTTCTTCGAGCGGAACGGTTGTTGTAGCTTTTGAACAGCCTTCGATTCGATCTGTCGAACACGTTCCCGGGTTACCTGGAAAATGCGGCCAACCTCTTCAAGCGTGTAGTTGTATCCGTCCAGCAAGCCAAACCTTAGCTTGAGGATTTCACGTTCGCGATAATTCAATGCTTCCATGGCTTCCTTCAAGTGATGCTTGAGAGCATCGTGATTAGTTTCGCGAAGTGGATCGGCTTCACTCGTATCTTTTAGAAAGTCACCGAAATCATTATCGTCGTTATCACTGACAGGCTGATCCAGTGAGAGTGGATTCCTCAGCATCCGCAAGATGCAACGTGTGTCATCAATTGATACACCGGATGCTTCTGATACTTCTTCAGGAGTTGGCTGGCGGCCAAGTTCCTGAACAAGATGCTGAGTCATGTTCCGCAATTTCGTCATGGTATCTACCATGTGAACAGGCACACGAATCGTACGGCTTTGATCAGCCACTGCACGCGTGATAGCCTGACGAATCCACCAGGTTGCGTACGTTGAAAACTTGTAACCTCGCTGATATTCAAACTTCTCAACGGCTCTCATCAATCCGGTGTTGCCTTCCTGTATTAGATCCAGGAACGTCAAACCGCGATTCCGATATTTCTTGGCAATTGAAACCACTAGGCGTAAATTGCCGGCGGCCAGATGTCGTTTTGCCGCATCGTATTCTTTTTGCAATTTGATGGTTGTTTCTACTCGTCGCTTGAGCGTTGCAGGACTTTCCTGCACACTGCTCATCATGGCGAATAATTCCTGACGAAGCTCTTTCTCGTCATACCACTCTGGTGCTTCGCCCTCTGCAATTTCAGTCAACTGCTGCTTGATAACCTGCATGCGGGTGTTGATTTTTTCCAACTGCTTAAACAAAGGCTGGATCTTGTTGAGTCGCAGGTCAAGTTCCTCAATCAGGCGAACTGCTCGGTTTCGACGTATAACTAATCGGCGCCACGCTTCGGCCTTCTTAGCCTTAGTGCTCTTGCGACTAATAGCCTGACGATAATTCTCTCGATTTTCTAAGGAAAGCTGTCTCAGCGTTTCCAGGTTTGGACCAATGCGCATAAGCAGCCGCTCTTTTTGTGCTGCATCCGTTACGCTTACTTCTATCGTACGATCCAGACGAAGTTCCCCTTTGTAAACTCGAGTCAAAATATCAATTGACCCGTTGAGGATATAGTCGCCGGAAAGCAGCAATTGACGATATTTGTCACGTGTTGCTTCGATTCTTTTCGCAGCATCAATTTCCTCTTCGCGTGTAAGAAGCGGCGTCTGCCCCATTTGCATTAGGTACATACGAATGGGATCACCCGTGATATTGGATGGATCGCGTGATTCACGCTCTACGGCTTTATCCAGATCCGGTGTTTCCGTAGCGGTTGTAGCTTCTCCGCTAGAATTAATACCGGTAAGTACTTTTTTGCGACTCTTGATAGATGTCTTAACCATGGAAATTCTGCACTCAAACGGGGGTTTGGAGACGATTGGACACTACAAACATAGGTCACGACTTTTGCGGGGCGGGAAATCTACGGTGGATTTTTGCAAAAATCTATGGAATAGCCGGCTGCTCCTTCATTTATAGGGTTTTCAGGTGGTTTCATCCTTTCTTATTCATATAATCCCCTTTGGTTATAGGTATTATGCCATCATGCCTATACATGACACTTGGGATATATATGACCTCACATAAAATAAGGCTCAGGTTTGGTTTAATACGGGAATAGAGTCCAGTGACCACCATATTTATCCTGTTTCTCGTGATTACTGCGATCGTTCTCGAGATTGACTACTGGTTTTTACGTTCTGATGATGAATCAAAAGACTTTTATAGAACAATGTGGATTCTGCATCCTGTAAATGCCTTCCTCATCCTGATACCCGTGTACTTTGGTTACGCGATTGCATCACCTTTAGTTCTCACTATCAGTCTGAAAACCGGGCTAAGAATCCGTTGGATTCATTCAATTCTGCTCGCTGTTTGCATATCAGCGATTTGTATAGGGACGGTATTTCTTTTGCTGTCTTATCTCGGTTCGATTGGCTATCCTGAAAGTACAAGTATTCACTCACTTATGTAATTGGCAACTTTGTCATATTTCTGGCAGCCATTTTGCACATGTTATCTCCCTCATGAAGAGACAAAACGCGTGACGCTACCACCCTATCTTGGAACCGTTGCCGGATCCGCCGGTGCTTGGGATGACTTAACTGCAAGTGTGCCAACTATCGTCGCAATGGCACAACTCTGCGCTAACCGTCTCGTCGAGCCACCTGAGTCCCTGCCCGAGCTTGGAGATCAAGCCAGGGCTATACTTGTCTCAGCTCAAGATCAGGGCATCATTGAGATAAAAGGTAATAACAGTGAATTCGAATCATCCAAACGCATGATTGCTGTTTATGTTGAGATCGACAGCAACACACAACTGATGTTTCGGGGTAAGACGCCTGAAATTACAATTCAATTCCTGGATGCATTTCGAGAATTGTGTTCTGCAGGCATCATCATTCACCATGTGGGTGGTGAATTTTCACTTAACACAGCCGGATACGAACTGGCCCGCAGTATCGACAAGAACAACCTTTCAGAAATTCTCGACCAGGCAACTCTCGTACAGTAATTGAATTACATGCAACTGGATGGCCGTTAGGCCAGGTACCTAGTAGCGACGACGGGCGACGAGAGCTATTCAATAAGTTCTTCAATATCACGAGATGCAACCACCCACATTCGCTGCATCATGTCTTGTGCATCCACCTCTTCATAGTTGTTTATCACACCAACAACACCATTTAGCGGATTCTTTGAATCTTGGCTCTGCTCTACTTCTGATATGAATGCACCAAGATCTTCGGATAGTTCATTTGCGTGATCCATGTACATTTCACCACGGGCTATTTCCAAAGCCTTTTCCGGCCAGATTCTATTATCAACCAATCCAGGCGATACCCATTCGACTAGTGCAGTTTCCACGCCGCCGGCATGCTGATCACCACGTTCGCCGGCGAACTGTATAAGCGGTTCGTGTAACCACCTAAATCGATAATGATCACAACTACTAATTCGTAGGCCTTCCTGGATCGCATTTCTATGCACAGTCGATCCGTGGACGTCGACGACGTAAATACCATATGGATTTAACCACTTCATAATGGCATCCGTAAAATGGGCGACGTACTGCACCAGTAAGCCCGGTGTAATATCGATGCTCATACCAAACGGCAATCCCCAGGTTAAATGACCGTACTCTACTGGTGGCGCAATATAGATCTGGGGATACCGCAACCGCATTTGATCCAACACGGCGTAACTCTGAATTGTGTCAGTAGCTAGAGGTAAATGTGGACCATGTTCCTCCACCGCTGTATCGACGCTAAAACAAACAACGCGGCCAGTACATGGGGCTTCATACTCCTTCACTGGCATCTCGACAACAACCAAATCCGACTCCAATGCTCCACGAGCACGCGTACCTTCGTAGTATGGAAAACACTGACCGATTCGCTCGATAAGACTGCGTTTGAGATCCGGCGTAAGCGCTTCGTGATACAACGGCGGCAATACGAGTGGTCCAAGTTCGGCCAGTGACTCAACAGGTGTTCCAAGTGAGCAAATTGGGAGTACCGGACACTGATATTTGATTCTCGACTGCAATTCCGGCAACGTATAACTCGTCAGGAATGGGCCTTCGTTTACCTGTTGCGGCAAGAGTTGTTGCCATTGTTCCATGACTTGTGCCTTGTGTTGATTCGTCCGCTTGTCAGCTATAACCGCTACAGATAGGTTGAAGGGACGATTTTAGCTCATTTTTCCAATGCGTGCATTAGATTCACGATGGGTGACTTGCGATAAGATCATAGCCGTATCAACCAAAGAATAATGACCAAACCAAATGGGTCGATGACATGTTTGAAGCAATGGAAATGGCACCACCTGACGCCATTTTGGGATTAACAGAAGCATTTAAGAATGATCCGAATCCTGAGAAAATTAGCCTTAGCGTTGGTGTATATAAGGATGACACCGGAACAACACCAATTCTGGAATGTGTTAAACAGGCTGAATCTAGAATAATTGAGAACGAAAACAGTAAGTCGTATCTTGGAATTGATGGTCTTGCCGAGTATGGTCCACTCGTTAGAGACCTTATCTTTGGTGAGGATATAGGCGGTCGTGCCGTAACATTGCAAACTCCTGGTGGAACCGGCGCGTTACGCGTATCTGGTGACTTTTTGAAACATAAGGTTGGAGCATCGACGATTTGGCTAAGCAATCCAACCTGGGCAAATCATGGTGGCGTTTTCAATGCTGCAGGCTTAAACACAGAAACATACACATACCTGAATGAATCACGCACAGGTCTCGACTTTCAGGGGCTATTAGACTCGATCAGTCAGATTCCTGGCGGTGATGTAATCTGTTTGCATGCATGTTGCCACAATCCAACTGGTGTAGACCCCACTGCTGAACAATGGGAGCAAGTTGCTGCTCTATGCAATGAACGCGGTATTCTTCCGCTGGTTGACTTTGCTTATCAAGGATTTGGAAATGGTATTACAGAAGATGCCGCTGCTTTAATTCCATTTCGACAGGGTGGCAAAGAGTTCATCGTCTGCAGTTCATTCTCCAAGAACTTTGGTTTGTATGGGGAACGCATTGGTGCTTTGACAGTTGTTTCAGAAGACGACAATACTGCTCCTGTAACCCTAAGCCATGCAAAACGCGCCGTGAGAACAAATTACAGCAATCCACCTAAACATGGTGGAGCTATTGTTTCGACCGTATTAAGTGACGAACAACTTCGCTCGCAATGGGAATCCGAAGTCGCTCAAATGCGAAACCGCATAAACGATATGCGGGATAAGTTTGTAAAGGCGATGCAGCAACGCAATGCGCCGGTTGACTTCGGGTTCATTCAATCACAGCGCGGGATGTTCAGCTTCTCTGGATTAAACAAAGAGCAAGTTGATACCCTTAGAAATGACCACTCGATTTATATCGTAGGCAGCGGACGAATCAATGTTGCTGGCCTAACGGATGAAAACCTCGAGCGATTCTGTGACTGCGTAATGCAGGTCCTGTAAGTCCATCAGACCAGTTTTCAAACACTTCGGGATTGTCATCTGATAGACTGAACTAAACCAATCAATTACTACGTGTTTACTCAACTGGGAGATCCCTAAATGACATTGATGAAGTGGATGGCAGCCTTGCTACTGCCCATGTTCGTCGCAAGCCATGCGTTTGCCGATGACACACCTGCTGCCCTCAAGTTCAAAATGAAGAACATTGATGGCAAGGAAGTTGACTTATCCAAATACAAAGGTCGAGTGTTACTTGTTGTTAACCTCGCCAGTAAGTGAGGCCTTACCCCCCAATACCTGCAGTTGCAGGCACTTCACGATAAGTACAATAAAAAAGGTCTTTCCGTCATGGGATTTCCCTGTAATCAATTTGGAAAACAGGAACCTGGCACAAATCTTGAAATCAAAGCATTTTGCACGCAACGGTATGACGTGACGTTTGATATGTTTGCAAAGATTGATGTCAACGGTGAGACAGCTTGTGGACTCTACAAGCACTTGACCGCTCTAGACACACCTCCAAAGGGTGCCGGTAAAGTTAGCTGGAACTTCGAGAAATTCGTCATCGGTAAAGATGGCAAGGTTGTTGCTCGCTTTGAGCCACGTACCAAGCCGGATGCTCCGGAAGTTCTCAAGGCAATCGAATCCGCCTTGGCCAAGTAGTCCACCGACGACCACGAATTCAAACACGCAGTATTCACAATATTTGTGCTACTGCGTGTTTTTTTGCGCTTGTGCTGAAACGAATAGCATTTGCCATTCACCCGCTGTGGGCAAATAATGCAAAAACACATCTGATGTTAGACGATTTCATTGCCGCAACACGATAAGACCCATGACGCGACGCATTTTTCTTTTCATTCCTCTGGCCATCAGTCTATTCGCCTCTCCTTCATGGTTAGCTGCCCAGCAATCAACTGATCCGTTTGCAGATCCGTCAGACGACCGCTTTGGCTCTGAATCACAGCCTTCTCCCGTTTTGCGCATCGACTTGACCGACCAGCCTGATTCACGCGCCGACCGCGTTGATCTTTGGCAGGTATCCTCATCCGGACAGTTGGACAGTAGAACTCCGTTTATTTCGGCGTACACAAGCGATTCTGAAAGAGAAGCCGAGATCGCCGCGTTTTCCACTTTGGAAAAACATGTCTCATTGGAATTCATCGATGTTGCTCTAGCTGATGCCATACTACACATTTCTCAATCGGTCGGATTCCCGATCTCGCTTGATTTGCGTGCTTTAGATGAAGTAGGAATTGGTACCGACACACCAGTAAATTGCAGTGTGAAGAGAATTCGGCTCGAATCAGCAATGGAAGTCTTACTTCGGCCTCTCGATCTTTTCCTTACCTTTCGCAGTGGTTGTTGGGAAATCACCACCATGGAGCATCTTGAACAAGACCTCATGGTAAGAATTTACGACGTGTCTGATCTCGCTGGCATCGGAATGGGAATGGTCGTAAACGGAACCATATCAACAAAAGAACGAGTCGAAAAGCTGTGCGATACCATTCAAACCACAATCCATCCGGAGTTGTGGGAAGACGTAGGTGGTTCTGGTGTTATTGAAACACAGGGACACATCATTACGATTTCGCAGAGTTGGCCAATTCAGAATAAAGTGCTCGCTTACCTAAACTCACTTTACGAGATAGCGATTCCTCGGTCCATAAACTCCTTAGGATTAGGTAGTTTCTCAACACGAGTTTATAGGTTGCAAATGGCTGTGCAATCGAAGACACGCGTGAACAATCAGGGGTACACAATGCAGTCTGAACGCAGTAGCAATCGACGCGTCGGTCTAACGGTACTCGGCACAGCGCCAGCCGGACCTGGAGGAATGGGAAGCTACATCAACAAAACAGTTGTAACCGATATCATAGATGGCCCCAGGTTGAAGCAGCTATCAAGGCTGATAAAGAAATCCGTGGCGCCTGTAAGCTGGAAAGGGCGATATGGTGGATCGATTCAGGCGAGCGGCCGGATGTTGATTGTCTCACAATCCAGTGACATTCATATCGAAGTTGAGCGCTTTCTTCGTGAGATCGGTGCGATGTACCCCTACTCCTCTACTAATGCCACTCACGTGCATTTCGGTGGTGGTTCATTTGGAGGAGACCCGTCACAATCAAATCAAAATGGCGGATTTCAGGAGTAGACTACCGCAATAGCTTCACGGCACAGTGTTGCTGGTACCCTCAAGCTGATTGATGGCACGATTTAGAACTCGGACTACATATTTGCCATTGGCGTATAAGTCTGGCCTTGGTTTCAAAGCAGCTTTCATTTCTGCTAGTACAGGGATCGCCTGGTCATCGACCTCATCAAGTACGATCGCGGCATGCAGTCGCTCCCACTGAGCTCCAATAGTTAACACTTCCGTTAAGCACTCCAATGCAGCGGAAGGCTTGCTCATCCGACACAGCGCTCGTGATGCAGCAACTCGCACTACCACTGATGAGTCGTCGAGCATGGATATCAGTTTTGACTGAGTTGCGGATGCCTTCATACCGATCGTGCCGAGGCCCGTTGCTCCCCAAAATCGCACGGCAGGATCTTTGTCATCAAGCGCCGCGACCAGATCAGGGATAGCGTCCGGGCCGCTGGATGCTGCTAAGGCCACCGTTGCCACTCGTTTGGCGAGTGTAGGGTCGTCTGACGATCTGAGGATTGAGTATTGGTCACCGAGTAACTTCTGCTTTTCTATCAAGATAGGCTCAGCAATCAGGCCAAGATCCCTCGACTCGACAACCCACTGCTGGTGGACCGTGCGCATGTTTCTCAGGATATCCCTGTAGATTGGATTCGCGGCTAGATTGTTTAACTCATGTGGGTCAACATGAGTGTCATACAACTCTTCTACAGGCTTAGTGTCAGCAAAGTACCTTGCGGGTATCGCTGCGAGATTACCACTTTCAAAAAGTGTTCGTAGTTCTTTCATCGTTGCGCCTTTTTCCGGCGTGTTCATGTACTGATAGTACGTCTTGAGCGGTTCGTAATTTCGAATGTATTTGAACTGCTTGTCGCGAACCATTCGAATGATGTCATACCTCTCATCCATCCGATCTCGGGCACCATAAACATACTTGCGTTTAGTAGTCAGGTCGTCACCCAGAAAAGCCCGGCCCTGTATGTGATTCGGGATGTCTATTCCTGCCAGATTCAAAACCGTTGGTCCAAAATCGATGGAGCTAATCAATTCATCAGTCGTTGACCCGCTTTCGCCCTGCCCACCGGATCTCATCGCTTCGGGAATGCGTACAACTAATGGCACGTGGGTTCCAGAGTCGTAAAGCCAACGCTTGGCTCGTGGCAAGCCGATGCCATGATCTGACCAAAAGAAAATGATCGTGTTTTCATAGAGCCCATCTTCCTTTAGTTGCTTAACGATATTCCCCGCCCAATGATCCATCGCTGTAATGAGCTCGTAGTTTCTCTTCCAGTCTTCGCGGCATATTTCAGTGTCCGGATAGTAAGGAGGAAATGTAGTGAGCTTGGATGCAATTTGCCTCTGATCAGCATTGAGAACCTTTGTCACCGACTCGTATTTGGACTTGGAAGCAATTCCACTTTCGTGACACCCGGTGAAATTGAATACAGCAAAAAATGGCTGGTTCTTGTCTGCGCGGTTTCTCCAGTGTGCTTTGGAACTGGATGCATCCCAAGTCGTCTTAGGATGTGAAAACTGATAATCCGTCTTCGAATTGTTCGTACAGTAATAACCAAGTTCTCGCAGATAGATCGGAAACGGCTTGATCGATGAGGGTAATTTGGCAACGCATCGCATGTGATGCGTACCAAGAGTCGTTTGATACATGCCTGTAATGATGCCGGATCGACATGGTGCACATACACCCGCGGTCGTAAAGCAGTTCGTGTATCTGACACCTTCTTTGGCCAACTGGTCAATGTTGGGAGTAATAGCATGTGGATCTCCGAAACAACTGATGTGTGGACTAATGTCTTCACAAGAAATCCAGAGAATATTTGGTGTATTTGCTGGTTCTGCACCGGTTGCTTGGGAGTTGCCCCAAAACATAGAAAACACACTCAGAATAGCCAGTGTTATTGTCTTAGCAGTGTTCATGTTCGGATAATCTCCACCACTATGGGGTACTACAGAGAGTAATAAACTAAGGACGATAATATTGAATAGATGGCGGCTTCCATGAGATAATAAACGCCAGTCAATAGTATGTAATAATCCACGCTCGATTTGTTATCAGGCAGACCAATTATGAAAAGTCTCGATAGGCGAGATCTGCTTCACGTAGGATGTTCGACTCTGTTCGGACTAACGCTACCGCGCATTGTGAGCGCTGCGACCAATGCCTCTAATGGCGCTAAACCGAAGTCCGTTATTCTCGTGCTCCAATCCGGCGGTTGCCCCCAAATGGATTCGTTTGACCCAAAACCTGATGGTCCAAGTGAAACAAAGGGTGAATTTGGTGCAATACAAACCAAGACGCCAGGCATGCTGTTTTCAGATCAGCTTCCTCATTTAGCAAAAGTCTCCGATAAGTTTGCCATCGTTCGAACAATGGCACACCGGGATAACCGGCATCTCTCGGCAACGCACCATGCACTTACAGGAGTGGCGCAGGTCTTCCGCGGTAATGCAAATGAAGACAAGGAACTCTCGAGGCTTGATCGACCAAGTTACGGAAGCGCGCTTGAATATTTGCGTCCATCCGTCAACGGTCTACCTAGTCAGGTAACTGCTCCACTGCCATTAATTGAGGGTCCACTAACGTGGCCTGGTCAACATAGCGGATTTCTGGGTCCAAAATTCGATCCATGGATTATCAACTCTGATCCAAGCACAGATGAATTCAAAGTCGACGGCGTGCAGCTGATTGATGGAATGACGACCAGTCGACTGAAAAACCGTAAGGGTCTGTTGGAAGACTTGAATTCTCAAAAACGTTCGTTAGATCGGCTTGCTCGTAAACAACAATTCACCAGCCAACAGGACGTGGCTTTCAATTTACTCACATCGGGCAAGCTCACCGGGGCATGTGACATCCACGCAGAATCCGATGAACTGCGTGACCGATATGGCCGGAATAAATATGGTCAGACGCTCTTGCTCGCCCGCCGTATGGTTGAAAATGGCGTACCCTTTGTACAAGCCAACATGGGGCATGTTCAAAGTTGGGATACACATGTGGAGAATTTCCCAAGACTCAAAGGACATCTGCTTCCTGGCGTTGATCAGGGAGTTAGCGCCTTAATCACAGACTTGGAAGAACGTGGACTCATCGATGATGTGCTCATCGTTGTCGTGGGAGAATTCGGTCGTTCTCCGAGAATCTCCACGCTGCCAAATGCGACCGTCCCTGGTCGTGACCACTGGGCATATGTTTACAGTGCTTTGTTTGCAGGTGGTGGTGTTCGCGGTGGGCAGGTTATTGGTAAGTCCGATCATCAAGGTGGTTACCCAACCACCACTCCATATTCACCGGATGATATGGGTGCAACGATTTACAACACACTGGGAATAAACCCACACGCTGAGATTATCGATCATCAGGGTCGTCCAATGCGACTTAGCGAAGGCAACGTAATGGACGTTCTCTACACAGGCTAACTATTACTAGAATGGTAATTAGTTCCTTTTTGCATTCCGGTATCTCATCAATCTATGTCGATGGTCAGGTGAACCTTCAGCTAGGATTGCCTTGTGGATCATTTTTTCTAGATAGTGGGACTAAGTCTCAAGTGTCACACAATCGCATACCTACTTGAAATCTCTATCTACGGGTATTTGCTTCAATATCCATTAAGACACGAATTAATTCTGAACTGGCATACCCACATAGCCTGCAAAACAGCAGCCACAAGAATATTAATGGTGCTGCAATAATTAATCCTACTATTATACCGAGGGCTTCCATGGTAGCACTGCCCAACATCGTAATTGCTTCAACAAAACCGACCAAAAGAACTATGGAATAAAGAACTAACGCAATCCAAAAGCAGACTTTTATTACCGTGTCTACAATGCTCAAGTATTTACTGAGGTTTGGATATCGAGCATTCCCGCTAACACTTTTTTTATTGCTTGAATCAATTGCAGCTGACTTAGCTTTCTCAAAAACGGTTGAAAAAGCGGCAGATGCAGTGCTGCCAGAAGTAGAAGGCGGAGACCTGCATCCGCAGCGGGTCGCGCAGCAGGTTGATGTACACTGGACGCGGCAATCCAAATGAAGCAAAATCGACGT
>JAKUOW010000219.1 GCA_022451045.1 Pirellulales bacterium | reverse complement strand
AGGGCCCATAAGCCATAACAACAGGTCTACACTGTGGATAGCCTGATTCATCAGCGCTCCACCACCATCAAGACTCCATGTTCCTCTCCAGGCACCACTATCATAGTACTCCTGTGTACGAAAGCACGTGACATAAGCATCGCCCATCGTGATCCGGCCAAACTTGTTCTTGTCAGTAGCTTGTTTCATTAATTGAGAAGACTTGTGGAAACGGGAAGGAAATATTGTGCTGAGCGTAACTCGATTTGCTTTGCAGGCTTGAATAATCTTGTCGCAACGTTTTAGTGTGATTTCCAGTGGCTTCTCCACTATCACGTGTTTTCCGGCATTGGCTGACGCAACTGCTGGTTCCATATGTGCCCCACTTGGAGTACAAATCGTGACGACATCTATTTGCGAGTCGTTTAACATATCGCGGATATCGTGGTAGGAGCGACAGTTTTGCGCCTTTGCAAATCGATCACTACTATCTGGGTTTCGACTTGTGCAAGCAACGAGGCGTGCCCCCCGGATATCGGCTATGGCCTTGGCATGAAAGTCGGCGATCATGCCGCATCCAACGATTGCAAATCCAACGGGCATGGTAATCCTTCCTGTTTTTGTGAATCTCAGACTGTGAACTGTATAACTGTGCTGAAACCATTAAGGGTCATGTGTACTGCAATGGCCGGTAATAGATTTCCAGTTCGGTGTGTTAAATACGCGAGAGCCATTCCCAGTAGGGAAAGCGGAATCCACGCGGCTCCATGTCCCCAGTGCAAAAGGCCAAAAATGAGGCCAGAGGCCAATATTGCAAAGTAAGGTAAGTTTCGTGTCGAGCGACTAAATATACCATTGGATACGAGCGGTGTGCCAATGCGGGTCGTAAAGTACCGTTCGATACGTTGGAAAAAACCGAACAACACACCGCGAAACATGAATTCTTCTGAAATCGGGGCAACAATTACAGCACTAAAGACTGCCAGCCACAGGGAGAAAGTAGATCTCTGAGTACTAAGACTCTCAAGCAAGGGATGGCTGTAAGGTACAAGCAAAGAAACGATGCCATTGGCGATGTAAGTCAACGGAATGAACAGGACTATTGCCACCAGTGAAATGCCGATTAGAGTCATCAACGGCATTGGAGTGAGTCGAACGCTCGATAAGGAACCGTGTCGCAAGAGCATAGAACAAGCTGCCAGGATCGTACCAATCAGAACCCCTACTGAGCTTGTGGCGGATACAAGCAGCATAGAACCGGATGTGATTTGTAAATCAGGGTTGCTACCGCTAACCAAAATCAATTTTGGAAGCAAGAAAAACGACGGTAGGAGGACGCTTGCGAAAATGATGATGATTACATCTAAGAGATCAAATTGCGATTCCCACTTAGCAGTATGCGGGAAAACAGGTGTGTGTCGTCTGAGTGCACTTGATACGACAAACCACCATGGCAGTGCAACGAAGATTGCACCAAAGAAAATTAGCGATTGCAAAATTTGTGATGTGGTAGGTTCGCCCGGCATCTAAATCTAGTCATTAGCGGCTGTTGCATTATCAGAGGATTTGAAGTCTCCAATCGTCTTTATAGCGGCTTGGATATAAATAATGCCGGTATAAATCGTAGAGACAACGCTCAGCCAAATAAGGAGTAATGTAGTCGCCCTCAGCTGATCACTCGATTCCGTGGGGTTGGATAATACTGCAAGAGAGCCAATCACAGCAGCACACTGGAAAACCATTTTAAGTTTTCCAGAGAACTTTGCAGAGAAGTCACCTCCGTGCTGTTCTATAAATCCGCGCAGCGCCGTCACTAGTAGTTCTCGACCGACTACGACCACGGCCATCCAGCCGGCAATTTGTACGGAGAGGCCAAAGGAGTCCGCTTGGATGTCTCGCATTTGGACACTCAACAAAATATAGCTACCGCAGATAATTATCTTGTCACAAAACGGATCCAGTATTCTCCCTAGTTGCGTGACCTGATCGTATTTGCGTGCATAATATCCATCCACCCAGTCAGTTCCAGCAGCAACGGCAAAGACTATCAAAGCGGGGATATACAACTCGAGTGGAACTAAGACGAAGACAACAACACTGAGTACTAAACGCAGCATAGTAATCTGGTTTGGCACATTAAATATTTGTCGAGAATCAGTGGCCATCGCAATATCTAGATGCAAGGAGTTGAGGTGTTATTGTAAGTTTAAGCGAAATGACTATACAGTTATTCCCACCAAATCATAGCCAGTGACGGCAACAACTTCGACGTCAACTATATCGCCGGGGGATAATTCAACATCGTGTGATGTAACAAAGACAGTGCCATCAATGTCAGGTGCGTCGGCCTGGCTGCGCCCTTGGTAAGCGTTGATTTCGTCTGGAACGGGCCTGTCGATAATTACTCGTTGTTTTGTACCCACCTTGTCTTGGTTAAGTTGTTGCATGATGTCGCGCTGTGCGGACATGATTGCATCCATGCGACTTACCTTTACCTCTTCGGCAATATGTTCGTCCATTTTGGCGGATGGGGTCATTTCCTCGTATGAATAAGTGAACGCCCCGAGTCGATCAAACTGGGTCTCCTGCACAAAATCCAGAAGCTCGTTGAACTCCTCATCGGTCTCCCCGGGGAATCCGGTAATGAGTGTTGTGCGGAGGGTTAAGCTATCTATGCCATCGCGCAAACGATTGATTGTGGAGATAGTGTCTGCTCTATTTACGCGGCGAGACATGCGCCTGAGCATATTGTCGTTGATGTGCTGTAATGGCATGTCTATATAAGGTACTATCTTCGGTGATTGGGATATCGTAGCGATTAACTCGTCTGTGATATACATCGGATAGAAATACATCAATCGGATCCACTCGATACCTTCCACCGTTTCAAGCTGATCAAGAAGCTCTTTCAGACGAGGTTCCCCGTAGAGATCCATGCCATAATAGGTGGTGTCCTGAGCGACAATTATGAGTTCCTTGACGCCATCGTCAGCAAGTTGTTTCGCTTCGGCCAGTACATCTTCGATGGGCTTTGTTGCGTGTTTCCCTCGCATCCTGGGGATGTCGCAGAAGGTGCACAACCGGTCACATCCTTCAGATATTTTCAGATAGGCAAAATGCTGTGGTGTGATCCTTAGACGTTCAGTATCGTTCAAGGCTCGGATTGGCGCGGGGCGGAAGACGTGCTGTTGTTCGTCTAGATTGCCGATTAAGCGGTCTGCAATTCGGGTGACCTCATCGCGTCCGAATACACCCACAAGGGAATCGATCTCTGGGCGTTCGTTTAGAAGTTCTTCTTTTTGTCGGTCCGCGAGACATCCGGAGACAACTACGCCTCTAAGATCTCCACCCTTCTTAAGAGCGAGCATTTCGTCAATTGCTGCATAGGATTCGTCGCGAGCTTGTTCGATAAAGCCACACGTGTTTACGACAGCGAAATCTGCACCCTTTGGATCTTCCACTAACTCGTAACCATCTAGTTGTAACAAGCCAAGCATGCGTTCACTGTCGACGAGATTTTTCGGACAGCCGAGGCTAATGAAGGAGTAAGTTCCTTTCAACGTTTTGTGTGATGCTTTTTCTACAGCCATGGCCTAGAGTTTTAAGAGAGGATTAGCAAATCAGTACCGTACCTTAGGAGTCTCTAGTACCATCTTGCTTTATTTGTGACATTTAACAATGGCTGATCTGTCGCGAAACGTCGTATATTTTCTAACAGCGTCTCGAGGTGCCGTTCCGGCACCCGGACGGAACAGGCGGCGACGTGAGGTGTAAGTATTACATCCTCTCTCGCCCACAGCGGATGGTCTGCTGGTAATGGTTCCGTTTCGAAAACGTCAAGAGCGGCACCCGAGAGGTGGCCGTTTTCTAATGCTGCGGATAGCGCCGCTAATTTGACTATTACCCCGCGTCCGATGTTAATTAAGTAGCCGCCAGGTTTGATTTGTGCAATCATCGCGTCGTCAAATAACCCCTCGGTTTCTGGAGTGTGTGGCGCAGCGATCACCACAAAATCGGATTCCTCCAGTAGCCACGGAAGCTCGGCGGGCCCACGTAATTCGTTGACACCGCAAGGTGCATCTGAGACGTCTGGATCAACCGCAATCACCTTCATTCCGAAGTTGCTTGCACGCTTACAAATCTCCGCACCGATGCTTCCGCAGCCGACAACACCCATGGTGCAATCGGCTACATGCATATGGGCCTGATCCATTCCGGTGACAGCACCGGGTCCAACGGTGAAGCTGCTGCGTGCGTCTTCGCCGCCGATGGGTGACCATTTGCTTTCGAATTGGGAACGCATATAAAGATGCATTCGCCTAGCAAACATTAGCACGTAGCACATCACATGGTCTGCAATAACGTCGTAAAACAGACCCTTCATGTTAGTAAGAGTACATGGGTGATCTATCAATTCGTCGAACCCGAAATGTTCGAGGCTCGCAGTTGGCGACTGCACCCAGGTAAGTTCTTCTGCCAAGGTTAGTAGCTCTGGAGTGATCTTCCCGTAAAACCCTCGCGCATCGGTAATATGGAATTGTGCCTCCTCCAGCGATTCTGCATTGATAATATTTAAATCAACATCGAGATCGAGAATTTGAGAATACCGTTCAAGGTCTATCGCCGGATAAAGGAGTAACTTTTTCGACATCATTCGCTCCAGTTTGGGTAGCTGACCTGACCCGGACTGGGGACACGGGCGGGGTAGATCGTCTTGCCGGCGGTAACGTAGATCGTTTTTCCGTCAACACCACCGAACGCAAGGGTTGTAATCACGGCTTCACCTATGGGGATGCGGGATTTCAATTCTCCGGAAGGGCTAATGACATAGATTCCGGGTGGAACTTCTCTGGTCTCATGCTCACCACGTGGATTCATGATGCCGGCGGCGACATAAATATTGCCTTCGCTATCTAGTCGCATACCATCTCCACCACGACCTTCGCCAAAATCATATACGAGCGTCTGGTTTGATGGGTTTCCAAGGTCGTCCAGATCAAAATGCCATACCTTTCTGTTTCCACCCAATGTTGGACAACTGTCTATTAGATATAGGTGTCGGCTATCCTGAGTGACGGCAATGCCGTTGGGGCGATCGATATCAGGCTGTTGTATAATTCTAGTGACGGTGCCATCTTGATTTATCCGGTACACGCCTTCTTCCTGCATCTCCATGGTGGAGCGATCGCCATAACACGGGTCGGTGAAATAGATAAATCCATTACCGTCTACACAAATGTCATTCGGGGAATTGTAACGTGCACCGTCGTAGGATTCGGTCAATACTTCGTACTCACCAGATGCGAGGGTTGTACGGGTGACGCGACGCCCGCCACCTGGACCAAATTCCGATCCTTCGCAGTGATAAAGACGTCCCTGTTGATCAAACGTCTGGCCGTTCGTGCGGTTGCTGACTTCGCGGAAAACGCTCAGTTCACCAGTTGTAGTCAACCGCATGATGCGATTGTTCAGGATGTCGGAAAAATAGAGGTCGCCGTTTACATCCACCGCAGGGCCTTCGGTGAAAGCAAGGCTGGTTGCGATGGTTGCTCCGGCGGATCCTTGGGGGAGTGGGAGACTTGTGTAGTTAGTGGTCATTTTTGACTATTCCTGTCGTCGGTGTGATTGGGCATAAGTCGTGGCGTCTTTTTGGTTGTATTGAATACCATTTTAAGGCTCTAGCTGGTAACAAACAGTCGGGGACCTAAGAAAGGTCAGACAACAAACAGTACAACAGAGACCGATGTTCAAGAAGGCTTGAAACAGAGTTCTAAAATGGCGTTAGAGATTTCCGATTTTTGGCCGGACATCGAAAGTAACTCCTCAGCGCTCTGACCGAAGATGCGCACCGTGTTCTCATCGGAAGTCATGGCCGTAGGTTCGTTTAAGACGATATAGTCGCAACATTTTTCCTCCAGTTTGCGAAGTGCTTGGAAACGGTGATCGCTTGTTTCAAGCGCGAAGCCGATGACGATTTGTTCCGGTCGCTTATCATTGGCAAGAGTGGCGATGATGTCAGGTGTTTCCACGAGTTGCAAGGTAATCGGTGCGCCCGTCTTCTTTAGCTTGTCGTCCGATACCGCACGGGGCATGTAATCAGAAGGGGCC
>JAKUOW010000218.1 GCA_022451045.1 Pirellulales bacterium | reverse complement strand
TCAAGGTGAACGCGTTATTAATCTCAAGGAGACAAATATGTCTGACGACCAAAACACAAACGAAGAACTTCAGGAAGTCGCTCAAAGCGAACTTGAGACGGTAGATGAGCTGGAAACAGACGCTGCCGAGGAAGCTCAGGCCGATGAGCAGCAGGTCGATGAGGTCTGTGAAAGTGATGACGCCACCGAGCAGGACATCGAAGCCGCAGAGCCGGCTCTGGAAGCTGCCGCACTGAGTGCTGATGACGGACGCCGGTATATCGAGCTGTTTGGTGAAATCGGAGCTGTCTGGTTCATCGACGGCAAATCGATTGCTGAATGCTACGCACTGAGCCTCGCTGAAATGACTGAGCGGGTTGCCGAGCTGACCGACGAAAACGAAAAACTTCGTCAGGCTGTGACCGCTGACGCTGAGTCGAAGCCCCTTGCGTTTTCTGCTGCTGAAGATGCCGAGGTTCGTGACGCACGAGACCGTGCAGAACGCTTCAAGAAAAACGGCGTTTCAAATGATCTGGTAGCCCACCTGGCTGGCCGGATTGAAAAACAGCTCGAAACCAAATCCCTGTAGAAACACCCTTCCCTCCCGATAAGGAACTTTAAAAATGGCTGACGATTATTATACAAGTGCACAACTGATTCAGTTCAACGAATCAGACCTTGAATTTGATGTGAGCGACGTGCTTAACGACGCTCCGGTTCTTGCTGCCCTGAGCGCATTTAGCGTGCCAGGTACGCAATTACTCTATATGAAGCAAACTGCTGACCCGTCAGTTGGCTTCAGAGCCCTCAATGATGGCGTGGACAATGACGTGGCGACATACACCCAGGTCAGTGTTGATCTCGCCATTGCCGATGCGAGTTTTAATATCGATATTGCTGCCGCTGAAGGCTATCGCCTTGGCGCTGCTGCTTTCATCGCACTGCAAATGAGAAATCACATGCAGGCCATGATGGCAAAAATCGAAGACGAACTCATTAACGGTGATAACGGCTCAAACGGGTTTGCATCACTTTCTGATGAACTTAATTCTACCTCGGACGAAACCGTCATCTCGGCGGGCGGTGAAACCAGTGATACAGGCTCGTCTGTATATCTCATCCGCAGTGGATTCAACGATTGCCAGGTAGCGTGGGGCAACGAAGGCGTGATCGAAGCGAAGGATACGACCATCGTGCGAACCAGCGGTTCAAGCGCCGGTACATTCCCTAGCTACTACACTGCCGTCACCGGCTACTGTGGTTTGATCTACGGTAGCAGCTACTCTGCCGGTCGTATCGCAAACATTACCGAAGATTCCGGTAAAGGTTTGACCGATGCACTGATCGCTGAAGCACTGAGCAAATTCCCAGCCGGCCGTGGGCCGAACATGCTGGCGATGAATCGTCGCTCACTGTTCCAGCTGCAGAATTCGCGTACAGCCACCAATGCCACCGGCGCTCCAGCACCGTATCCGGCAGAGGCTTTCGGCGTGCCGATTATCGTCACTGATCAGATCTCATCAACTGAGGCACTGATCTAAATGTCACTAGCCACGCATATCAGCTCGAACTTTAAAACGCTTCAGACCGCCGCCGGCGTAGAGATACGCTACACGCGCGGCGAGAGAAGTGTTTTGGTACGAGCCGTGCCTGGTGAAACGAATTTCGTCAGAAGCGATGGCGAAGGGTACATGGAAAGTTCAATTAGCCGGGACTTTATGTTTCCGGCCGATGATCTTGTCATTGGCGGTACTCCTGTACTTCCAGAGCGTGGAGATGTGATTACCGAGACGGTCGGCGGCGTGGAAACCACACGTCCAGTGACGCCGGCCGCCGGTGATCGCGTTTTCCGTTATTGCGACCCTTACCACCAGGTGCTTCGTGTTCACACTCGGGAGACTGCTTAGTGTCAAACTCGCAGCTCACCCAGGTTGTTGACGCGGCCGTTACGCACCTGACAGCTCAATCGCTCTCACAAACGTTCTCTGTTAGCAGAACCTATCTGCCTGACTTTGAGCGTGAAGAGCTATCGAGTGCTGAGATCACGATTTACCCAACCAGTGAACAGTTAACCGTCATCGCACGCGGTGAAAACCAACACGTTTTTACGCTGGCGATGGTGATTCGGATTCCGGTTACGCCGGCCGAAGACCCGGACATTTCAAGCTCGCTGAAATTTGCAGAAGAAGTAGTGGAGAGCCTCGACCGTCAGACGATGGCAGGCGCTGCGTACCTCGGAGCAACCATCGAGCCGGTGTTCGACATCGAATTATTAAATGAGAACCACGAGTTTTTACAAGTCGTGCAACTCAACTACTTGAAAGTGAGGTAGGAAAATGGCTTTTGTACTTGGCCTAAATGCGAAAATGTACCGCGAAGCGTCCGGCACATGGTATGAATTTGACAATTGTCAAAACGTCACCCTGAACCTGGATAAAGCAACGAGCGATGTCACTACGCGAGGCGGTAATGGCTGGCGTCAGAGTGTCGCAACGCTGAGAAACGGAAGCGTGAGCTTCACGATGGTTTACGACACCGAGGATGACAACTTTACAGCTGTGATGGACGCGTTTCTTGCAGACGATGCAGACGACAGCACGATTAAATTTGGCATCTACGATGGTGATCGTGCTACATCCGAGACGCAGGGACTCGAAGCAGACTTCACTGTGACTGGTTTTACGATCAACGAAGGGCTTGAAGACGCAATGACCGTTGATGTCACAATTGAAACGGCTTACAGCTCCACTGCACCTGCGTGGGTAACCATCAGCTAATGAATTAAAACGAAAGGGCGATAAACAACATGGCAAGTTTTAAGGATACGGAAGGACGCAAATGGACAGTGCAAATTAATGTGCTGGCCTGTAAACGCGTCCGTGATGAACTGGGCGTTGACCTGGTGAACCCAAATGTGATGGAAACGGTAAGCGAGATTGCCGGTGACCTGATCCGAGCCATCGACATCCTGTACCTGATCTGTAAAGACCAGGCCGAGGAACGAGGGCTTTCGGATGAGGACTTCGGCAGATCGCTGGCCGGTGAGGTCGTCGAGCAGGCAATCGTTGCACTCGTTGAAAGTCTTGCGGATTTTTCCCCGAACCCAAAACAGGGCGAGCTGTTGCGGGAAACGTGGAAAATCGGTTACACGCTCGCCAGAGACAAGCAGACCGAGGCGATAGCCAAGGTGATGAGCGAGGATCTGGAAGCGGTGATGGAAGCGCAGTACGACGAGGCACTGGCGAACATCTCGCAGAAGACGCCTGGAAACTCATCTGGACTTGTGCAGGAGTCTGCGGAATAGAACCTTGGCGGTTTACGCTGCGGGAACTTTCGCAAATGCGCGAAGCCAGAGAGCTTAGTAATTGGGATCAAACAGCGAGTCTGATGGCACTTTTGGTCAATATTAATTCGCCCAAGAATGCACGTAAGATGACGGCCATTGATTTTCATCCGTATCGAAAAACGCAGCGTAGGAAAGCTGATGCCGAAGGTGACATCACTAATTTAAAAATACTGCTCAGAGGCGATGCAGATGGGTAATATTCACGAAGAACTCAAGCGTCTTCCAAACTCGTCGTTTTCGCACAGCACTGCGAGTCGTTTTGTGGTGCGTAACACTGCACGCAGCATTAACACTGCCCGCAGAGCCGGCCGTGGCCTGTCGATGAAAATGGATAAGGTCGTGTTTAAGCAGGATCGTGCCGTCCGACAGCTCGACAGGAAATATGAGATGCTGCTGTTTAAGTTTGGTGGCGGTGTTCACACCACCGCTAAACGTAATCAGAGATACCGCCGAAAGCGAAAGCCTGATCCAAAGCTCATCTGGTGGAACGGCGAAGTCTACAAACGCTGGGCCTATAGCGAACCTGGCAACCCGCCGTTTGCACATGTTAATCCGGTGCTGCGTAAAGCGATCAGCTTCGGAGTCGATATGAACAGCCTATCAGTTTCTATTGGCCCACTACCACGCACCAGAAACATTGCGGCGCTGCTTGAATACGGTGGTTCACAAACGATGAACCAGAACTGGAAAAAAGATGATAAGGGCAGGCTCATCATTGGGCCGAAACATCGCCGCACAATGGTTGTTCGCTACAAAGCACGACCGTATATGCGTCCGGCGTTTGAACAGGTGATCAGCGTGACCTTGCCGACGCTCCTTGCAAAAAGCGGTCTTAATCAGGGTCTAAAAAATACCATCATCGCGCGGGCACAGGAGTCAATTAAATGAGGCAATCGCCATCCAATCCGTCCACTGTTCGTGCCGGTGGTGCATATGTTGAGTTGACGTTACGCGACAAAGTGACAACGGGTATGCACGCTGTCGAGCGTAAACTCGCACGGTTCTCCGCAAGGATGAACAACGTCGCTAACCGCATGCTCGCAACCGGAGCGATGTTTGCGACACCGTTTATTGCAGCCACAGTAGCGTATGCAGGTTTTGAAAAGCAGATGGCCGAAGTGTCGACTATGCTTGATGAACCTCAACAGCACATGCAGAAGTTTAGCAATACCGTGCTCGATATGAGTCGCGAATTCGGTGACTCAACCCAGAATATAGCACGCGGTCTTTATGACATTCTCTCAGCAGCTATTGCCCCAGCGGATGCACTGTCGGTGTTAAGCGTATCGGCCAAAGCAGCGGTCGGAGGGCTAACCGACACAGCAACGGCGGTTGATGCCGTCACGACGGTCTTAAACAGTTTCGGAATGGACGCCAGCGAAGCGAGTGATGTCGCAGACGTACTGTTTACCACCGTCAAGCGAGGTAAACTGCAGTTCAATGACCTGGCCCAGTTCATTGGAAAAACCACCTCATTTGCCGCTCTGGCCGGAGTCGAACTGACCGAACTCGGTGCGATTCTCGCTACAACCACCCGAGCCGGTCTTCAGCCTGAGATTGCGGTGACGGCTACGCGTCAGTTCATTGGCAGTATCATCCGTCCAACGAAAGAATCAGCCAAGCTGTTTTCCGAAATCTTTGGCGAAGAGATGAATACGCAGATTCTTCAAACCTGGGGAGGCGTTCTCGGCTTTATAAAACGCATCTCAAAACTCGATACAGAGACGCAGGCCAAACTGTTTCCCAATGTGCGTGCAGCCGCTGCTGCTTTGACTCTCACTGCCAATACGGAAGGCTTGGAGGAAGATCTCGGTTTTATGATGAACCGAACCGGCGCGGCCGAAGAAGCGTTTGGTAAGATGTCTAAGACGACGGCGTTTGCCTGGAATAAACTCAAGCAGTCAGTTGTTTCTGTCTTCACGACCATTGGTGAGGCCATTGGCCCAATGGTGTCAAACGCAGCAGATGCAATGGGTGTTGTTATCGAATCAATTCTGCCGTGGATCAAAGCCAATGGCGCGTTGTTTGTATCGCTGGCTGGGATCGTCGCGAGCATACTCGGACTTGGCGCTGCTCTTAAAGTCGCGGCATTCGCAATCAGTGGATTTTCGATTGTCTTAAAAATACTCATGATCACAATGTCGGTGTTTACCGCTGCATGGGTAACCCTCAAAGCTATCATCCTTGGAACGATGGCCGTGTTCACTGGTTTTAATGCGATAACAATCGCTGGCCTCGCCGCGACACTCACTCTGGTCATCGGCCTTATATCAGTGTTTGGCGAGGGTCTTGCCAATTCATTTAAAAAGGCCAAACATGATGCCGGCGAGATGGTCGAAGGCATTACCGCCGCCCTGCAAACCGGCAATATCAAACTTGCAGCGGAAATCCTAAGCGCAGGCGTAGAGCTGGTCTTTACTGAGATGATGAAAGGGATATCGAACGCTTGGACAACATGGACGCACGAACTTGCGAAAAAACTGATGGATTTCAGGGTAGAGGTTCAAAAGCTCAACGAAAATGTCGGAGACTGGTGGGATGGCTTCATGCGCGGCGTCGACAAAACGTGGAGTTATGTCGAAGAGGGCGCAGAGATAATCTTCACCGCCCCCTTGGATGAATTTGATAATATTTTGCGAATGGGGCCGTTTGGTGCAGGAGATCCAGAGATCTTCGCCTATTACGAGAAGTATCGTCGGCAAGTAGATCAGGGTGGCGAAGACGTTGCAGCCGCAGCAGAAAAAGAACGTGACCGCATTGAACAACTTGGA
>JAKUOW010000217.1 GCA_022451045.1 Pirellulales bacterium | reverse complement strand
CAGCATGTTATCGACCACTCGCAATGCATCGTTCGTGGGAATTGCAAAACCTATACTTTGAGCACCTACTCTTACAGCTGCGTTAATCCCTATGGTTTCACCTAGAATGTTGATTAGTGGTCCACCAGAGTTTCCTGGGTTAATACTTGCATCGGTCTGCAATAGGTTTTCATAGTATTGCTCATCGTTAAGCTGAACACGCCTTTTCTTAGCACTGACTACTCCACGAGTGATTGTGTCCTCGTAACCATAGGCATTTCCGATAGCGACAACTGGCTCGCCAAGCAAAATATCACTTGAAGTACCGAATTGAATTACAGGAAGTTCGAGGTTTGTCCTAATTTGAATTAATGCGAGATCGCTTTGTGCATCATAGGCAACAACAGATGCTATAAATTCATGCGTAGGCGATTCGATTGACGGGCTGATCTTCACATGGATTCGATCAATATCCGCAACGACATGGTGGTTGGTCAGGATAAGACCACTCTCATCGAGAATTACACCGGTGCCCATGCCGTTGACCTCGCGATGGTTAACGTTGCCAACAATGCTAGAACCTACCTCGACCTTTTTTTTACCGTAGATATTTACTGTGGCCGGTAGAGTCTTTGAAATTGCTTTGACCAAAGCGGTGCGGCGCAACTCGGGACCGTTTCCGTAGGAATTCCCCGTGATTACGCTGACAAATGCGAGAAAGTACGCGCAAATTAAGAATTTGTAACGTTGTGGCGCGCACATAGGCTGACGATAAAAAAGTACAACAAACAGACAATCCTATGTCTTTTCTTCGGCGGTTTGCGTTTGGGGACTTCACGGCATAATCTTCCAAATCCGCAAAAAACGCATCCTTTAACAGGGGGGTGATCTAATCTCTGGGACGAATGCAGCGTCGTAGAAACTGCATTAATAAGAGCACGACCAATGGATAGACCGGCCAGATCCGTAGGAAGAAAGGAGTCCGATTGGCCGGTGTCATATGGGATTGATCGGTCATTAGATCACTGGCCTCTTGCCGATATGTCGGCAGATAGTACACATCTACCAAAACAAATAAAAAGATGATGCCAAGGATGAGAAGCAACGTAAAGCAACCTACCATCGACATCACTCCCTTGAATGTGTCGTGTTCGGTGGGAAGCTCACCGTGAATCGGTATATTTCGCTTGCGGCGAATGCTAACCGGAATAGTCTCCGCAGTATCCATTGTTATTGCGGAGCGCATCCAACTCAGGGAGGTGTTATCTGCTGATGAAGGGTGTAACAGTCGTTTTAGTACTGATTGCTCTAACGATGTTGGATCTTCTATTTCCAAATCATCGATGGTCGTAGTGTTTGTACTGGAATAGAGGACATGACTTAGCTTAGGTGTCTTAACAGTGAATTCGATCGATGTGGTGCTGTTAGATGGCGTAAGGCACCAGGTGGCAATGCTTCCGGACTCATTTGTCACCGTTACAAGAATAGTGCGAAAGTAGCCGTCTGTTGCGTCTTCGGTTGTCACGGCATTGATTTGGACCGAAGGACCTTGGAGGGATGTGACGGCCGGGTGAATTTTTGCAAATTTCTGCACCGCCTCGTCGATAGTAAAGCTTCCCTCTGATTTTTCCTCGATACTTAGGTGGGTTATGTCCTCGCCATGGACGAGTTTACGAAATTCTGAGAATGCCTGCGTATCCGAGAAAGGAAACACGCTTTGAATTGTTCCGGTGGCTTCGTGACGAAGCATCTCCAGTTCAAATGAGAGAATAGAATCAAAATTACCGTGTTCAACAATAAGCGTTGTCTCTGACTGGACTGCAATTCTTGCGATCGGAGCAAAGTCAAAAGCCTCGTGCGGACCGCAAATTACTACATCAGGTTGATGTTGAAGAAGAATTGTTTCCGGCAAGCCGTGGAAGTCAACTAACGGGTAAGAGGGGTCGAGAGCCTGTTTTTCCGTGATGACGCCAGTGATCTCTCTAACCGGCGAACTTGCCACCGCATTTGCAACCTGTGCAATGGTTTCCGACCAACCAAGGATGAGCCATTTTTCCATTACAAACGCCTAATGTGAAATCCACCGTCGATGTTTATGCGTTCGCCCGTAGTAAACGGTAGTGCACCGGAAACTAACATGGAGACGGCGCTCGCGACGTCGTCGCCGGTACCCCAGCGACGAATCGGGGATAAGCCATCGTCGATTAATGTATCGTATTTCTGTTTAACTGGAGCTGTCATGTCACTTTCGATTACACCGGGACATACCTCGTACACAAGTACGTGTTCTTCCGCGAGTCGGGTGGCGAAGAGTTTTGTCATCATATGCATGCCGGATTTTGCTATGCAGTAGTCCGCTCGGTTCGTGGAGACGGCATATGATGAAATCGAGTTCATGTTAATAATGTAGCCAGGATTCACGCGATGCTCGATCATTAGATTTGCGCAGGCCTGAGCGCAAAAGAACGCGCCTTTAAGATTGGTGTCGAAGACTCGATCCCAACTTTCGACCGAAGCCTCTAGGATGTCCAGTCGCCCCTGTGATGTGATGCCGGCGTTGTTTATCAATACTGATGGAGGACCAAAATGTTCGAGTGCCGCTCTGGTTAGCGTGTGTGGTGCCTCCGGATCTCCGATATCCGACTGTATCGCGACGGCTTTCCCACCATCTGAAACTATTTCAGATACTGTGGCGTCTGCGGCATCGCAACTTCGAAAATAGTTTACGATTACGCCGTATCCATCCGCCGCTAGTTGTTTAGCGACGGCTTTTCCAATGCCACGAGAGGCGCCGGTGACAATAGCGGAGGGATGTTGAAGGCCCGAGTGTTCCATGTTGCTGCCCGTATGAACCCGTCACTGAGAGGGTGGAAGTGGATAACGGCGTATCAAAGTAGGCTAAAACGGGCGGTGCGAAGTGTCAACGTGTATCGTCCTCAGTTGCAAATAGATTCGGTTCGCGAATGAGCATTTGTGTTATGGAAATATCATCAAATTCCTGTACGACACTTCCCACATGGTGGAGTGTATTAAATCCCTTGCCAGCAATGAGAATGGTGTCGCCCGCTTCTGCAGTGCTAAGAGCCCAGTCAATCGCATGGATTCTACTTGGGATGACTGATAAACGACCTGGATGTTCAAAGCCATCCATGCAGTCGTGGGCAATATCCAAAAACTCGACATCCATGGTGTTGTTTTCTGTGCAAATGCAGATATCGGATAGGCGCTCGGTTACAGTTCCCATATGGCGGCGTTCCCCAGGCGTAGTGTCGCCATCGGGCCCAAAGATGACGATCAGGCGACCTGCAGTAATCGCTCGCAATGACTCCATCGCCATAGACAGCGTGTCAGCCGAGTTGGCAACATCTACATAGACGTCAAAGTCACTATTTGATTCAACGGGATGCATATGTCCAGCTGGTCCGGGTAGGGATGATAAGCGATTCACAATGCTGTCCAGATCCGTGCCGGTGGTAAGGCTCAAGGCGATTGCTTGTAATGCATGATAAACGTGGTGTGTCCCGAGCAACGGTAGCGAGATCATCGCCTGCTGCCCTCCAGCATCTACCGTAAAAGATGTACCGTTATGGGCGTGTATTATGTCGTGGGCAGTAATATCTGCATCCGTGTGTATTCCGATTGTCAGAGCAGGGTTGCTAATTCGAGGTAAATGAAAACGGGTATTGGGGTCATCTGAATTCAGTATGACGACACCCTCTGGCTTCAACAGTTCCAATATCCTCGCTTTGGCGCGACGGTAATTGGCGAGGGTTCCGTGCAGTGATGAATGAGCGTTGCGAATGCGCGTAATGATGGCTGCATCGAGTGAAACAGATTTATATGTTTGGTTGGCAAGCCCGGCACTGTGGCATTCAAGTATTGCATGCGTACAGCCGTGTCGCACCATTTGATGAAGAGGCCCTGAAAAAGAGTCGTCATCTGAGTTGCGAAACCATCCCTCAGTCGTGTCGTGGCCATCATACACAGAAAGGTCGCTAACCAATCCAACGGTATTCAAGTCGGATGACAAAACGTGATGCAAGATGTTGGCACATGCAGTCTTTCCATATGTTCCCGTGATGCCGACTGTGTGCAATTGCGATGCCGGATCGCCAAGAAGCTCGCGTTCAATGGATTGAAATGCGTGACGCGTGTCGTCCACGAGAAATACTGGCACAGGGGCAGTAACGAATCGTTCTGCAACGATTGCGATGCAGCCGTTAGCAACTGCCTCATCTATGCGATTATGACCGTCGTCATCGCTGCCCATGACAGCGATGAACAGCGTGTCTTCAAGCGATTCGCCGGCGTTTTTACTGGCTTTGGAAAACTCCAAATCCGACGCTCCGATTGCCCGGAATTGTTTTAAGACGTGTCGTAACGATATACCGGCCCGCCTAGCGGAGAATGACATCAACTCTTGGCCTCCATGCCTTATGCCAATGGTTCTTTCAACACTCAGTAAACATCCTTGTTTCTGTCGTTGAGAACCACAATGTGTTCCATATGGCTAGTTTGTGTCAAGTCGGGTTTTTATGGAATCTGGCCTATGGAGGGTGATGCGAAGATGATACTCTTCCATGGCAATGAGTAATGTGCCATCTAAAACTCGGTCGAAAGAATGCGCTACCAAAGAAGTCGCAGTCGTCGTGAACGATATGTCGTTATTAGATTGGCGTCTTGAAAAGTGGTTGCGGTCGCACTGTCATATAACAGTTTACACGTCGATTAGCTCTTTGCTCTCAACGGGCGCCCTAGGGGAAATGGATCTTGTTCTATTGATTGCCAACCGATCGCGTAGCTTTCATCAGGTTCAGATCAATCAAGCGATAGCGGAGGCACCGTTTGTTCGAATGGTATGCATAAACAGCACCTGGAGTGACGGTGATCGCCGAAACGGACAACAAATCGCTGGTGTTATGCACGTTCACTGGGCATCGACTTTGGTTTATCTGGAACGTTGGTTACAAGGTGCAATTGAGTTTCCCCTTAGCCGAATTCCAAATTCCGATATGCAACTGCCACTTGTAGAACGTGTGACAGAAGCCGGGATAGTTGTTTCGGTGTTAGGTGAACCGTTAATTATCGAGCTATGGAAAGGCGTGTTAGGTCCAGTAGGGATGGAGACGCACGGTTTTAGGGACGACGTGAAGTCAGACGTAATACTTATTGACCGTCGTGCTCGCGGCGATGTTCCTGAGAAGATAAGTGCAGATGTGATTGACCGATGTGCTGAGTCGCGTGTGGTACTCCTTAGTCATATGCCGAGGCAGCATTCAGTAATGAATGTTAAACGCTTGGGTGTGGATCACGTTTTGCGTCACCCTGTATCGCTGACAGAAGTAGTTAGCGTAATCCAAGATGTGGATTGCGCCGTACCTCTAAGAGACGCTGCCTAGCCTTACATCTCCGCTGCAGTGGTTAGCAGCGAGTAGAGATCTTCGGAGGCAGGCATAACGTCAACGTAATTAGGATGGATGAATAGCCGGACCTTCTTTACGTATTTGTCAAATTGCTCAGTAGCGAGCGTGTTGACTACCGGTGATAGCTCAGAAAGTGCGACTGTACGACCGTCCTTGGAAACGACGTTTACATCAAATTGGACTTCTAGCTTTGCCGGTGGAGCATCCAATATGATTGCGTCGCGCGGTAAGGAGGAGTTGCTCGATAGTGACTGATGAAGATTCTCGGTCAACTGATTACAACGCGAATACGTGGAATGGGCAATTTGTGAATGTAGTTCTGGTTGGGACTGGTGATCAAATTCGATAACGCATTTGTATAGTTGACGTGTTTCGCCGAATAACATGGCGGCCAAATCCATTTCGGATGTGTCGAGATCAGTGAGTGCCTTGATAAAAGCAGCGTCACTGAGATGATGCAACGAATCTAATGGCAATTGGTTGCGCAAGATGAAAAACAGCCGCTGAAACATGGCAGTGGCGCTGCGTACTGTACGGTGCCAATACACTTCGCTAAACATTACGTATCTTGAGAACACCATTAATTCAGCGGCGGTGCGCCCCTTGTCTGAAATCGCCAATTGAGCATCTTCCGAACAGATCGTGAGGCTCGAGATCAATCTGTCCTGATCAAAATGGTTCCCATAGGGTACACCACAGTTTGCACTGTCGCGTGGTAGATAGTCCATCTTGTCGATGTCGATCGGGCCGCTTATAAGGCTGTTCAAGATTTCTTCGGCAACGTTTTCTG
>JAKUOW010000216.1 GCA_022451045.1 Pirellulales bacterium | reverse complement strand
TGTATTCCAATTCAAGTGATACAGGCAAGCCAGTAATGGACTTCTGTTCGTCTTCCCAATTCGCTGTGTACTGCTCGATATAAGTGGCGGCAGTGTCTAGTTCCTCCTGGGCAGGCTCTCTGGACCACGCCGTCCGTATCGCGAGCCGTAGTCGTTCGGTGTCCGTACAATCGATCTCTAAGAGAGTTTCTGCAAACGCTTGTGCCTGTTGGTGTACGAAATCACTGTTCCGCAGATATCGGCACCGTCAAAGAGCGCCAGAAATGGATGCTGCTGAATCCGTTGGGTCATCAGGAACACGGTTCGGTGTCGCGAATCGTACACTGCACGAAATGGTCCATGCTGACTAAACTGCCAGGACGACTCCGCAGGAAAAGGATGTTCTCCTGGGCGTGATAAATTCAGTTCGCCGGAAATTGATAGCATCCCGTCTCGAATCGCTTCTGCATCCAGTTGATACCGGGTGAAACGGCCCAGCCAGGTGTTTTCGGGATCCTGTTGTTGCTGGGTTTTATTTAGAACTGAGGATCGTTGATAGGCGGCAGACGACATGATGAGCCGGTGCATGTGTTTTACCGACCATCCGCTACTGATGAATTCCTGTGCCAGCCAGTCGAGCAGTTCGGGATGAGTGGGAGAACTGCCGCTGACACCAAAGTTATCGGCTGTCGCGACAAGACCTTTTCCGAAGTGATACTTCCAGATGTAATTTACAGCAACTCGTGCGGTAAGAGGGTTTGCGTCTGATGTAATCCACTCAGCGAGTTGGAGGCGACCGCTTTGGCCATCGGGAATCACTAGCTCATGTTCTGGGCTGAGTACTGACGGTGCACCTCGTTTGACACGCTTGCTAGTGTCGAAAGGATCACCGGAGATCTGGATAAGTGCATCAGATACCTTGCCTTCACGCATGGCATAAGCGCGTTGAATACCTGCGGAGACTTCAAGTTGTCGCAGTTTATTCCACGTGTTTCTGACGCCCATGTCCAGTTTGGAATAGACTTCTCGAATGCGAATGTCCTGATCATCAAGGCTCGTCCGTAATGCTGAATCGAAGCCACCACGACTGCGTAACTCTAAGTATCTTGCTGAGTCGCCATTTATTCTCTCGAGTTTGTCTGCGAGCTCCTGCTGCAGGTCGCTTGAAGCCCGGTCAGCATCCATCTGATTTCGCAATGCTGTGATTCGATCTCGAGATTCTACTGGAATCGCTTCCCATTGGGCTTTGGTTGAGAGCGGCACACTCTCGCCGGCTGAATATTGAGGTAGTTCAGAACCCGAAAATGGATAGTGACTACTTTCGAAGATTCCATACAGACGATAGTAGTCCTCTGTAGGGAAGGGGTCCGTCTTGTGGTCATGACATCGTGCGCAACGAATCGTAACACCCAGGATTGCACGTCCTATCGTATCAATAGTGTCTTCGATAATGAGCTCCGGGTGGTAGTGTTTGAAGATTCCGTTTCTAAGCGATAATGCGATGAAGCCGGTTGCAATAATCTGTTCGTTTGAATTGTCAGATGGCTGCGTTGCCGCAAGGAGGTCGCCGGCAATTTGCTCCACGATGAATTGGTTGTATGGCTTGTCCTTGTTAAACGCATCGATGACGTAATCTCGATATAGATATGCGGATGGAATTGGGCAGTCGACGCTGCCCCCTTGAGTATCACTGTATCTGGCAAGATCCAGCCAATGCCGGCCCCAGCGTTCACCGTACCTTGGAGAGTCAAGTAGACGATCAATTAGAGCTGTGTACGCTTCTTCACTAGGGTCGCTGGTAAAAGTTTCGATGTCACTCCATTTTGGTGGCAGCCCGGTGAGGTCTACCGTTGCACGGCGTATGAGATCAACTGGTGAAGTCGGTGGTAATGAGGCGATGCTGAATTGCTGGAGCTTTGCGTCGATAAACAGGTCTATTGGATGAGTGTTAGTGCCAGTAAGCTCCGGTAACTGGGGTTTTGAGATAGGTTGGAACGCCCAATGTGAAATATCTGCTGATTTGGCGACGTGTGGTTTGGGCCACGGAACTCCCTTGCTAACCCATTGGGTTAGTAACTGTATTTGTTCTTTTGATAAGGGTTGCTTGGGGGGCATCTTTAAGGAGTCATCCAGAGGTGAAATTGCCTTGATCAACAGGCTTTCTTCTGGCTTGCCTTGGATGATTACTACTCCAGAATCTCCGCCAGCAAGGAGAGCAGATCGAGAATCTAGTCGTAAACCCGATTCCTGTTTGGCTGGCCCATGGCAACTGTAGCAGCGTTTTACAAGGATTGGGCGTATTTTTGACTCGAAGAATGCATCATCTTCGGCACTCTGAGCAATCAAGACTGCCGGTTGGATCAGAATCAACAGGGCAAGTGACGAGACGAGTTTTTGCGATAAAGGTTGCATTAACAGCTATTGTAACCAAGGTTGTATGTCCTATATATGAATGATCATACGTTGGATTCCGGAATTGCCACTAATTGGTAGAATAGGCCGTAATTCAGTATCCAAGATTCAGATTTGGAGCAACTAAATGCAATTCCCATACAAGCTGCCAATAGTGGTTGCACTCCCACTGTTGTTAATTGCCAGTAGCCAGAGCGGTGCAGAGGAAATTCAGTGGAATGGGTTTCTCGGACCGGAGCGAAATGGGTGGGTGTCCTATTTTAAGCCGCCCAAAATGTGGCCACAGTCTCTTAAGCGAAAGTGGCAAGTAAAAGTTGGCGAAGGCTACGGTACACCGGTAATAGCCAACGGATTGGTTTTTCAACACGCGAGAGAAGGTGATAGCGAAGTTGTATGGTGTCTCAATCTTGAGAACGGCAAGATGAAATGGCAGCAAAGATATTCCGCGCCATTTAAGATCGGTGGAGGCGGCCAATATCATGGAAAAGGGCCAAAGGCATGTCCGGTGTACGCCGATGGACGACTGTTTACCGTCAGCATTTCCGGCACGATGAGCGGTTGGGATGCGGCGTCGGGTAAATTGCTCTGGACTCGGAACTTTGACGATCAATTCGGCAAGAGCCATCCATACTGGGGGGCATCCAGCTCACCTATCGTTGCCGAGGATAAAGTGATTCTGCACTTTGGGACAGATGATGAAGGTGCATTGGTAGCCCTGGATGTAAAGTCCGGTGAGCCTGTTTGGTCGACCAGTCGAGACGGAGCCTCATACTCATCTCCATTAGTGATTGAATTGGAAGGAGTAAAGCAGGTAATACAGTGGACCCATAACGCGCTATTGGGAGTGGAACTGAGTACCGGTCAACGGTTGTGGTCTCACCCATTTCCACATGTTGGACATAACCAAAACATGCCAACGCCGTGTGTACATGAGGGCAACGTGTTAATTGGCGGTGAGAATCGAGGGTTATACAGCCTCAAGCCACATCGGGCAAACGGTAAGTGGGTAGTGAAAGAGAATTGGTTTCAGGAACAGGTTGCATTTGACATGAGTTCGGCTGTGATGAACGGTGATCGCCTGTTTGGAATGTCACACTACAAGAGCGGCCAGCTGGTGTGTGTTGATGCTGCGAGCGGCAAAGTCGTTTGGAGCGGCCCACCAAGAGTGGGAGCGAATGTCACATTTTTATCTGTGCGGGGAGCTGTGCTAGCGCTTCGTGATAATGGCGTGCTCCAAATACTCGATCCGTCGGCTGATCAATATAAGTTGATTGCCGAGTACGAGACTTCTAATACGGCGGCCTGGGCGCCACCGACGTTGACGGAGGACGGTGTACTTGTGAAGGGTACCGAATTGTTATCTCTATGGATGATTCGTTAAATTAGCTTCTTGAGAACAGTTATTTATCTGCTGAACCGAGAGTTTCGTTAGAAGATTTTCAAAACTGGCAATTATATGCTTGTTGAAAAACTTGGTGAGGGAGGTCTGAGAGGCTGTGCCCATCCACATTGGTGCTGGCCATGTCGTGCACAATCGGGGGAGACCATGTGCCATGAGTGAGTTTGCGTTTATCGCGCGGACTGGAAAATGATCGCAATATCGGTGAAAACGCGGATTAAGGTCTTCGTCACACTATTCCTCATTTAGAGCTCCAGCATTTCCGGGAAATGCTCTGCATACCAATCTCTCCAGATGCGGTAGTCTTCTTCCGACGGCGAAATGTATGGCGCCCGGTTGTTCTGTGTTGTACTTAGAAATCCCGACGTGATGGCCCCTAGGCGATCGTAAGCACTATCGGTAAACCCTCGTGGCTCAAACTCATCGCCAAGAAACTGAAACAGTTTTTCAAACTTGCGACTCAATTCCTTGCAATCTTCACTTTCCGGGACACGGCTGATTAAGTCCCAGTAACGTAGGCAAACGCGAGGATTCCAGTAAACTACGCTACTGCAACCTCCAGCGGCACCATGTGGAATAAGTGACTGCCAGGAACCTTCTCCGACGAAGACGTTTACGATGTTGGATAACTGGCTGCAACCTTCTGTGGTGTATCCAACGGTTCCGGCGTTGGCTTTTACCATCAGATAATTTGGAAGTTCGGAGTGAATGTTGTTGTGTTGCTCGACGGTCAGCGTCACTTTGGAACGCGTAGTTTCGTAAATGCTAAGGGGCAGATGATTACAAGCTTCCGATACATCCCTAAAAAAGGAGATGATTTGTTTGTCATCGACAGGCATCCAGTAAGGAAGTGCAACTTGAATGGCGTCTGCTCCCATCTCAGCTGCAAAAGCAGCCCGTCTTTGGGCTCCCAGGGTATAAGTGGATGTAACGCCGATCATGACTGGAGTTGGATAGTCTGCCGCAGCATTAACAGTAGCGGAGGCTACCTCTTTATATTCTGCGAATTCCATTGCGTAGAATTCACCTGTCGTGCCACCAGTGTAGACGCCCGGGATACCAGCACGGCAGCACTTAACCACATCTGATTGATAAGTGGACTTGTCGAACTCATTTCGTTGAGTCCACGACACTGGTAACCCAGCCCAGGGGCCTCGCATGGTGGTGCGGTCTAACATGTGCTATTTACCTCAAATAGTTCTGGGGACCAAACACGCTCTGCATTGCCTCGAAGAATCAGTCGTTTGGCTTCGTCGTCGATGTCTGCATGGACGACGCGCGCATGCTGCATCGCAGTGTGATAAAGCGGGGTGTCAGTGCCAAAGAGAATACGCTCTGCACCGACTTCGCGCACTGCCCATTCGAGTAATCCGGGGGCCAGCGATCGCGCACTCGACGTATCAACAATGATATTGTCGTGTTTCGATTGCTGTATAGCGCGTACTTGTAATTCAGGATCCCCGGTTGCTCCGCCCCCATTACCCAAATGTGCAAGCAATAAGGTGATATTCGAGTGACGATTGGCGAAGGGTATGAAATCAGCCGGCCAACTATACGGATCTCCGCTGTGAACGAGAACCACTGCATCGTGTTGCGCAGCGAAATCAAACAACGCATCACCATGTTCGGTAATGGGGTAAACGTGCTCTTCCGGGTGCAACTTGATGCCCACACATTTGGGAGACTGAAGCATCTCGGCTGCCTGTTGATAACTGTCAGACTGTAGAGGGTTAATCACTACCCACTGCAATAGCCCATGTGTTTCGGATACGACCTCGGCGGCGTCTCGATTACCTTGGCATGTGTCAGCTTTTCCACGCGGGAGTAGTGCAAGTAATGGTGACGCGATCGTCGTTCCCACGTTTACGGCCTTTGCACGACGAACAACCTCTGCAGCCGAGCCACTCACAAAGCCATTCGTTAAGTCAGAGTTTCCATCTCTGTGATATGTGCCGTAGTGAGCATGGACGTCAATAGCCACGATTTGTGTTGTCGCTTCTAAACTCATTCGGCGTGCTCCGTTTTTCGATTGCAGATCGCCTTCCATAAATACTCTCGTGTCTCTGCTTTCTTGCGGTTGGGGAAGATAAAGGAAGCCACAAAGGCAGAGAACACCCCCCCGACCACAGCAAAGGGCGTGATCAGGAAAATGCTTGGCCCTTTGTCCAATTCTAAAGCCAACTCGTATGTAGGCTGCTCGGATAGACCCAGCATCCAATTAATCTCAACACTCCATGCGGTGTACGTGGATGTCATAAGAGACACGGCAGTACCAATGAGGATTGCTTTTTGTCCTACTCGTGGAAGAAATAGTCCCGCTATGTACATCGTTCCAAGCGGACCGAGAGCAAGATTAAATGTCCTCGCGGTATAACCCAGAATGTTGTCGCGATTTGGAGCCAGAAACATCTCGTATGCGAAAATCGTACACGTCATACCAATGAACAGCG
>JAKUOW010000215.1 GCA_022451045.1 Pirellulales bacterium | reverse complement strand
CAGCAATTAAGAAGTCATTCGTTGTAATCACGGTTTTTGCCATGATGTACGGTAATTCGTCCGTGAAAGCTGGGTGGAATGTCGTTGATTGCTGCCGCCCGGTCCTTTGCTGCAAACCCGTGGTCGTTGATTGCTGCCACCGTCCCATTATGAATGCACTTCGAAATGCTCGACTCGCGTTGCATTACCATGCCAATTACCGTGTGTATCGCGACGTCGTATTTGCCACAGATACACCGGCAACCCCGCAGGTTCCCGCTCAACCGACACCGGCTCATTCTGTCACCCCATCAACCCCGCAAGTTCCCGCTCAACCAACACAGCCTGCGACACCAGCGACTCCTCTTGAAGAACCAAAACAACCTGACAGCCTACCGCCCATCGATGTCGGCGAAGACACACAGAAAGCACCAGCTGAAAGCGAAGATAACGCGGAAGGTAACGAGCCTGCAGAAGACGATAGCGATGACTCCTTTCAATTGCAGGATCCAAACGCAACGACCTTTAAACTCCAGGTTCCTGAAAATGCTCGTGTATTCGTGAATGACCGTGAAACAACCAGTATGGGAAGCGATCGCGTCTTCAGTGCCGCGAATCTTAATCCGAATCAACAGTACCGATTTAGAATTCGTGTCGAGTGGATCGCAGACGGTCAGCAACTCATTTCCAATCGTACACTTGTACTTCGCCCTGGCACATTGGTATCGGTCAACATGCGATCTAGTGGTGTCGATCTGACGCTACCCACAACTCTACAGAAATAACCGGATCTCACACGTCGCATTCAAGATATAGCGCAGAGCTAAACGCGCGATCTATACGTTCCCCTTGTGGCGGTGGGACTGAGGCTCATTGCCGCTGTAGTCTAACACATTTGGTCATTCCCCAGATTTCCGGCCAAAGTTATACTGACCTGTTTGCAGGCTTTCATTTTTAGTGAATAGTCTTCCGAATCAAATAAATCTCAAGAGAATTAGCTGAGAACAAGTAATTCAAGAGGAATGAAACCGTGTTTGACAATGTCGCATTAGTTGGTGCAACTGGGGCTGTTGGCAGCATCGTCCTTCAATTACTCGAAGAAAGAAAATTCCCTTTCGAGACGATCAAGTTTCTGGCATCTGCTCGCTCAGCAGGTTCTAAGCTGACATTCAAAGGCGAAGAACACACGGTTGAAGAACTATGCGCTGAGGCCTTTGAAGGTATAGATCTGATCATTGCCAGCACTCCTGATGATGTAGCAGCAGAACTCGTACCATGGGCTAAAGCGGCTGGAGCGGTAGTTGTTGATGAAAGTGGCTACTGGCGCATGAATCCCACCGTGCCGCTCGTTGTACCGGAGGTGAATCCAGATGCCGTACTTAACCACGATGGCGTGATTGCAAGTCCGAATTGCAGTACGACACAAATGGTCTTGGCCATGAAGCCGCTGCATGAGGCAGCAAAAATCACCCGCGTTGTCGTAAGCACCTATCAAGCAACTAGCGGAGCAGGGGTCGTCGGCGAAGAAGATCTCGAATCTGGCAGCCGAGCCGCGCTCGCTGGCGAAGACTATGACTATCAGGCTTTTTCACATCCAATCGCCTTTAACCTCATTCCTCAAATTGGTTCAAGTAAACACAAGGGCTACACATCTGAAGAAATGAAGATGGTCTGGGAAACTCAGAAAATATTCAATGATGAGTCCATTGCTGTTTGCCCAACATGTATACGAGTACCAGTAACCAATTGCCACAGTGAGAGCATCCTCGTTGAAACCGAACGCAAGATCACTGCAGAAGAAGCAAGTGAGTTATTTGCAGCGACTGATGGCATCACTGTCCTCGATGACTTGGAGAACGGTATCTATCCTTTGCCGCTTAGCTGTTCCGGCAAGGACGATGTATTCATCGGTCGAATCCGTGAAGATATTTCCAGCGAAAATGGTATTACTTTTTGGTGTGTTAGTGATAATCTCCGAAAAGGAGCTGCAACAAACGCAGTTCAAATTGCGGAATTACTCGTCCAGAACGCAAGAACACCGGCCGAACCGGTCTAACCATCATGGCACGCTTCAGGGGCACGGTTTCATATAACGGTACGCCGTTCGCCGGTTGGCAAGTTCAGCCTGGCCAGCTAACGATTCAAGGCCTGCTTGAATCGGCCTTGAATACAATTCTCGGAGATTGCTCCAGAGTTACCGGGAGTGGGCGGACAGATGCCGGCGTGCACGCGGTTGGCCAGGTGTTTGCCTTTGATGGAGAATCCCGGCTCGCTGCAGCAGACTTACAACGGGCGATAAATGCAAATACACCCAATGAAGTCTGTGTGCGGGATCTACATGAAACACATATTGATTTTCCCCCCATACGAGATGCAATTAGCAAACAATATCGCTACGTTATAAACCACGGATCCGTGATCGATGTGTTTTCGCAAGACCGTTGTTGGCATATCTATCAGCCATTGAACTTAAGTGCAATGCAGCAAGCTGCCGAGTTCCTTAAAGGGACTCATGACTTTGCCAGCTTCGAAGCAGCAGGTTCAGACAGGAAAACCAGCGTACGATCCATCTCACAGCTGGAACTCATCGAATCATGTGAAAACGATGTCAACATGATCACGATCTATGTGAGGGCCGATGGTTTTCTTTACAACATGGTTCGTAATATCGTTGGAACGCTCGTGGAAGTTGGCAAAGGAAAACGAGAACCAAGTTGGGTCGTAGACGTACAGAAAAAATGTGATCGGCAATGTGCCGGTCCTACGGCGCCACCGGATGGCTTGTGCCTGATGGATGTAGAATATGAATCATGAGTCCTGAAGCGTCCGCAGCCATAATTTACCACTGAGTTGAAGAAAAATTGTCTCCTGTTCTAAGCCCGCTAATATACTGACGCAGCCGCCGAAACAGCATTACCATCGCCTAACAGATAGTACTTCATGAAAATCGCTCACATCATTACGCGCATGATTATCGGTGGTGCTCAGGAAAACACGCTACACAACTGCCATGATCTGGTCACGGAATTCGGTGATGAAGTGCTATTGATGACAGGGCCAAGCGACGGCCCCGAAGGTGAGTTACTAGAGCAGGGGAGAGCCTCTGGTGTTCAAACACAGCTGATCCCCTCGTTAACTAGAAATATCCACCCGTGGCATGACTGGCGTGCATACCGGCAGATCAAGGCAGCGCTAAAAGCTTTTAATCCTGATGTCGTACATACACATTCCGCCAAGGCGGGCCTGCTAGGTCGGCGAGCAGCCCATAAACTGGCAGTGCCGACGATTGTCCACACTGTCCACGGCGCACCTTTTCATAAATATCAGAGCAGCTTGGCTCGCATGTTATTTCGTAATTGTGAGAAATATGCCGCGCGGCGATGCCATGGATTAATATGCGTCGCTGATGCAATGACGGAGCAACTTGTAGATGCCAACGTGGCACCTCCTAGCAAATTTCGCACCATTTACAGCGGCATGGATACCGAGCACTTCCTAAATGCCAGCACCTTCCGCGAGAGCATGCGAAACTCACTTGGGTTTTCTGATGAACACATAGTCATTGGGAAAATTGCGCGGTTGTTTCATCTGAAAGGCCATGACAGCCTAATCAATGCAGCAGCAGACGTGATCGCTGCAAACGACAACGTGCGGTTTTTGCTAATCGGCGATGGCATCCTGCGTGAACAGCTTGAATCTCAAATCGAGCAGGGCGGCTTGAGCAAGTATTTTAGATTCACAGGGTTAATTAGCCCGTCGGAAATCCCCAAACATCTGGGAGCTATGGATGCCTTAGTACACACCAGTTTGCGTGAAGGACTGGCCAGAGCGTTGCCACAGGCACTTTTGGCAGGAATCCCCATTGTGAGCTTTGATGTGGATGGTGCTCGGGAAGCTTGCATTTCGAATGAAACAGGATTGCTCGTGCCTCCGCTTGATCATGAAAGACTCGTGTCAGCCTTGGTGCAGATAGCCGCATGCAAAGAAACTCGGGAGCGACTGGGACAAAATGGACAGCAATTGTGTCGTGAGCGGTTCTGTCACTTTGAGATGACTCGCCAAATTCGGGACTACTATCTAGAACTAGCAGGTAATTAGTTGACGATTAAGTCGATAACCTGATAATTACGCCGTATATCGCTATTCCTTTGCACAATTGAGCCTCGTATTATTGTCACGGCAACAAACACTATTTATCACATTCGAATCTAATCAATAGATTGAGAAGGGGACCTCTTCGTGGGACGTGGACTCGATTATTTAGGTAAGTACCGCATTATTCGAATGGTGCGATCCGGGCACACATGCCAGATCTTTGAGGCGATGGATGACTTTGATCACAAGAAATTCGCCATAAAGGCTCTCGTTCCTGAACAGCGTAAGAACAAAGAAGAAATAAAAGCACTGCAGCATGAACTGACTGTGGCGAAGGACTTCGATCATGAAAATGTCATCGAGGTATACGAGATTGGCACCGACGGCAGTGTGTATTTCTTGGTGTTGGAACTCAGCCCGCACCCCAACTTAAAGCTAATGATTCGAAATAACTTTGAATTGGCACTTTATCGTGCACCAACAATAATTGAGCAAGTTTTCATATCACTAGGCTACATGAATGATCAGGGATGGGTGCACAGTGATGTGAAACCGGACAACTTCTTGGTGAGCGACGAAGGTGACATCAAGCTGATTGACTTTGCAATTTCTGAAAAAATACGCACCGGGTTTTCCAGATGGTTTGCTTCCAAGCCACGGATTCAGGGCACCATGAGCTACATGTCTCCCGAACAAATTCGCGGCGAAGCACTAATGCCACAATCCGATATCTATAGCGCAGGCATTCTCTTTTACGAACTGCTTTCCAGAAAGCTACCTTACACCGGCGAAAGCAGCGATGAACTGCTGCGTAAGCATATTTCAGGCAATATCCCGGATGTCCGGACGCACAATCCAAACGTTACGGAAGAATGCAGCGAGTTAATAAAACAGATGTTGGCTAAGAAGCCGGAAAATCGGCCAAAGTCGTTTAAGTCTATCCTTAATTCCGTTAGCCGCCTCCGTATCTTCCGAGCGATGCCCAAAGCCCCGTTGGAAAATAAAGAACAAGACGGTGACGAATAATCAAAGTCGTACTAAACTGAACAGTCAATTCGGCGGGTAGACGTCTTTGGTCCAGTCCGACGTGAATCGAACAAAAATGAAGGTTTACAGAACGTTATGAGTAGCTCCGTACAGCCGCTTCCATTTGAGCAACCGATTGTTGAACTCCATCAGCAGCTAGCTGAATTAGAGTCCGGCGATGAATCGTCCAGTAAAGACGTGCGTTCGGAGATCAAAGAGCTAAAAAAACAAATTGCCGATACAACGCAGGAAGTGTTCTCAAACCTCAGTCCATGGAAAGTTGTGCAGGTCGCACGTCATCAAAACCGACCATACACCAGAGATTACCTGCAACTCGTTTTCGATGAATTTGTCGAGTTACACGGAGACCGGCACTTCGGCGATGACCGAGCAATCCTGACCGGATTTGCCAAGCTTGACAGTCAACGTGTCATGGTTGTCGGCCATCAGAAAGGACGCACGGTAAAAGAGCGTACCGAATGTTACTTTGGATGTGCACATCCTGAAGGTTATCGTAAAGCGATGGCCAAAATGCGGATGGCAGAAAAATACGGGCTGCCAATCATTTGCTTTATTGATACACCTGGTGCCTATCCGGGAGTTGGTGCTGAAGAACGCGGTCAGGCCTGGGTAATTGCTGAAAACATGTACGAAATGAGTCGCCTGAAAACGCCCATCATCTGTGTTGTGATTGGTGAGGGCGGTAGTGGCGGCGCACTTGGCATCGGAGTTGGTGACAGGGTAGCGATGCTCGAATTCTCCTATTACAGCGTCATCAGCCCGGAAGGTTGTGCTGGAATCCTCTGGAAGAGTCACGAGTTTGCAGAAAACGCTGCTGAGGCTCTTAAATTCACGTCTGAACATCTTCCTGGTCTGGGTGTTGTAGACGATGTTATTCCAGAACCGCTCGGCGGCGCTCATCGGGATCACCAACAAATGGCCGTTCAGATTAAACAATACCTGACGAAAACACTTCGCGATCTAACCAGCACATCTACTGAAGATATGTTGGACAACCGCTATGCCAAATTCCGCGCGATGGGCAAGTTTCTTGAAGAAGCCGAAGCGTAGAATCTCTTACGCAAGCTAAAGACTTACCAAATCGCAGTCGCAATCACAGTGGGGCAGCTACCCCTAAATGCTCTTAAATGTGCCTATAAGTGTCTAAAACCCCCTTCTGCAACGTCCGATAATGTTTCTTATGTTCGGTTATTGATATATGGCCGTTTTTCACACCAATCCGCCCTGCTCATCAACCAAACTGCATGTCACGCTCAACGATCGCTTTTAATTACA
>JAKUOW010000214.1 GCA_022451045.1 Pirellulales bacterium | reverse complement strand
CATATCCAGTGTGGCTTGCGATGCGTCGGATATGTCGGTTAAATCCGGTACCGACGTCTGCATGCGGTATGCCATTTCATATTGTGCGATACGGGATTGAATTTCCGGGTCGCCAACTTCGTCAAACCGATCCTTGTTGAGTTTTGCCAGACCGTCGAGCATGCGACGACGCATTTTGGCCGACATCCCTTTGGGATTAGAGAGGTAAAGTACAGGGTCGCCCACGGAACGCAGGCTAACACCTTGATGCTTCGTGGAAAGGAACCCGGATCCCCAAAGTCTCGCGTAGAGTGCTTGACCCCCGAATCCACCATTGACAGTGGAATGCAGGACTACGAATGCCGGCAGGTTTTCATTCATACTGCCAAGGCCGTAGGACAACCAGGCACCGGCACTGGGGCGACCTGGCAGCTGGCTCCCTGTCTGGATGTAAGTGATGGCAGGGTCATGGTTAATCGCTTCCGTGTTAATCGTTTTGATCACGGCAAGGTCGTCGATGACTCCAGCTGTGTGAGGCAGGATTTCGCTAACCCATGCTCCATGTTCTCCATGTTGATTGAATTTAAAGATCGACGGTGCTATGGGGAATCGTTTTTGACCGGAAGTCATGGTGGTAATACGTTGGCCGTTGCGGACCGAGTCCGGCAGGTCTTTGTCGTACCAGTCCTTCATCTTCGGCTTATAGTCCCATGTATCGAGTTGGGACGGTGCGCCGGACATGAATAGGTAGATTACTCGCTTCGCCTTGGGTGCGAAGTGTAATCCAGCTTCGACAGCCTTCTGCTTTTGTTGTTCTGCAAACAGATTTGGGTTCATCAGGGATGCCAGGGCAGCCGTTCCGATGCCTGTTGCACTTCTGCTGAAAAAGTGACGGCGTGTTTCTACCAATTCGTATTCACGTAGTGGATTCATCTGGGTTGATCCCCTAGTTCTTAGTGACTGTTTCGCTCAAGTTAAGCAACATGTGTGCAACCATTGTCCAGGCGCCAAGTTCATTGGCTTCTAGTTCTTCGTTGCGTTTCGACTCACCGACATTTAGGAATTCGGTGGCCGAACCTTCGGTTGACTGAAATTCAGCCAGGTATTCGTTAAATAGCCCTTCGACGACAGCACGTTCAGACGGCTTAGGCGTTCGTGACAGAACACTTCGATAGGCATAGTCAATTCGGTCTGCTGATGTAGCACCACCATTCGTAATGATACGCTCAGCAAAATGTCTTGCTGCTTCTAGGAATTGCACATCGTTCATAAGTGCAAGTGCCTGAAGTGGGGTGTTTGTTCGAGCCCGTCGAACCTGGCACGTTTCGCGGTCCGGAGCATCAAAAATACTCATAGTGGGTGGCGGTACCGTTCGCTTCCAAAATGTGTACATGCTGCGACGATAAAGTGCATCGCCACTATCTTGTTTGAAGACGGAAGTGTTACTTCCTCCGAAGCCGACTGGTTTCCAGAGGCCAGCTGGCTGGTATGGCTTGACACTCTTGCCCCCGATGTTGCCAACTAGCAGGCCACTTACTGCGAGTGCTTGATCACGGATGACTTCGGCATCCAAACGGTGACGCGGGCCACTTGCCAGCAGTCGGTTTTCAGGGTCTGCCTCCCAATTAGACTTGGTTACTCTCGAGGATTGCTGATAGGTGGCCGAGAGGAGGAGCGTTTTTTGGAAGGCTTGTACATCCCAGCCGTTTTCGATGAACTCGATGGCCAGCCAGTCGAGTAATTCCGGATGGACGGGTCTTTCTCCTTGCACCCCAAAGTCTTCAGACGTGCGGACGATACCGATTCCAAAGAACTGTTGCCAAAGACGATTAACCGTTACTCGTGACGTCAATGGGTGCGATGGATCGACTAACCACTGGGCTAGTCCGAGGCGGTTGTTCGGTGCATCTTCTTTTGAAGTCCCCAACCATTCCGGTACCGCTGACTCGACAGGATCTCGCTTGAGTGTGTATTCACCACGCTCGAGGATGTGAGCTTGTCGTTTCTCAGCTCGATCTTCCATGACGAGTGATGACGGAATCGCCTTTTCAAGGTCTTCAAGCGCCTTTTGTAGTTCCGCTTGCTTTGCGACAGGTCCCGCGAGTGCAGCCTTGGACTTAGGATTTACATTGGTTAGATAGTACCGAAGGATCTGATTCTTTTGGTCGTCGTTTCGTTGATCGACTGCGACGTCAATCAGTTTCCCGATGTTTTCCGGCAGTCCTGCTTTACTGATCGCTTTCTGATACGCTTCCCAAGTCGAAATCGACGCTAGTTGTTCATCATTAAGGGCGGCTGTCGTTACGATGCCGGCCTTGTCCCAATGGGTTGTGCCGCCGAATTGAGTGAATGCCCAGCCGTTGATCTTTGCTCCCGGATTAAGTCCGACTGTTTTCGCAGGGACTTCAAGTCGCACCCATTCCCCCGTTTTTGGCAACGCACCCATGGGGAAATTCAAAGCGTTTTTCTTGCCAGGCAGGAAGCACTTATCAGCACCCCAATGAGCTCGATGATCCCAGCTACCGTCGTTGAACTGTAATTGAATCGATTCCGGTGGATTGTCCGGGTCGAGGAATACGTAGGTAAAGAATACGTCGTTTTCAGCGATGATCAACGGTTCCGTTGCGCCGGTGAAGAAGTGTTGGTTTAGCCCTTCGCCGGTCCGTGTATGTGATTTCTCGCCACTAAATACCGGATGGTCGGGACCGGATACAAACTGCCATGGGCTGTCTCCATCACCTGCTTGTTGGGCTCCTGCTGGTAATTCGTCGTCGATCCAGACCCGTTCTTCACGGGAAATCTCAAACGGCGTATCACTGGTGTTTGCATCGGTGTATTGAAAATCAGTGATGGTCTTCTCAGCAATCACTTTAGCGTCTGCGAGTTCTTTCGTGATGCGATCCTTGTTGGCCAATTGATCTTCCGAAGGTACTTTAACTACCGGCGGCGGTAAAAGAGCATTGCCGTCCATAGCCTTTTCCGTCAGGCTGAAGAAATAGGAAAAGAGCTGATAAAATTCCTTTTGTGTGAGCGGGTCAAACTTGTGGTCGTGGCACTGAGCGCAGCCAGAGGTAAGTCCCATCCAAACGGTTGAGGTTGTGTTTACACGGTCGACGGCATAACGCACGTAATATTCCTCATCAATGGAACCGCCCTCACTGGTGGTTACATTGCATCGATTGAAACCTGTTGCCACGCGTTGTTCTAAAGATGGCTCTGGCAGCAAGTCACCGGCCAGCTGCTCGGTGGTGAACTGATCAAACGGCATATTCTGATTAAAAGCGTTAATTACCCAATCGCGATAAGGCCAAATTTGGCGTTCGTTATCTAGATGTAGTCCATGTGTGTCAGCAAATCGAGCGGCATCAAGCCAATGTCGAGCCATATGCTCACCGTACCGTTCGGATTTCATTAGTCGATCAATAACTTTTTCAAATGCGCCGTCGGAATTGTCGGCGAGGAAAGCATCGATCTCCTCAACAGTTGGTGGGAGACCTGTTAAGTCCAGTGTCACACGTCGAATTAGGGTTTGTTTATCGGCTTTTGGTGATGGTTGCAGTCGTTCAGCCTTGAGTCGCTGGTGAATAAAGAGATCAACAGGGTTCACAGGTTTCCACTTGCGAATGGCACGCGGTGCTTCTGGCTTTGTCGGTGGAATAAACGCCCAGTGTTCTTCCCATTCAGCTCCGTTATTTACCCACTGCTTAATCGCGTCGATTTCGGCCTCCGACAACACCTTTCCCGATTCCTCAGGAGGCATCTTTAAATCCGGGTTATCAGAGGTGATCCGTTTGATTAGTTCACTTGCGTTTAGCTTGCCCGGTACTACCGCCACGACATCGGAATCGAGTGTGGCAAAAATCCCTTCCTTTGTATCGAGTCTCAAGTCGGACACGCGTTCGGCTGCATCCGGGCCGTGACATTTGAAGCATCGATCCGAAAGCACCGATAAGATGTCTTTACTGAAATCTACAGAAGAATCAGCGGCAAACAGGGGAGCGATTGCCGTTAGAGTTATCAATAACAGTGTGAGTACTGCTGTTTTACGCATATCGATCAATTCCAGGGAAGGTCCAGATTTGGGCACGGTGGGTTGGCCGACGGTGTTCGCCAGCCATGGTTGATATATCGTTATTCTAACAACTGGGCGCTTTTGCGCCATTAGTTGGATACCAGTTGCACGCTAGCCTACTGCACATACATGAAGTCATCTAGATTCAAGATGATATGACAGAGATCGACCAAGGCCTGAAAGCGATCCGCATCTGTTACTGGCAGAGGCAGTGTGTATTCGTAATCGTCCGCCGGATCATCCTGAACACGTTCCTTGCATATGGTAATAGATTGAGTGTGTATGAAACGACGACCGAGCTTAAGTTCCTCACGTGTCGCATCTCTGGATAACGCCGCCATATAGGCGCGATTAATTACTATCTTCAGTTGGCCCGGCGTGTATTTCTGATTTAAAGACGTGATATTGCGGGCGAAGGCTTCAGCTTGGATTTGCATAAATTCGCTATTCATCATGGCGAGGGCTTGTGCGGCGTGAACGCTCACGTTGCGTATGCCACATGAGGTAAGTGTAGATGGTGAGTCGAAGGACTCAAGCATCGGTGGGCGGATATTTCTTTTGATAAAGGTGTAAATACTACGGCGATAATGCTGAGTGTCATCTGGATCCGGTTGCCATGTGCCTTTGTACTGTAGTCTTGCAATCTCCGGGTGCAGTGGTAAGCGGACGCCCGGACCTCCTGCTTCTTCGTTAAGGTCTCCGGATGTTTGAAGAACTACGTCACGAATTTCCTCTGCTTCCAATCGACGGCGGTTCATGCGCCAGAGCAGTTGGTTATCCGGATCTATATCCGCAGCCGCAGCCCGAAAAACACTACGTTGTCGGTAAGTGGACGAAGTAACAATAATCTTCTGCAAGTGTTTAACGCTCCATCCAGACTCGATGAACTCGACTGTCAGCCAATCGAGTAACTCCGGGTGTGTGGGTGCCTGACCCATTGCACCAAAATCATTTGGTGTGGAAACAATTCCCTGAGCAAAGTGATATTGCCAGACGCGATTAACGAAGACTCGTGCAGTGAGCGGATTGTCAGGTTGTACCATCCAGTTTGCCAGTGCAGCACGGCGTCCAGACGAACGATGGCCATCCACCTCGACGGGATTAACTGTTGCCAAGACAGGCTTCTCGGTGGATACGAGCATGGTGGGGAACTGCGGTTGCACTTTCTCGCGAGGTTGATGTGGTTCCCCACGGAATAATAAGTGTGTGTCAGGCGTTGGGTGTAGTGAATCCTCAACAGCCATGATCGCTGCGGGCGGGACTGGCTTAACCCTAAGCAACGTCACTTTTTCATTTTGGAGCTCCATGTATTTATTGAGGTCGTTAGCATCTTTGGATATGCGTTTGACAGCTTGCTGTTCACTTACCGCAAGAAACCCCTCGGCCTGTGCAGCGATTCGTTGTTGTTCGTCGTCTCGTTCGGCAATAGGCGTTTGTACGGCGACCTGCTGTGCTGGAGATAGGAGTTTCAATCGCGACTGATAGAGGTCTTTTGAATGTTTGTCGACGAGTCCTTGTATTGCATCGCTATTCGTTTCGCTCTTTACGGTCCATGCCGCCATGTCTTTCTCGTGTTGGGCGATCTCCTCATCACTTGCAAGGGACCATTCCAGCGGGACAGTAGCTGCGAAGAAAGACTGCAGTCGAAAATAATCTGCCTGTGGAAAGTCATCGAATTTGTGGTCGTGGCAACGAGCACAACCGATGGTGAGCCCTAGGAACGCGGAGCCAACTGCGTCAGTCATTTCAGTTAATAATTCCTGACGGTTCTTTAGATCGTCCTGAAGGCCGGCATTTAGACGCAGCGGGCCCAGGCTATGTATGCCAGTACCGATTAACGCATTTGGTTCACCCGGATAGAGTTCATCTCCTGCTATTTGTTCTTTAACAAACCGATCAAACGGCTTGTCGGAGTTTAAAGACGCGATCGTGTAGTCTCGAAAACGCCATGCATGCGGTCGTGGGTCGTCATACTCAAATCCGTCGCTGTCCGCATACCGAACAACGTCAAGCCAGTGTTGCGCCCAGCGTTCTCCAAAGCGAGGGCTGTTAAGCAGGCGATCTACCAAATGTTCATATGCATCGACTCGATTATTGTTGACAAAGTCAGTCACTTCTTTTGCGGTTGGCAGGAGTCCGTGTAGTCCGAGTGTCAATCTCCGAATGAGGGTGTGTCGGCTTGCATCCGGTGAGGGTGAAAGCTGTTTTTGTGTCAGCCTATGCAGCACGAATTGATCGATAGGCGACCGGCCCCAGTCGACAGAGGTTTCGGGTGTGGAAGGGCGCTGCGGCGGCGTGAAGGCCCATTCCTGTGCACTGGATGTCAAAGGCATCACGGCGATCAACGCAAATATAATACTGTGAATCTGAGGCTTCATGTGTGAATGGGTAGTCTTTAAATGATCTCTGA
>JAKUOW010000213.1 GCA_022451045.1 Pirellulales bacterium | reverse complement strand
ATTTGTTTGTGGAGTGATTTAAGCTTCCATCCCCCATCCATCAACTCCGATGGTAGAAAGTCTAAGAGTTCTGGGTGTGTCGGCCGCTCTCCTTGGAATCCAAAATCGCGTGTGGATTTTACAATGCCCTTACCAAAGTGATGTTGCCACAATCGATTGACGATAACTCGCGCGGTAAGAGGGTTTTCCGCACTTGTAATCCACTCCGCTAACACACGACGACGACCACTGGAATTAATTCCCTCGGGTGCAGGTGTGAGTTCGGGTGCGTCAAATCCTAACACACTGGGAAATGCTGGCTCAACTTTATCACCACGAGCATGAGCACTACCACGAATGAGAACGAATGTCTCTGGTGCGTTCCGACCAATTTCCTTTACAGCCATGGCTGTCGACATCGCCTTCGGTTTGAAGGCGAGCATTTTCTTCTCTTCTTCTTTAAGCTTTACATATTCATTGAATTTTTCTTCGCTCAGCTTTCCAGGCACACGTTTCTTTACGAGGGGGACCTTGTGCTTCTCGTGCTTAAATTCTTCCTTCTCGACATCCTGAAAATCAGGTATGACAATGGCCTCAATTACCTTGATCTTGTTTTGAAGATCTTCAAGAGCAGCTTTATGAGCAGTGATTTCAGCTTGTTGCTTCTGGATATCTTCCGGTGTTGCAATGGGAACCTGGCTTCCACCGATATCTCTATTAAAGCCGTGGAAGAATGACATGAACCTGTAATAGTCAGCTTGTGGAAACGGATCAAGCTTGTGATCATGACAGCGTGCACATCCAACCGTCATACCGAGAAAAACCTCACCGGTGGTACGGACGATATCGTCAAGGTCTTCATATAACTCCTGTACGCGGTCTACCGGTTCGTCCTGCCATGTACCAAGTCGATAGAATCCAGTAGCTGTGATTGAATCAGCTGTAACTTGATCCAACTCATCACCTGCCAATTGCGCCATGATGAACTGGTTGTACGGCTTATCATCATTTAGAGAGCGAATGACATAGTCCCGATATCGCCATATGAACGGCTTGTTTCCATCACGTTCATAACTATTCGTTTCAGCCCAGCGAACGAGATCCAGCCAGTGCCGCCCCCAGTGCTCACCGTAATGTTCCGATGCGAGTAATTCGTCAATGACTTTTTCCCAGGCATTTGGATCGGTATCGCTCAGAAATGCCTGTACCTGTTCCGGACTCGGCGGTAATCCGGTGAGGGAGTAATAGGCTCGACGAAGAATGGCCGTTTTGGTAGCCGACGACGGTGCTTTCAGCTTGGCATCTTCAAGGCCAGCCAGAATAAAGTGATCAATGGCGTTTGAAACCCATCTCTTATTCTTTACTTTGGGAATCTCCGGACGAGTTACCTTTTGATATGACCAAAAGCTCTTGGTTTCTTCGTTAACCTGAGGCGGACCATCTTCTTGATGAACCGCTTTCTCTGCCTTGGGATCAAACGGTGCACCCATCTGAACCCACTTGGTTAAGACGTCAATTTGACCTTGAGGGAGTTTACCACTTGGTGGCATTTCGAATGATTCGTAATTAATTGCGCTAATGAGAAGACTATCCTCTGGTGAATCCACTGAAATAGCTTCACCACTCTCGCCGCCCGCCAAGAGTGCGCCACGGTTATCCATGTGGAATTTACCTTTGACGTTGTCACCGGTATGACACTTAAAGCAACTCTTTGTAAGGATTGGAAGCACTTCATCATTGAAGAAGCTAATTTGTGCCTCGGTCGGTTCCGTCTTATTGTCATCCTGTGCCACTAAATCTGGCACCACAACACTAACGCTGACAAGAACTAGAAGTGAGGAGAAAACGAAACGGAAACTCATATAAGCGCCTATAGATTTGATTCGCGGAAAGACTCAAAAACGTTCGTCGACTATTAATTTACCCCATTTTAGGGAGTTTTACCGTGCTCGCAAATGGCGGAACACAACCAGAGCCCATTTCAATCTAAGACAGGCATAATTTGTTCTGGAATTTCAGTGGGCGAGGTCATGCATAATCTCGAAAAATGTTGGGGAACTCTAAAAAACAAGAGTTGAACAAAAAGTGGGTGTCCATGATTATGCTAGACTGAGTTTCAAACACCACAGAATTGAACCAATTGAAGAATTAACGATGAGTAAGCCCTCCGGACTAATTGCAGCTGTTCATACACCTGTCACAAGTGACTTTCAACTAAATCTGGATGTTGTCGAACAACAAGCTGAACTACTTCTCTCTAATGGATGTACTGGTTCCTATGTCGCTGGAACGACAGGGGAATGTCACTCACTGACATGTAAGCAGCGGCTTGATCTGGCTCAGCGCTGGTACGATATCATCCATGACACATCCCTTTACCAAATCAACCACATCGGCTCAAACATACTCAGCGAGTCGGTGGAATTAGCAGCCCATTCAGAATCTCTCGGTATCGATGGCATCGCTGCCATGGCACCTTGCTTCTTCCGTCCAACCAGCGTAGACGAGTTGATTGCTTATTTAAAACCCATTGCAGATGCCGCACCTAGCACGCCGCTTTACTTTTATGACATTCCCGTCATGACCCACGTAGAGCTATCAATGGTGGAACTGCTAGAGCGAGCTGAGACAGAGCTTCCAACTCTCGCTGGCCTAAAATACACCAACGATAATCTTGATCAACTACAACAAATCATGGGCATCAATCCTGATCGATATACAATACTATTCGGGTTCGATTCCATTCTGTCCTCGGCATGGCTTTACGGGGTTCGAGGTGCCGTTGGTGGTACTTATAACTGGATGTCGAGTATCTACATTAAGATCATGGAAGCTCTGGAAAGTGGCGACACTGCTACCGCTGCTACACTACAGAAGAAAACTGTCGACATCATTACTGAAGTTGTCAGGCATCATGGATTTGCGCCTGCAAGTAAAGCCATCATGAAGATGTATGGAGTCGACTGTGGCCCAACGCTCAGCCCTCTCACATCACTCACAGATGAAGAGTACACCGATCTGCACAACCGGCTTGAGGCAGTTGGCCAGTTCGAGCTTTAATCCGCATACACGCGTAACGGATTCTATGCGTCCCAATCTTGCAGCTTCTCAATATGCGGAAGAATATCTTGCTTGCGTTTCTCCCACCAGATCGTCGCTGACCAGATCAGTACACCAATCGTAATACCACTAATCCACCAGATTATCGAGTTATCAATTGCGTACTGTACGATCATGCTACACAGTGCAATGACGGTGAATGCCATCCCAAGGAATAAGAAGGCACGAATACGCATTATCACACCCGCAAACGCACCTGCAATTCCGAGCAACATCAGGATCAATGGCTTTTGCCAACTGCCATCCTGAGACCAATGCAGCAACACTTCACTACCCGATGATAAGTACACCGTCGAAATCGTAAGGTACCTGATCATCGTCAGGACTTCTTTCTTTAGACGGTCCTTATTCAGATGCGCCGCTATAAGTACTGAAAGCGCTGGGGGAATAATCCAGAACTGCGGATGATCCGCAAATGACCAGCTTTCAAATCGTGACATCAGGACCCAGAGACTTCCATTTCCAGCAAGTGCCGCAGCAAGTGCATGGAAGAATGACTTTCGATACAACCCAAGCACCACATTCGCCAAGCACGCTAGCGAAAGCAGGAATGAATAGTCAAATACCGACTGCTGACGTAACATCCATACGCCAACCAGTGGAATGACCGGTAGTAAGAAGGACGTGTTAAACAGTGGCTCAGAGATTTGGGGTAGCCCACGATCGTGCATTCGTTGAGCAACGTAGGCACCGATAAACGCAAGTGCCATCATGATGTATGCCCACCATTCTTTGATGATGCCAGAGAATAGGTCGGGATGAACCAGATATACATGAGCAAAGATTCCAACTACCAAGATCTCACTCAGGTAAACCAATCCTTGGCGGAATCTATCAGACATTTTACGACCATCTGTCGATCCCTGAACCGCTCTGGCTAGCAACACAAATACGATAGTCGCTACTGCTGCACATACTGCTATCGTCAACCATGGTGGCGTTTGTACCCCACCAGAATTAAATGCAACGATTTCAAATGCAAGTAACAGTGCGAAGACTCCAATCCCTGCTCTGATTACCTGACTTCGTATACTTCCAATTAGTTTCTTTATCTCAAGGTTCTCTGACGGTGCGAATCGATCAATCAGTAACACAGCTGCACTCATACCAGCCAAAGAAACAAAGATTCTCGCAATTCGTTCAACATTTACCGCCACATTGAATCCCGGTGGCAACGATGCAATTGCAACCAACATCACACCGAATACAACGGCAAGCCATGCCTGGAAACGCATTCGAAGCGTCGCGTTCTGTGATCGGAAAAAGGAAAGTCCCAGACCAACTAAAACTGGAGCTATAGCTACTACAAACCTGTTCGCTATCACCTCCATGAGTAGCACGCCAATCAGTGCAGCAACTGCAACTACACCTAACAGTGAAAACTGACCGACCTGAACATGATTGCCACCAATTCGAAGAGTGTCATCCACACTACAAACGCGAAGTCGTTTCAACACACGCCCAATTTGGTGGCTCTGCATTGAAATCAAACTCACGATGAGAGAGTAAGCTGCTACAACCATGACCAAAGTCGCAACCATCAATTCGACGTTTTCTATTCGCTTAATCGGCTGAACATAAAAAGTCAAATTGATGACCAACAACAAGCCACCGATGAACGTTCGCCGGATGACATTTGTCAGTCTTAAATCCCATAGGTGTAATAGTGTTGCCAGCACCGTGATAATCGTTCCGATGCTGGCAATACCAGCGATTGAATCAACAGAGACGCCGTTAATCGCCCAGAGCATGATCATTAAAATCGTCGACATCGCAAGCAATACATATGCAGATGGAATCAACACATGATTCGCTCGAATACGAGTGGGCGCTAGCGGAGATGGCCACGCAGCTCGCATCTTCTGTATCCATTGCAGTACTAGATACAGTGATGAGAAACATGACAACACAATTGCTTCGATTGCGAGCAACTGTTTAACCTCGTCACGAACGCCAAGTGCAAATACCAATCCGGCCGTAATCGCCATCACACCGGAAAGAATTGCCGGCACCTCCGATTGTACGACGGCACCATACAGGAGGAAGGACAGCGACATCACTGACAACATAACCACCGTGAAGTGGAATTCCGTGGCTGCGGTATAATCTGTCGCCGACGCATACAAGCCAAAAAGTTGCAGCAATGCCATCAGGCACAACCCAGCGAACCAACTCCGTGACGACTTAGATGCAGCTTCACTCGGGGACACACCATCGAGTGATTGAGCATCCAAAGATAACACGCTCTTGCGTGTAAGCACATCTGTAATCACTACAAATACCACACTTGCAATGGAAAGCAGAATAATAAATGCGTGAGTTACCAGATGATGATCAAAATCACCATCCGGCGATGCCAATTCTCCTAAATGACCACCATAAGTGTGGCTGACCAATGACGCGATACTAGCAATTCCAACTGCGGATAATATGCCAGGCCCAATCCTTTTAAACACGCTGCTCCAAACTGAAATGGCAGCAATGGCGATACCAATTGTTAAGTAGGCGTCCCAACTGTTAAATGCCTCTGAAATGCTAACGTACTTCTGACTGCCACCGAAGGGGCAGCTAACTACCAGCACGATCGATATTCCCGCATAGAACAAGGCGGGCAGTCCAACGAGCGCGATAGTCGTATACACCGATGCCGCAATATGACTGGATGTACGATCCACAGGATGGCCAATAGCATCTCTTAGCGCTGGGGTGTTTTCCAATACCAGGTCCAGTAGTATCCACATAAGAGCAAAGACACCGAGCCAAATTATCGCGAGCTGGATAATCTGATATACCTCTAAATCACCAAACTTATCGTGGAATACGATCGGAATCGCTGCGGTGATCAACACGGCTGGAATGAGAAACCGATTACGACGTAAGAATGCACCGAGAACTAGCAAGGTAAGCGAGGAAATTGAGAAATAGATCGAGCCGGTCCATTCAGCTACATCTACTCCATCGTTTGATAGTTGGCTTTGCAACTCCATCCAACGTTCAAAGGACAACATCATTGTGCAAATGAGCAGAATGATGATTCCAAAAGACATGACATATGTTGGCGGTGCTGCTAATGCTCGTCTTAGTAATCCAGATGATCGATCGTCTCCATTTCGTGAAGCGATGGTTGCTTGCTCGGCAAATGAGAAATAGACCCACACCGCTCCGATCATCATGCAAACCACGAGGACATTTGATTGGGCAGTAAGCAAACTGATCAATGGATTAACCAGAGAGTCCACCCCACGGCCTATCGGTATCCATCCATGCCAAACCAGAGATGCCAGACCAAAGATCGTCATCAATAGTGAAGAAGAGAGTCCTTGGCTACTATTTTCACGCGCGGCCGAGATAATGGCAGCCATCACAA
>JAKUOW010000212.1 GCA_022451045.1 Pirellulales bacterium | reverse complement strand
TTTTTCATTGGGATCAACGGTCTGAGCGAGACGGTGTATTTGCTCCCAGTCGCCAGCTCATACAAAAGGCTGTTACAGAAGATGTGACGGTCGTGCATTTCTGGGATCATGGCACTGAGAGTGATTACACGCAGCTCCAAAACACGGATTGGGCTTTTTGTATTCCCGTTGGTGGCCATCACTGTCCAGGATGGGCAATCTATGTCGCTGGTCGTGGTGAAATCGCCGTTGGGGGGATTCAGGATACGGCGTTCCAGTCAGCGATCAGGGATGATTTGAAATTCGCGGAAGTTGCAGCTTCAACGGTTGGTAACATCCGCGGGATAAAGAAACTTCAGGCGACTCAAACTCAGTTGCAGCAGTTCTTTCCAGAAGTCGTTATGGATGCCATCGAAGCCAGTGAACTTGACGAATTGCTACAACCGTCTGAAACACGCGTGACCGTGATCTTTTGTGATCTGCGTGGATATAGTCGTAAGAGCGAACAGTTGATGAACGACCTTACGGGATTGCTAAATAGAACCAGTGCTGCACTTTCAATCATGACTCGCCATATTCTTGCCAACGACGGAGTTGTAGGGGACTTCCACGGTGATGCAGTGATGGGTTTCTGGGGCTGGCCCGTTGCAGACGAAAAAATGTGCCAAAAAGCAGTAGATACGGCAGTTGCAATCATGGAGTCATTTTCCCATGAGCAGAGTGTGGATGATTTTCATGTCGGTATTGGTCTTGCCACAGGTATGGCGGTGGCAGGCAAGATTGGGAGTGATGATCAGGTAAAGGTCTCGGCGCTCGGACCTGTCGTAAACATTGCGTCGCGATTAGAGAATCTAACACGTGCTGTTGGCGGCCATGTATTGTTGGATCAGGAAACCGCGTCTGCTATTTCCAATCCCAATCGTAGATTGGGGCATGTTCAACCATATGGAATGAGTGCCGCGGTGAGTGTGTTTGAGTTGATTTCAAATGATCAGCTAGCAGAGAATCTGGAAGGATTTCGCCAATTCGAACGAGCACTTGAGGCTTTTGAATCAGGTAAGTTTGATGAGTCCTTAACCCTTTTGTCACCGATAGCCGATCAAACCATGGTGGGATTGCTAAAGAGTGCGGTAGAGCGTGAATGTAGTGACGGCATCATTCGACTGGAAAGCAAGTAGGCCGTCCATCTGTACATTGGCCGGTACCCCTAACTGGTCAGCTAGATAGTAGAATGAAGCTTTCCGACGATTTCCCAAGAACCCTAGTTTTGCGTTAAAAGATGCACAACACCTACATCGAAAAATCTCTCTTAGTGACTTTTTTCTTCGGTCTCTGCACATTAGTTTGTGCGCAAGAGAAGCAGATTCCACCGGCGCTCCAACGGAAGATCGATTTCGCAAAAGACGTTGCTCCGATCTTTCAACGCCACTGTGCTGACTGTCACGGAGCAGAAACACAGGAAAGCAACTTGCGTGTTGACTCAAAGGCGTCATTGCTTCGAGGTGGCGATCTTGGAGAACCTGCCATTGTTCCTGGTAAAGGTGCCAAGAGTTTCTTGGTTCAGGTTGTGGCGGGGGTACATGATGATGTAAGCATGCCGCCAGAAGGTGATCGCCTTACAAAGTCGGAGATAAGTATATTGCGGACCTGGATCGACCAGGGAGTTGTATGGCCAGGCCAATCCGGAGTCGCAAAAATAACGACGAATCACTGGTCGTTTCAGAAATTGAATCGCCCGGACATTCCTGCTGTTGCGAGCGACTGGCCGTCCAATGCAATCGATCAGTTCATTTATCGCTCCTTATCAGAAAAAGGACTAGAACCATCACCACGGGCAGATGCGCTTGAACTGTTGCGGCGACTGCGGCTAATCAATCACGGTTTGCCTCCTACTGCTCAGCAAATACTGGAGTATGCAACCACCGAGTCTTATGGAAAGCTGGTGGATGAGATTCTAGAGAGTCCGCATTTTGGAGAACGGTGGGCAGCACACTGGCTGGATCTCGTTAGATTCGGCGAAACAACGGGCTTTGAAGTGAATCGTGAAAGACCCAATGCGTTTCACTATCGCGACTTTGTTATCAAGTCCTTTAACGACGATAAACCATATGACCAGTTTGTGAAGGAACAGATAGCCGGTGATCAATTTGGAAATGATATTGGTACTGGCTTTTTGGTGGCGGGGCCGAACGACGTTGTAAAGAGCTCTGACGTGAATCTCACCATGATGCAGCGTCAGGATGAACTAGCTGACTATATCAATGCCACCAGCACGACCTTTCTTGGCCTTACCGTTGGTTGTGCGCGTTGTCACAATCACAAATTCGATGCCATCACTCAGCGGGATTACTATGCACTTCAGGCTGTATTTGCAGGAGTGCGGCATGGCGATCGACCGCTCAAGCCCAATGCCGAGCATCTGAAGCGAGAGCAATTCGTGTCCGCAAGAATTCGAGAGCTCGAAACAGAGTTGCTGCAGTTTGTGGATGTTCCCAAGGGCAGCTTAATTCATATTGATGAGTCAACGAGCGGACGTATTGGTGTGCGAGGATTTGAAGAACTCCGGCCAAAGCGTGGTCCGGTCCAAAATGCAAACGGTGTTGGGCGTGGGCAAAAGAGTGATGCTGGTAGTGCTGAGCGATTGCCCAATATCAGCGGCGGTTCCTATATTTGGTGGGATCATGAAGATAATCCTGACCTTGGTCGCTACCATATGCTGGCGCGAGGTCGCTATCGGATATGGCTGTCCTGGGGAGCTGGGCCTTTAAGCCATTCGGTCGACACACAATACGTGCTTGATCGCGATGGCGATCCTGATAGCAAGGACGATCAGTCCGTGATTGCAGAAGTTAACCAGCAGCACTTTGCAGATGGCACGAAACCCGCTGCGGAAATGCCATTGTGGAGTGGTGCTTACAATGCTGGCGTATTTGACCTGACGCCCGCAGCAACGGTAATTGTGCGGCGCAAGTCGTCCGGGAAGGCCATAACAACAGACTTGTTACTGCTGGAACCCGTTGGCTCTGAAGTGGTCAACGCCGGCGATAATAGCAAACCGCTTAGACCGAAACTACGAACAGCGGTAACATCCACCATGAATACCGAGCTATTCAATGCCGTGGAAGCCAAGTACATTCGGATGACCATAACTGCGTGTTCGTCGAGCCAGCCATGTATCGATGAGTTGTCGATATTTGCAGGTGCAGAAAATGTTGGTTTATCTTCGTTGGGCGCGAAGGCGACCGCTTCGAGCAATCTTCCCGGTTATGAAATACACCAAATAAAACACCTTAATGATGGTGTATTCGGTAATGCCAACAGCTGGATATCCAACGAGTCTGGCAAGGGATGGGCACAAATCGAATTGCCGAAAGTAAAAGAGGTCACGAGAGTCGAATGGGCACGTGATCGACAAGGGAAGTTCACGGATCGAATTGCAACGAAGTACACCATTGAAGTTTCGCTGGATGAAAAGAATTGGCAACAAGTCGCGTCTAGCGGTGACCGTGTTCCATATCAGGTTAGCGCACCTATCGAATTGATTTACCGCTTTGATGATTTGCCGGATAAAGAACGAATCACTGCCGAACAGAAGTTTAAGGAGCTTAAGGATCTCAAGAGTGAATATACAGAGCTAAGTACACGGACAGCTGTATACGCAGGGACGTTTACTAACCCTGAGGTAATCCACCGACTATATCGTGGAGATTTCAAGGCACCTCGTGAGGTTGTTAATCCTGATGCCCTCGAAGTTTTTGGCACGCTTGGATTAACTGCTGAGTCGACCGATGGAGAACGGCGGGCAGCTTTGGCGAATTGGATAGCGAGCGATGAGAATCCATTGACGGCCCGTGTCATTGTAAATCGCTTATGGCAATTTCACTTTGGAACGGGAATCGTGGATACGCCGAGCGATCTCGGAGAGGCTGGCACATTACCAACGCACCCTCAATTACTAGATTATCTGGCTTCAGAACTGATAGATCATGATTGGAGCTTGAAGCACATTCATCGGTTGATCATGGAATCGTCCACATATCAACAATCCAGTCGACCGAAACCAAATGCGATTGCTGTGGATGCAAGCGCGAGATTGTTATGGCGTTTTCCACCTCGTCGAATGGAAGCAGAAGTGATTCGCGATAGTATCCTTCAGGTTAGCGGTTCGCTCGATAAACGCATGGGTGGATCGGGTTTCCCGGGATTTATGGTTCAGGCAGAAAACGTGAGGCATTACTTCCCGCTAACAGAATTTGGACCACAGCACTGGCGACGTATGATTTACATGACAAAAGTGCGGCAGGAAAAGGACTCCATATTCGGCGTGTTTGATTGTCCTGACGCGAGCCAGGTTGTCGATAAGAGGAGTCGTTCAACGACACCATTGCAGGCGTTGAATCTGTTTAATTCCCAATTCGTGATTCAGCAGTGTGAAATTTTGGCGAAGAGACTTGAAACTGAATTCCCCAATGCGGTAGAGCAGCAAGTACGTCACACATTGCAGTCTGCCTTTGGACGCATTGCTGTAAAAGAAGAAATTGATGACGCGGTACGCTTTGTAAAGGAAGCTGGATTAATCCAATTCTGTCGAGCGGTCTTTAATGCAAATGAATTTGTGTTTGTGCACTAAAGTGATGCGAGCGATTTAGGTGATAGAAAATGAAGAATGAATCACGAGACATGTTAGGACGCCATTTACTTAGCCGACGTGAATCCATGGGAAGCATGGCGTTTGGTCTTAGTTCTATTGCCATGACAGGGTTGCTAAGTCGTCAGGGTGCCCTTGCTGCGGATTCGGGAGAAGATGGGCCACCGATCCGTCCAAAAGTGAACGCAGCAAATCCGAATGCAAAGCGCGACGCTCATTTTGCTCCGAAAGCAAAAAATGTCCTGATGATCTTTTGCTCAGGAGCATGCTCTCATCTGGACACGTTTGACTACAAGCCAGCGCTCATGGAGCGAAATGGACAGCCACTTCCTGGCGGTGATGAACTCATTACCTTTCAGGGAAAGCAAGGGAATCTAACGAGAAGCCCGTGGGAATTTAAGCCTCGTGGTGAGTCGGGCAAGATGGTTTCGACACTGGTGGATCATATCGGCGAGCACGCAGATGATATGGCGTTTATTCACTCGCTCACCAGTAAAACCAATACTCACGGGCCTGGTGAGAACTTCATGTCCACGGGTTTTACATTGGATGGATTTCCCAGTATCGGTGCATGGGTGACCTATGCATTAGGATCTGTGGTCGACGACCTGCCAGCGTTCGTAGCCATTTCTGATCCACGTGGCACTCCCCAGTCGAGTGTTAATAACTGGGGGCCGGGATTCCTGCCGGCAGCATTTCAAGGTACGGATTTCAATGCGTCTAAACCGATTGAGAACTTGAATCCACCCAAGGGTATTACCAAGGGTACAGATACAGCGACACGGGGATTCTTGCGGAGACTAAATGAACGATACCTGGAACGATTCCCCGGCGATGCTCAGCTCGCGGCCCGGATATCCAGTTATGAATTAGCCGCGAGAATGCAGTTATCCGTACCTGAAGTGAGTGATATGAGCTCCGAACCAGAGCATATCCTAAAACTCTATGGTGCAGATGATACGGAAAATAAGCTGAAGGCATCATTTGCGAAGAATTGTATCCTCGCGCGTCGGTTAATTGAAAAGGGAGTACGGTTTATCCAGCTGTTTAACGGTTCTTATCAAACCGGGGGTGAAGGAACCAGCAACTGGGATGGTCATAAGCAGATCAAGAATCAATACAGTGTGCATGGACCGATTTTAGATCAACCGGTGGCCGGCCTTTTAACGGACATGAAACAGCGCGGGTTGTTAGAAGACACACTGATCGTGTGGACAACGGAATTTGGCAGGATGCCAACGTTTCAGGCTGGTGCCAGTGGTCGTGACCACAATCCATCGGGCTTTACCGCATGGATGATGGGAGCAGGAGTTAAAGCACCTTTTGAGTATGGTGCAACCGATGAATTTGGCTACAAGGCCGTGGAAAATGTCGCAACAGTATACGACTTTCACGCAACGATACTGCATTTGCTCGGATTACACCACAAGCGACTTTCCTTCTACCACAACGGCATTGAGCGACGATTGACCGATGTGCATGGGCATGTGATCAAGGACGTTCTGGCTTAGAGACGATGTGCAGTACTGGTGAGTACTGAGACGCTTGCTTCATTACGGGGTGGGCTCCATAACTAACG
>JAKUOW010000211.1 GCA_022451045.1 Pirellulales bacterium | reverse complement strand
AATTAGTCTTCCTGGATAACCTGTGCACCGCCGTCATCAACACCGGTTCCATCGTCAGCAGATATGATGTCATTGGAGCTTAATGTGACGATACTGCGGGCTTCGGTCCGTATCTGGGTGTTACCGTTCGAACCGATGAGGCAAGCTTTGATCAGCACACGTGACGAACCGCCCACTGAAATACCGCTACGACCGTTTCCACGAACCCTTAACTGGGCTAGTTCGCACTCAAAAACATTATCGTGGGCGTTGATACCATCTTGCCGGAATCCCTGAATTGTCAGGTTGGAAATAATTAAGCCGCGGACGTTGTAAATTGAAATACCAACCTGCAAGTCCGTAAGACTCAATTCATAGTCCAGCGGGATCTTTCCCTCTTCACACTTGAAGTAGATACGTCCCCTGTAGATACACCATTGTTTGGGTGCCAATTCAGGTACATTTGCTGCATCTCTATCTACAGCCACCGAGGAAGCGGGCTTACCATCCAGATATAGCAATGTACTTGTCGTCTTTCGAGGCGTCATTTGAAACACGGCATTGCCGACGATGTCCCACTCTTCCGGCTTGATGGTACGTGTGCCGTCGAGCGTTGCGCCGTTCCCATCTATCAAGAACGGTTTTTTCTTCAAGCCGTTATGACGCGCACCCTGGATTGAAATGCTTTCACGGTACGCTTGACCGGTATTGGCCAGGACGATCTTATCGCCACGATGTGCCAGACCAAGGGCTCGTGTAATTGTCTTTACCGGTCCAGTCTTACCTTGTCCGCGATCTTCAGAAAAACCATCGAGAGAATCACTGCCGCTTTGGTTGTTTACGTAAATGTCGCGCGCCAATGCATCAGCCGAGATACACAAGCTTGCGGTTGTAATTATGGCAACGACAACACTTTTGTAGATTGGCTTCATTTGCATGTAGTCCCCATGGGTGGACATTTATCGTTTCCAGGTTTGTTACGCGAGGATTCTGAAGCAGTTTCAAATCTGGGTCAATACGAGTCGCAGATCTATCTTCACAAACTATTCGTCAGACGCATCGGTCATAACATCGGACTCGAGTTCTTCCATTTCACGGCGGTTGGATAAGTAACAAGCGACTCCGATAAGAGCCAATAACACAGTAATAACCCGGTAACCAAGTGCCACGACAAAACCCTGCCCGTCGGCCATACCTTCAGGTGCTACAGCGGGGTACAAAGAATCCAGTGCGTACTCAAAGGCACCAAGTCCTCCCGGTAGTGGCACGGCACCAGCGAGGTTGGCCACCGGAACGATACTTAGGTGACCGATAAAATCCGGGTGCCGCTCCACATTGATTCCCTGCGCTACGAAGAATGCACAAAGTGTAAATAAAATGTGCGTGCCAAAACTGATCACGATTGAGAACAGCACAACCGAGACTTTACTTCGGTAAAGAGAAGCTGCCCGGACAATCTTCTCGAGTATGCCGCCAAGCTTCGGAATGGCACCAAGCCTTGTTTGCATTTGTGGGCCAGTAAGCGCCGGAATTGCCATGACAATCAGGCCAACAACTCCTCCCACTAACAATCCGATGGCTGCTGTCTTGCCGAGTTTCTGGAGCTTTTCGAATTCTTCAATATTCGCGGCAACAAATGAATCTGATCGAGCACCCATATACCAACATGCCAGAGCACCAACGATCAATAATGAGTAGACACCTATTAAACGATCGATAACGACGGATGCTACTACTTCTGTTTTCCGTTCCGGCTGTTGGCGTGAAATGTATACAGATTTGATGGCGTCACCCCCTACCACTCCAACGGTGGCAAAGTTGAATGCATAACCAATAAACCCAAGTTTAAATGCATCTCGCATTGCAAAATCCAGATCCAGTGCCCGAACCAGCAGACACCATCGGATCTTCGTAATGCATATTGCGCCAAGGGCACAGACGAATCCGGCTGAAAGTAATCCCCAATCTTTGGAGCGCCCAGAGAGCGTATCAAATGCCGAATTCTGATTTGCCTTTTGAAACAGATACCACAACAATCCGGCTGAAATGCCAACCTTGACCACGGTAACTGCAATTTGTTTAGACTTTCTGTCGCTCAAGAAGCACCTGCAATTTATTTCATATGGATTATTCTGGGTTTCGCCTACAGGTCACCAACTACAGCTGAATCTGTAGTATCTTGACAGTATTCATCAGCGTTGATAATTTCAGTTACGCGTTAAGCTATTAAGCCGAATTCGTAATGAGCCTATACATTATGATGTTTCGGCATCTTTCCATACGGGGGATTAGCTCAGCTGGGAGAGCGTTTGGCTGGCAGCCAAAAGGTCAGGGGTTCAAGTCCCCTATCCTCCACTTGAAAACCCGCGGTTGTCCGTGGGTTTTTTTATTGTGTAAGCTGGAAGATCTGCCTGCTCAGACACCGTTTCTTTTGGTTACAATGCGTGCTTAACATTCAATTCTCTCACCTCTCCCACTGCTTATTTAAAAGCTCGTTAGAAGGCTGTTGATATGAGTCCTGTTGCTATCCGTCTAAGCATAATGATGTTTCTTCAATTTTTCGTATGGGGAGCATGGTACGTAACTGCACCTAACTTCCTGTCGACCATTGGATTTGAAGCAGAGGATATCGGAAACACGTATTCAGCCGGTCCCATAGCCGGCATCATCCCACCATTATTTGTTGGAATGATTGCTGATCGCTTATTCTCAGCACAGCATGTACTTGGAATACTACATATCGCCGGTGGCGGGCTTATGTTTCTCGCCATGCAGAATATGGACGGCTCGACCAGTCCAGATATTCTCAATTGGATCTTTTTCGGCTACATGCTGACGTATTATCCAACACTCGCGTTGACCAATACCGTCGCAATGAAGAACATGACGAATCCTGATAAGGAATTCCCATATATTCGTGTCTTCGGAACCATCGGCTGGATTGCAGCTGGAGTTTTGCTGTCAGCAATTGAAGCTGACAACACGATCGTTATGTTCCAGATCACCGCTATTGCTGCAGTGGTTCTTGGTATATTTTCACTCTCTTTACCAAATACACCACCGAATAAAGATACCGGTGTTTCCGTTGGTCAGTTATTGGGCGTTGATGCGCTTGTGCTGCTGAAAAACAAATCGTATGCAATCTTCATGCTAGCGTCCGTGCTGATTTGTATCCCGCTGGCATTTTATTACCAGATTGCCAGTCGTGTGGTTGAAAAGGCTGATATTGCTATGGGTGTTGGAGCAACCATGAGTATTGGTCAGGCATCAGAAGTTATCTTTATGGTGCTTATGCCTTTGTTCTTTGCTCGCCTTGGTGTGAAGAAAATGCTCGCCGTTGGTATGCTGGCCTGGGTCGTACGTTATACACTATTCGCTCTTGGCGCACCTACTGATCAACGAGCTATGATTCTCATCGGTATCGCACTGCACGGTATCTGTTATGACTTCTTCTTCGTTACCGGTCAAATCTACACTGATCAAAAAGCTGCCGAACCAATTCGAGCTCAGGCACAAGGGCTTCTGGTAATGCTAACCCTCGGAGTGGGTATGCTTATTGGTGCTCAAATCGCAGGCAAAATAGAGGCAGGTGCATCACCTAAGGAAATGAAGCCACTGCAAGAGAAGCAAACTGCACTTCAGGGACAAATTGATGAACAGGATAACGATGCCGATAAAGAGAAGATAGAAGAACTGAAGGCACAAAAGAAAGAAATCCGCATTGCTGAGCTTAATCTCGTTGATTGGAAGACCATCTGGGGAATTCCAGCAATCGGCGCTGCTGGCATCCTCTTATTCTTCCTCGTGACATTCCACGAAGATGATGATTCAACTACGAATGAGGCTGTTGCAGTAACTCAGGAGATGCCTGGACCCGAGCTTCCTCAAGAAACAACGGACGGGATAGTGGCGGAAGATTCAGCAGCACCAGATGAAGAAGCCACTAGTTAAGATCGGATGCTGATGGCATCTAGCCTCTCCTACGGGTCCGCATTTTGTTTATTGAGTAGTCGAACCCGGCGGTTGCATGGCTGCGGGCGACGAGAGCGAGCGATCCGTTAACGGGTCGTCGCGACCTTTTCCGACGACTCACCGTCACTCCAAGCTGCGTACACCAGAATAATCCGCTCGAGGCGGTCTGGAATTCTTCGCGTCTTATATATAGATGTTCCGATCAGCGGCAAGTCCGAGAAGAAAGGTACGTTTTCCCGCTTTGAATGATAACGTACTCCTGGAATCACATGTATTGAGACAAACTCACCAGGCTGCAGTCGCAATACGGTATCCACGGTTCCCGAGCGAATCCCCGGGATCGTCACTCCACCTTTTTTCAGACCAGAGGCTTCGTCCATTTGGTGCATGGTGGGTTTCATTTCCAACTGCAGAGAGCCATCATCCAACACCGTCGGTGTCATTCTCATTTGGAATCCGACCTGTCGAAATCGAACTGTTTTTTCTCCAGCAACAGACTCCACTGCTGGCATTTGACCACCGGAATCAAACTGAACTTGCCGGCCGCTTAGCGTCCTCAGGGTGGGATAGTTGATCACACTGCCAACATCTTTTTCATCCAGCTTCTTCAGATACTGACTTAACACGTCATCCGGTGATACAGGCTTATATTGCATTTCACTATCCGTGGCTTCACCGGCAAATGGTACCCATGCCAAGCCAGACTGCCGCAGTTCATTCCGTGAAATCTCAATCAATTGTGTCTTGAGAACAATTTCTCTTGGCTGGGTTCGACGGATCTGGATATTTGTAACAATACGTGGAAAGTATTCACGTCCAATTGCCTCGATCTGAGAAACTTGCTCGCGATCACTTACTTTCCCGGAAATTAGTAAGCTTCCCGAGAGCTGCTTTAGCGATAACTGAGCATCAGGGAACTGTTCGACGAACAACTCGTGTAACTTGGATACCTTGCCCGTTATCACAATCTTAAAAACATATACAGATTGGTTGGCGTCCCACAGATTCAGATTTGTGACACCCGGTTTCATTGCCGTAAGTGACAATTGCTTTGGGCTTTTCGGTTCGATGGCAACCAGTTCCGGGTTTTCAAGAAATGCCTTTGGAACGTCGAAACTCACGTTGAGCATGCGTGTCTGACCGGTTTCAAAGTGAAACTCCTGCAAAGGTGCCTGCTGAGGAGCGGCTGCGGTGTCATTTAGGCGAAATGAATCTGCAGCTGCAGTTTCTTGACCACGTACTAATCCTGTTAGGATCAACGAGACAACGATGGACCTGGAAATAGTTTGTAACGAGTTCAACATAATTACGAACGCTCCCTATCGTTCGATTTTTGATTCTTGGCTGGACGCTGATGACAATTCTGTTTCAAGGTCTTCATCCAACTCAGCTATACGGATCATTGGAAGCCCACGAATAACCACTGGGCCACCATCCAGACGATCCCACTGATAGCGAGTGCTACCTGTCGGTGTGATGATCTCCATACGGAAGATCTTTTGCTCTGGCTTTTCCACGGATTGAGAGGCAACATTCTGCGTCTGTTCATTGGGATTGTCCGACTGATTCATCGGATCATCTATTTGTGAAACGGTTTCATGATGACCATCGGTGTTTTCACCAGAGTCAGTCATGTCGGATTGCTCCATGGCAACATCCATCGGACTAACGCTTGTGCCACCGTCCGTTTCCACCTGCGTCTGATCTGCACCTTGATCAACGTGGGCGACGAGTTCTTCCTGAATCAAATGTTCAATACTGTAATCCAGCCCTTGAGGTCTGCCGTCTTCGTCGTCAGCACCATTGAGTGATACGTGTAGTGTTGCTGTTCGCATTGCCAGCAGCAGCATTTCGGCATCGTCGTCTTTCGTGAGTACTGGTAGTGAAAACAGAAAGCTCTCTTCATTGGACAGTTGTGGTTTGGCAAGTAAATTAATTCCTTTCAGAATTCGCCGGGCCGATACCGTCCGTTGCTCTTCATCCTGCATTAGTGCAATCACATCGATCGCCAATCCGGGCTCAAGAGACTCGCAGATGGAGGGATCGATATGGGCTGAAATCGTAGTGGATCGAAATCCCTCGGGAACCAGAGGCTCTGCCAGGTGCTTATCGGCTACCATCAGGCCTTCGGCAAAGACCGCACCCGGTTCAATTCGGCCTTTAGCAAATAGTGTTGCGATGTGGTCCACATCCGTAATAACGCTTGGAGGAAGCTCTGCGACTGGTTTTTCAACAATACTGATATTTCGCAGATGGACCTGTTCACCAGGATCAAACCCGATCGTTGAGACAAATACTTTCGCTGTAGGTCCAACAAGCTCAATTTCAACAGCTTCGACCTCAGCAGACTTATTCACCGAGACAGTGGCGAACACACCGGCAAATACGCAGGCCAACAGTAGAAAAAAAACTCTCGTTTTCTTCATCAAACGATTCCTCGACATTAACACGATTTGAGAGCGCACGTTTTCCGCGCGAAAAACACCAGCTCTCCATCGTTTTATTCGGAAGAATCGTTACAACTTGTCCAGCTTAACAAGAAAGAATTTGGCTATAAATCAAATGTCTAAACTCACGACGGCCGCTCACGGAGAATCT
>JAKUOW010000210.1 GCA_022451045.1 Pirellulales bacterium | reverse complement strand
AAGGGAATCGATAATTGCCTGGGTACGTCTGATGGATGACTCTAATGCCTGCGTTGCATCGATCTTCATCAGTGCAGCAGAGCTTTCGGTGATCCTGGCTTCCCTTAGAAAATGAATGCGTAAACGCTCTTTTTGGATCCGATCAGTTCTTTCATCGCCACATCAGGATCGAGTCACAGATCTTTAGCAACCCAAACTCGGCCAGTAAAGTGAATCAAGCATGTGGGGTGTCGTTAAGCAAAAATGTCATGGGCAACGGCGCCATGGACGTCTGTAAGTCGGAAGTCTCTTCCGGCGTAGTGATATGTGAGTTGTTCATGATCCAGCCCCATCAGGTGCAGGATAGTTGCATGTAGATCATGAATCGTCATGCGGTCTTCTATTGCGTAATAACCAAAATCATCAGTCTTGCCGTATCGAAAACCGCCTTTGACCCCTGCTCCGGCCATGAACATTGTAAACCCATCGCTATGGTGATCTCGTCCAATGGTTGCCATGTTACCTTGTTGCGAAGTTGGAGTTCTGCCAAACTCACCGCCCCACAGGACGAGCGTGTCGTCAAGAAGTCCACGTCGCTTAAGATCCTGGATAAAGCCGGTTATAGGTAAGTCGATCTGCGCGACGTTGATCTCGTGTCCCTTTTTTATATGGCTATGTTGATCCCACTGCTCATTGTTAAAAGGCAACGAATGTGCATGGCTTACCTGGATAAAGCGGACGCCTCGCTCTGCGAATCGACGTGCAAGTAGCAGCATGTGGCCCATATTTGAGGTAGCCGGGTTATCCAGACCATACAAGGATTGTGTCTCCTTCGACTCACGGCTCAGATCCGTTGCTTCTGGTGCAGCCGTCTGCATTCTAAATGCCATTTCAAAGGACTCGATACGTGCTTCCAACTCGCTGTTAGGACCAGTGCTGTTGCGATATCGCTCATTGAGTTCCTTAAGATGATTCAACATTGCCCGTTGTTGTTTAGATGATAGAAACTGATTTGTTAAATACGGGAACCGTGCATCCTTTACCAGTGTGTTGGGATAGCCCGGTGCACCAAGCGGTACTCCCTGATGAATCGACGGCAGAAAGGCTGTGCCATAATTGTCGACACCGCCGTGCAAACTGGTCGGACATATCGTAATGAAGCTTGGTAGGTTCAGGTTTTCCGTCCCCAGGCCATAACTAATCCAGGAGCCAATGCTTGGACGCAATGTAGCTTCGGCACCGGTGAATAGCTTCATACACGCGCCGCCGTGGGCGATATTGGTTTCACACAACCCATGAAGCATACATAGATCATCAGCTACCCTGGGCAAATGCTGCCAAAGCTCACTCATTGGAATGCCTGATTTGCCAGTCGGTCGGAATCTCCACGGGGATTTCAGGAGATTGCCACGGTTTGCGAATTTCACTCGCGTGCGCTCAAAGGGTGGTTCCTTTCCGTCGTGCTTGTCGACCATCGGTTTGGGATCAAATAAATCGATATGCGATGGCCCACCGTGCATAAATAGAAAGATGATTCTCTTTGCACGCGGCACAAAGTGCGGCTGCTGTGCGGACAGCGGATGTCGTGATGTTTGAGCACTCCCTTGTTCTGCAAGCATCGCATTTAACGCAAGTCCACCAAACCCAACACACCATTGGTTTAGCAGTGAACGACGGTGGATTTTAGAATGGGGTTGCATTGTTTGGTATCAATGGCGCAGTTAGCACGCCTCAGTCGAGATAAATGAACTCGTTGGCAATTAACATGGAGTGGCATACGGCCGTCCATGCTGTCAGTGGATTGTCCGGGCGATCGCCGGTTGCCTCATCTGCAGTAAGGAAAAACGTCCGAGTACTAGCCCGTTCGGCATTAATTGGCGGTCGGTTATAACATCGTAGAAACAACCAGTTGATTTGCTCTTCAAGGCTGTTTCCGCCATGTTGCATAACGAGGCGAGCGAGTGACTGAGCGTAATCGTGAATAACCGGATTGTTAATCAGGTACATTGCCTGTGTCGGTACAGTGGTGGTTACTCGGTTACCCTCCGGTGCAGCTGGATTCGGGAAATCGAATACTGTTAGCATCTCAAAGACATTGGTGCGTACAACAGGCAAATACACGCTTCTCTTTTGAGATGTCTCATAGATTTTGCGATTGCCTGCAAGGCCGTCAACGGAGGGGCTAAGGGTGGCGATACCGCCAAGTACTTCTCCACTTGGTTGAGTGTCGAGTTTCCCGCTGATCATCAGTAAAGAATCGCGTATCGCTTCGGCTTCAAGGCGTCGTGGCTGCCATCTCCAGTAGTTTAAATTGCCAGGGTCGATTGCCGTGTTTAGCTCGGAGTATTCACCAGACATTTGAAATGTCTTGCTACTGATTATGTAACGGTGTAATTGTTTGAGTGACCAGTTGTGTTTGATTAAATACTCGGCAAGGTGGTCTAGCAGCTGCGGATGGGATGGTCGTGTGCCGGACAGGCCGAAGTTTTCTGTACTGTCTACAAGAGGACGCCCAAAGTGCCATCGCCAAACGCGGTTGGCGATTACACGGGCAGTTAATGGGTTTTCCTCAGAAGCAATACTTTGGGCCCATCGCAGGCGTCCACTAGCCTCTTTGGGATACGGTGCCTGGTCCGTGCCCTCGACAATTTGCAGGAATCTTCTTGGAACCACATCGCCATGGCTTAGATGATTGCCCCGAATGAAAACTGGACTGTCCTGAGTCTCGCCATCTTGAACTGCCATCACCTGTAGTTTGGGTGCTTCGCTTAACTGTTTGTTGACTTCTTGCAGGTCGGCATCTAGCGCGTCGAATTCGTCCAGCGCTGCCTCTGAAAGCTCGCTACGGCTGGCGCGCCTGTTGATTCGATCCTTGAGGTCGCTGCTCGCAGTGTTGGTGAGTATGGCGATAAGGTCTTCCGGTAGAGAATCAGCCGTCCCATGCAAGAATCGCGCAAGTGGTTCATTCGATTTGGAGATGGTATTTGCTGTTTCGATCCAGCGTTGCAGTGCATGGGGGTTAAGCATCTGTTGCTCAATCGCAACTTTAAGATCCGAGTCTGGTTCACCTGCCTTGGCAGAGACTAACTGAATTTTGTCGATGTGCGAAACCGCACCTTCACGTTCCAGGCGAATACGATGTGGTTCTGCTGACAAATTGAGCTCTGTCTCGTCGTGCCACTTCTGAAACTGGTGCGTCCAACCTCCAGTCGTGGCGCTGACTGCATCCTCCTTGATCAGTTTGTCGTCAACGAACAGTCGCATTGGGCGGGAATCCAACGCAGCATAACGGATTCGCAATTGTTGTTTGCCGCTTGCACGTGGTGTTAGCTTGTATTCAACAAAGTAGGTCGATTGTCCCGTCGGTGGATCTGAGATGTAGGTGACATCACCACTTGTAAATGCCTTAATGTTTCCCGCGTCAAATACCTCGGCTTCTTTTAACGGAAGATTGAAATCATCAATGCGTGCGAGAGCAACTTTATCTACATGTGCCATTAATCGCGGGACTTCGAATGCGATTGTGTTGATCCCTTCCTTTAGTTCGTAACGGCCCGACACGTGCCACTTTTGATTGTCTGGATACCAGCCTCCTGTTGTTTGTGCCAAGGCATTGGTTGAGACCTGTTGGCCGTTAATGGATAAGGTCGCGGGGCGTGATTCCTTTGCTGCATATCGAAATTCAAGTTGATAGGTACCTGCCGCGGTTGCGTCGTAGTCATATTCAACCCAAATGCGTTCGTCGGTTCCCTTGTCTGCGATGATCCCGATTTCTTCGCCATAACCGTCTGTCTCGATACCGGCAAATCCGCGATCGAATTGTTCCGCTTCGATGATCGTGATCAAGTCACCAGCGTTATCGCTGGCGATCGCCGCGGCACTTGCCGGATTTGTGTTTGCTTTGTCCAGATTAATAAGGACTTCTGGTGCAATCTGAGTTTTCCAATGTCGAAATGCCTTGGGTAAGACACTGAAATACCGGGTCGCGTGATCTATCGCTTCCTGGCCAAGTTTTAGCCCTTGTTCTCGCGCGAGGTTGCTGAGCTTAACTTCGACTTCCCGTTTGTTTTGAAGTATTCCAGAGGCAGCGGGATTCTCAAGATCCCGTGTTGCTAGGTCTGTACTCCGCAATACGCCAGCCAAGGCGTAGTAATCTTCGGTTGGAATCGGATCGAATTTGTGATCATGGCATCGTGCGCAGGCAATTGTTGTTGCTAGAAATGTCCGCCCTATCGTATCGATTTGCTCATCAATAATATCGGCACGCTTCTTTTCCTGATCCTGCTCCGCATCGATTTTGATTCCGAGCGCCAAAAACGTCGTTGCTATTATGTGACGATTATCCCTCGCAAGATCGTCTGAAGGGGGAAGTAAGTCTCCGGCGAGTTGCTCAACAATGAAGTCGTTAAATGGAGTGTCTCGATTAAAGGCATCAATAACATAATTGCGGTAGTGCCATGCAAGTGGATATGGCTTGTTCTCGTCCGCTCCATTGGAGTCCGCATATCTCGCTACGTCCAACCAATGCCGTCCCCACCGTTCTCCATATTGAACGGTTGCGAGTAGGTCGTCCGCCAACTTTGCATATTCTTGCTGGGATAGTGCTTCCTGGTGTCTCTGGACATGCGATAGCGATGGTGGCAATCCAGTAAGCGTGTAACTGAGTCGTCGCAATCGCTGGATGGCCGTTGCCTGATCCGGAGGTGTTAAACCCTCCTGTTCTAATCGTGCAAGAATATACGTGTCGATGTCATTGTGTGGCCATTTGTCGTCATGCACCTCTGGTAATGTGGCATTCAAAGGCTGATATGCCCAGTGTTTCCTCGCAGATTGAAAGTCTAGCTTTTTCTTCGCGACAGGAGCCGCAGACCTAAATGAGTCAGGTACGACAGCCCCATCCTCTATCCATTTTGTTATGTTGTCGCGGAGGCTTTGTTGCAGTTGCCCTTTAGGAGGCATTTTGAAGTCGTCGTAATTTAGCGCTGAGAGGATTAAGCTCGTAGCAGGATTTCCCGGTGTAATGGCTGCTCCGGAATCTCCCCCGCGGAGCATTCCTTCAAGGCTATCGAGGCGTAAACTTCCTTTAATCGACTTGGCCTGTTGGCTATGGCACGCGAAGCAGTGTTGAATTAACACTGGGCGCACTTTCGACTCGAAAAAATCTACCAAATCCTTTTCATCAGCGCGCACAGTCACCGTTGTTGCCAATAGCAAAACGAAAATGAACAGATTGCGCATGGTGTGCTTGCAGTTATTAAGGACCAACTCCAGGAGGTAGATTACCATCCAGCGGAGTCTATGGCGTAGCGCAGTACCTTTACATCGCTCACCTCGATTCCAAGTCCAGGTTTGTCGGAAACGGCAAGGTGGCCCGACTCGATCTCAAATGGTGTTTCAAGGATGTCATCAAGTAGGCCGTAGTACGTTGTATCGTTACCCAGCGTGTAGGATGCGCCGGAGGCGGCGACATGAATCATGGCCGCGGTTTTCGGGCCAAGGTCGTGTCCGCAATGCATGATGCATGGAATGTTGGCCGCCTCGCACAAGTGGCCAATTTGTACACACGGCAGGATGCCACCAGCGATGTGAGTGTCCGGTAGTAAAAAGTCAGCAGCGTTTGCCTTAAGAATCTCTACAACGGAATCTGGTTCGACCACACTTTCATTTAGGGCGATAGGCGTTGTAGTTTGTTGCTTGAGCCAATGTGCGTCTGACAAGGGCTCGGCCATGATGGGTTGTTCTAGATATTGCAATTCATAGGGCTCAAGTGCAGTTGCTAACTGAGCGGCCTCTTCAAGGCTGTAAGCGCGGTTGGGATCGATGCGTATTTGCAGCTTGTCACCAACTGCATCCCGAATACCACGTACCATGTCGAGGTCTTCCTGGATGTCACTTCCAGCTTTGGTTTTTACAGTGGTGAATCCCATGTCTACGTACTGGCTACAGATTTGACCGGCTTCTTCGTATGACTTGATTCCCATACACGCAGCCAACTCAACGCGATCTTTCAAGGCACCGCCTAGTAGTGTAGCCACCGGTAAACCGGTTTGTTTCCCCCACATATCCCACATCGCCAATTCAATGCCGGAAAACAGGCGTTTCTCAAGCGTACATTCCTGATGGTAAAGTTGGATGTTGCTTGCATCGCGACCATCTACAAACGGCAATGCTGACTCATACATTGCGCTGGCGGAGAGGTCTGGCAGGAAATTCGTATTGAATTCACCCCACCCGACAATGCCATTGTTAGCTTCAAGGCGAACGATCCCGCTAATGGTGGTGTCACTGGTGCGAATGTGTGAACGGTACGGCTTAATCGGCGGCTTTTGACCAATTTCAACAAGCGCAACCTTGATGGAATTGATGATCATATTTCCCAGCCTTTTCTGTACTCTTTCGACAGCATTCCGTTAGCTTGGTCGTTATTGGTAATTTTAAATCGTTTGGGGTTAAACTCGATTTCGTCGCCAACTCGATAGGCGATGTTTCCAAGCAGTACGATTTCCGTAAATGGCCCGGCGTATTCGAAATTGCTTCCTGTGCGTGAACCTGTTTTGCATGCAGTAATCCACTGCGCATGGTGGCCTGGCCAATCCGGTTATTACTGATAGGGTGCCTTAAATTATGAATCCTAGACATTGAGAGTC
>JAKUOW010000021.1 GCA_022451045.1 Pirellulales bacterium | reverse complement strand
CATGTTGCTGTGTTTTATGGCGCCGGCCATCTCCGCCATATGGAAGAAGTGTTTACATCAGACTTTTTGATGAAGCGTGTTAGTGAGGAATGGGTTGACGCCTGGCAGCTCAAGTAAGGCCGTCATCATAAGTCACACGCAACTTCATCCGTCAGATGCACTAACACTCCGAATTCCACTGTTGCCATGCAATTATCAATTAACGAGCTAACGACCTATCGTTGGACATTTGATCAGGATGTACGGGCTTATCGTAAGCATGGAGTTCAGTGCATGAGTGTCTGGCAGGATAAAGTCTCCGACTATGGTGAGGAAAAAGGTGCTGAACTGTTGGCTGAGGCTGGTATGGATGTCGCAACCTTGATGTGGGCGGGTGGATTTACTGGTGATGACGGCCGATCATTCCAGGAAGCGGTTGAGGACGCTGAGCGATCCATTGAACTTGCAGCATTACTTCGGGCTAAATCACTGACGGTTTACTCGGGAGCTCGCGCTGGTCACACTCGGAATCATGCCCGCAGGCTTTTTATGATGGCTATCGAGCAGCTATTACCGACAGCGCGGACTAACGGGATTGAATTGGCGGTTGAAGTTATGCACCCCAATGCTGCCAGCGGTTGGACGTTTCTTACTGAACTTGAAATGGTACTTGATCTCGTGCAGAAACTTCGGGATCCGATGCTGAAGATGGCAATCGATCTGTATCACTGGGGTCAGGAACCTCACATGTATCCACTTATTTCAGATCTGGTACAGCATCTGTCCGTCGTTCATATAGGCGATACTTATCAGCCACCAACGGATGAGCACGAGCGGTGTATGCTTGGAAACGGAATCATTCCACTTGAATTAATCACACAGCGATTAATCGAGAGCGGATTTGAAGGGCCTATGGATGTAAAACTGTTGGGACAGGAAATTGAGCTTACGGATTACGACGAGGTAATTCGAAGTTCCATTGACTTCACACATGGACTGTTTAATCGTGTGACACAGTCATAACAGCCTCATCAGTGCTTATTCTTTTTCGGGGATTAATTCCAGGCACGTAACACTGCCCTTGCCTCTTACGTACATTAATCCATGAGAAATGACTGGAGCTGCCCAACATGGATATCGCAAGTCATGAGTTGGCCGCAGTGGAAGTAATACATCATCGCCTTGTTTAACGGCATCACCTGTGACCGGTACGAACTCCTTCGGATTTGGCTTAAACATAAACATGTGGCCGTATTCGCCGAGCACTACAAAGTGATCATCAACATAAGTGAGTGAACATCGTGTTAGATCCGGTACGCTCCACATCACATTACCGGTTGCCAACTCAACGCAGCGTAGTTCAGCATTTTGCGTGTGCCGCCCGCTGCAACCGTACAGGTAACCGTCGACGTGAACAGTTGTATTCCAGTGAGTTTGCATGATTTTGTCTCGTGTGCGATCGATGTCTTGCCAATCAATTTCATACTTATTGTCTTTGACTGAGAGTAATGTACTTCCCGGACCGTAGGTTTCGCTTATGAAGATCTGGTTTTTGATTACTACGGGTGTGCTGGCATTGACGCTTTCGAGACTCCGAGCCCGCCACGGGAATTGAAAATGAATCTTTCCGGACGCTGGAGAGAATCCAATGAGCCCGCCCCGGGAAAAAGAGAATCCCCATCGCTGGTCGTCGATCGTGGCCAGTTGGATGCTTGCATAGCTGGCCAGTTCATCGGAGATTTTATATTTAATTTCACCGGAGTATTTGTCAAATGCAACGATACCGCTACCATCTCCGGATACCTGGTCCAGAGCACCCGGTGGTAAGCTTGCATCTGCCGCCGGGCTGCCACCAATCATGGCAATCAACAAATCCCCTTCGATGGCTGGTGTGCTACCGACGCCAAAGAAGTTTTGTATGACACCAAATTCCTTGTTCGTATCCCGATGCCAAATTAGCTCACCATCGGTGGCGTTGTAACACCGTAGCTTGCCGGCGACACCAAGGGTATAAACTCGGTTGCCATCGATGATTGGTGAACACCGTGGTCCGCTATCGTATCCGTACAGGTCGGTATATTGTTCTTCATAGCTTTCTTTCCAAAGTACCTTCCCCGTTTCTGCATTCAGGCAGTAGAGAACTTCTTCATCGTCGACGCGGTCGAATTGGTAATAGCGGCCCTTGGCCACGGAACCGATGCCATAGCTTGGTCCAAGCTCCATTTCCCAAATTACTTTTAGACCTTTGTTTGGCCACTCCGTGAGGATTCCTGTTTCAGTCGACTTGCTATCCCGGTTCACGCCGAGAAAATGAGGCCAGTCATTACCGACTTTTCGCTTGGAAATGTCTGCAAGCTCTTCTTCCGATTGCTCTTTATCATTCTGTAACGCCGCGGCAATCTGCACACCTTGCGCATCGAGTTTTACAGGTGCATCCTCAGCGTTTGCAGTTGTGGATTCGGAATTGCAACCACAGGCAATTGCTGCAAGCAACAGGCACAAAAAAGGTGCTAGGCGTTTGATATTTGCGTTACTCATTTGTTACTCTCACAGATCAATCAATGTCATCAGGAATAAACAGTAGCTGCCAAACGATAGGACAGTTGGCATCTTTTGTATACTGTTTAAGCAACTCAATCATACTGATACTGCTGAAGGTTTCAAATTATCCAGAGACGTTGATGGCCAATTGATTGGTGTTTTCTTATGCCCTTTCGTGTGACATCTAAAATTGAAATCCCAGATGAAGATCTGAGGTTTACGTTTTCACGCAGCAGTGGACCTGGAGGGCAAAACGTAAATAAGGTTAATACCAAGGCTCTGCTGGCTTTTGATCTGGAAAATACCACGGTGCTTTCGGAGGCACTTAAACTGCGTATCCGGAAAGAACACGCCAATCGCATAAACAGCGACGGGCAATTGCTTATTTCTAATCAGGAGTCACGTGAGCAGGCTCGAAACAGACAAAACTGTCTTGATAAACTTCTGGAGATCATTGGCGGATGCCTGAAACAACCCAAGAAAAGAAGGCCGACTCGTCCGACACGTGCGAGCAAACGGCGCCGATTAGATAGCAAGAAAAAGAACAGCCAAAAGAAAAAAGACCGTCGCTGGCGCAATGATACCTAGCGGCAGAAATTCCAGAATTGCACTACAATAGGAGGTTCTGGGCAATGGTGAATTCAACTTCGCCAAAGATGGAATTTAATCTTTCAGAAAACTCGAAAGCATGACCAAGCATATTGATGACCTGCTTCGTGATTGGGAATATGATCCCGAAAATGTTAGCGTTCGTATTTGCGAAGGTGATGACGGGCGGGAGTTAATCCAGTTGCGGATCGATATGGGAATACTGCAATTGGAGGTTGATGGCCGCCCGGATGGCACGCATCCAGAAGGATTTGATACCTTTTATGACTTCTTGATTGCAGAGGAATTGTCCAAAGGATCTGACTGGGAATTGGATGATGAACAGTGTGCGGAAATTGATCGGGAATTCGTACAATTTTATCACCGACGCGTTAGCTGGTTGAATCTTGAGCGATACGAGCTTGCCGTGCGAGATGCGGACCATACGCTTGGATTGATGGACTTCTGCAAAGTGCACTCGCCGGATGACCAATGGACGGTCTCTCATGAACAATACAGACCGTTTGTCTTGTACCATCGCACTCGTGCTGACGCACTTGCGGCATTGATTGATGTGAGTGCAGAAGAAGCCATGCGGCGCATCGATGATGGGTTAAATCGAATTCGCTCTCTTTTCAAAGAGCACGATGTGGAAGAGTACTATGACGATGATGAACTCGTTGCACAGTTAAATGAGTTCCGAGAGTTCTTAAGAAACAAGTATGACGTCGGGCGAACGCTGCACGAACAACTGGCAGAAGCCATTGAAAACGAAGAGTATGAGCTTGCTGCAAAACTCCGAGACCAAATTGGCAGTGAAGGTGCTGAAGATAGTCCTGCCGGTGGGCAGCGATAATTGTCTGTTTTTACTACTCACGCTGATGCGTCGCATCGAGCGACGTGCGGGAAATCCATTACAAGAGACACGAAATGCCAGCTGAAAACAACCATCGGTTGGATATTCCCACCTGGCCACTTGAAAGTGAGGCAGTAAGTGTAGCGCTCGCCAACGTTTATGAAAATGGTGATTGGGGGCGATATACGGGAGAGATGAGTGAGCAACTATGTGATCGCTTGTCTCAACGGTTCGCAGCTCAACAGGTGACCCTGACTAGCTCAGGGACCATTGCCGTGGAATTAGCGCTGCGAGGGTTGGGTGTAGGTCCGGATGACGAAGTCATACTGTCAGCTTACGACTTTCCGGGAAACTTTCGGGCAATAGAGGCTATTGGCGCACGTCCCGTTTTGGTCGACGTTGTTCAGGATCGCTGGGTGTTGAATGTCTCACAACTGGATTCCGCGGTTACAGAAAGAACTGCAGCGGTGATCTGTTCACATTTGCACGGTGATATTTGCCCGATGCAAGATGTGTTAGCCGCTGTACAAATGGAAAACATTGCTGTTTTGGAAGACGTATGCCAGGCGCCTGGTGCTTTTGCCAATGGCTTTACGCTTGGTACACAAGCAGACGCCGCAGTTCTCAGCTTCGGCGGAAGCAAGTTGCTTACAGCCGGGCGTGGCGGTGCCGTTTTGTCGAATGATGCACAAGTGCATCAACGCATTAAGGTCTTCGGAGAACGTGGAAACCTCGCTTTTCCGATGAGTGAATTGCAGGCGGCGGTGGTGTGCCCGCAATTAGAGGTGCTTGACGAACAAAACGAAAAGAGGCTGGTTGCAGCGGAGAGATTAATATCGAGGCTTGAGGCACTTCCCTGGACGTCTGTACCCGTAACCCACGACATGCATGTGTTTTACAAGCTGGCTTGGGTGCTCGACCCTGGCGTGGATTGCGATCAGTTCTTACAAGTTTGTGTGGAATTGGGGATTCCGCTGTTTGAAGGCTTCCGAGGATTTGTCTCACGTAGCGATCGACGGTGTAGTAAGCCAACACCGCTTACAGAGGCGGAGCGAGCTATTGCATCGACTGTTTTGCTTCATCATCCGATCTTGTTGGCCGATGGCACCACACTTGACCAGCTTTGTGAATTAATCGAACTTGCGTTTGAAAAGTGTGAAAGCTGACGAATTTAAAATGGCCATAGCGTTAGTTACAAACGATGACGGAATCCAGGCAAGTGGGATAAATGCGCTTTTACAGGCCGTTAACAGTATGGAGTTGTTTGATGCAGTATATGTAGTGGCACCCGACCAACCAAAAAGCGGCTGCAGTCATCAAACCACTACGGACAGGAAACTGCTTCTAGAAGAAGTCGGCGAGAATCGTTTTCAAATTGATGGTTCGCCTGCAGATTGCGTGAGAGTCGCAATTGCACAACTGGACATTCAACCGGATTGGGTCTTCGCAGGGATCAATCACGGTGCAAACCTTGGCTGCGACGTCTACTTGTCAGGTACGACGGCTGCAGCTCGTGAAGCGGTCATGCATGACATCAATGCCATCGCACTTTCACAGTACCATTTGGTGTCGACTCAAATTGACTGGAAACAGGCCGGCCAATGGGCAGCGATTGTAATCCAAAAAGTATTAGAGGGCCGCGATCTGTTTTTATCGTCGTCGGAATCCGGGTACTGGAACGTTAATTTTCCGGACCCCAATATATGTGGAAAAGCCGAGCCTGATATTTGTCTTACTGGGTTGGATACAAATGCACTGCCGATCGGCTATGAGCTGGTCGAGGAGTCAGATGGTGTAACGGCGCTGAAGCACGCGGCGGATTACCATCAACGAAAGCGGGAAGACGGACTTGATGTGCAAGTTTGCTTTGATGGTGCAATTTCAATATCGCGCGTAAGCTTATGACATAATGGCCTAAACAGTTAATTCTCAAGAAGTGGTGAAAAATGAAGTCGACCTTAAGGATCCCATTTGTGTCTTTACTGACGTTAGTTATGGCGGTTTGTCTGTTCGTAACTGGTCAACAGCGGGCAAATGCTGCAGAAGATGATTCCTTTGAAGCCGCCATGCAACGAGCCGTGGTGCACATTCGTGCGAGGGAATTCGTCGGTGCGATTGAAGACCTTGATACCGCCATTAAGCATGACGCTGAACAGGCAGTGGCATATTACTACCGTGGCAGAGTGAGATTTCAGCTTGGGCGTATCAAAAAGTCGGTTGCGGATTTTGATAAGTACGTGAGTTTGAGGCCGTCCATCGAATCGCGTCAGTGGGAACGCGGAATCGCAATGTACTACGCTGATCAGTTTAAGCGGGGCGCGGATCAGTTTGAACTTTACCAGACGTTTCATGACAACGATGTAGAAAATTCGGTTTGGCGTTTCCTTTGCATGACCCCCGAAGTTGGTGTAAAAAAATCGCGAGAGGTTATGTTGCCTATCAAAAATGATCCTCGCATCCCCATGATGAAAATCTTTGAAATGTATCGTGGAACAGCCACGCCTCAGGATGTATTGGATGATGCAAAACGTGGTGATCCGTCCGAGGAAACATTGAAAGGACGCCTGTTCTATGCGCACCTTTACCTGGGCTTGTTTTACGAGGTGACTGGCAAAGAGAAAGAAGCAGCAAAATATATCAAGCTCGCAGCAGATAAGTCGCTTGCCGGACACCCGGGTATAAATAGCTACATGTGGGATGTTGCCCGAATTCATGAAATGAAGATGAACGACAAGTTGAAGGTAACCAAGGACAAGTAGAGAGTCACTCAGATAGGCCCCTTACTGTGAACAAACCTGAGCCTGCACCGGTCGACCCAAATGAAGCTCCTTCCCTTGCTCTGCAAGTAGTCAGTGAAGATCGCTTTCCCATTTTGGCAACCATCGATAACGATCAACCTCGCTTGCGACCAGTGTCACCGGTGCGAACGAGTGGCTTTACAGTGTGGATCGCAAACTTGAAGCAATACCACAAGACCCAGGAGATAGCAGCCAACCCTCAAGTGGAATTGTGTTACGTCAACGATAACCATGATCAGGTGCGATTAACCGGCAGAGCATTTGTAGAAACGGACTCAGAACTGCTGCAGGAAATCTGGGAATCCAATCCGTTACTTCAGCATTATCTGGGTTCAGCAGATAACCCGAATCTCATTGTCTATCGTGTAGAACCAACTCAGGTCCGCTACATGCGAGAATGGGCGCTGCAATATCATGACGTCCCGTGTGAGACATCATGCTCATGTGTTGACTCGTGATTGCCGTGGTCGTCGTTAAAGTTGTCGGATGGAGATATCCTTCCAACGACATTTTGCACCCTTGGGCCAGCCAGTACCGCCGTGCACTTGAACAGCAATGCTTCCGCTCGTACCCAAGATACCCTTGATCTTTTCTTTGTCGTAGTTCGTCGCCGTGCTTGATTTGCCGTCAAACTCGCATACCTTCAGATCATTGACCCAGGTCGTGATTTTTGGGAATTCACCCTGCACTTTAACAGTAGCCATATTCCACTTGTTGACCTGCCAAGCAGAAACGAATTCTTCGGGTGTGCATGAATAAATCAAGCCCACATCTTTGGCAGCCTTGTGCTTATCAGTCGTAAGCCCAGTCAATACTTTACCGTCGTATTTGCCATTGATATCAAATGTACGTGTGTTAAATCCCGTTGTGCCCTCGCCATAAATGTGTCCAACATTCCCAGCGTCGTGGTAGTCCACCATCATCTGGAAACAGGCACCGCGGTCATTGCCACGAAGAAACAGTCCTGAGCAAACACCCCAATCCGGTTTCATGCCAATCTTCAATTCGAAGTCGCCGAATTTCTTGTCGGTAAGTAATATGCCGCCATTGCCGGACCCGGGAGGATCCTGTTGGCCGGTGATCGTGCCCTTCTCTACAGCCCACTGCCCGCCGGTTCCGTGACCGATTTTTTCAGGATTGATGTGCCAGCCGTCCAGATTTTTACCATTGAATAACTTGATCCACCCTTCTTTTGCGGTTGCGTATGCAACCGGTGCAATTTGACTGGCCAAAGCAATTGTGGATGCTGCTGCCGTTGCCTTGATGGCATCACGTCGGTGGATTTTGTTGGGGGCTGACATTTGACTGCTCCTCTTGGGGCTGTTTTTCGATATGTATTGATCAATTAAGATCATAAGTGATGCGTGCAGCATTTACTACGATGCACGTTTTTTCGTTTGTGCAACTGCGAAACAGTAAAGTCAGGAAATCTTGGAATGCAAACCAGAGCAAGGCTTATATATCATTTAGTCTTCATGATATGTATTGTGCCTATTACCTCGGCAATGGCGGCTGATCGGCTACCTAACATCATCTTCATTATGGCCGACGACCTTGGGTATGGCGATTTAGGATGCTACGGTCAGAAACGCATTAAGACTCCGCACATCGACCAGATGGCTGCCGAAGGTATGCGGTTTACTGATTTCTATGCAGGATCAACAGTGTGTGCCCCATCTCGATGCGTACTTATGACGGGTTATCATACGGGACACTGTTTCATCCGGGGTAATGGTAAGGACAACTTACGTCCCGATGACATCACGGTTGCCGAAGTATTGAAAAAAGCTGGCTATGCGACAGGGTTGTTTGGTAAATGGGGACTTGGGCATGAGGGATCCACCGGTTTACCAACACGGCAGGGCTTTGACGTTTTTTTTGGGTACCTTGATCAACATCACGCACATAATTACTACCCCACCTTTCTTATCGATAACGAAGATCGCGTTAAACTCAAAAACCTCGTACCCAACGAAGGTCAGTTTGGTCAGGGCGTCGCATCGAAGAAAGTGCAATACAGTCAGGATCTAATTGCACCACGCGCATTGCAATTTGTAGACGACCATAAAGATGAGCCATTCTTTCTCTACTACGCATTAACTTTGCCTCACGCAAATAACGAAGCCGGAAAAAAAGGAATGGAGATTCCGGACCATGGAATTTATACAGATCTGGACTGGCCCGAAGCTCAAAAGGGGCACGCCGCGATGATTTCCCGGATGGATGCCGATGTTGGCGCCATTCTTGATCGACTGCAGCACCATGGAATCGATGATAACACCATTGTGATGTTTACATCCGACAACGGGCCGCATCGCGAAGGTGGAAACAACTCGGATTTCAACGACTCCAATGGCTCATTGAAAGGGATTAAGCGAGATCTTACCGAAGGCGGAATACGTGTACCGATGATCGTACGTTGGCCCGGGAATGTCGAGGCTGGGTCAACTTCAACCCACGCGGGTGCCTTTTGGGATCTGATGGCGACGTGTGCCGATATCGCCGGTGTTGAAGAGCAGGTTCCCGACGATACAGATGGAGTTTCCTTTCTCCCAGCTCTTCTCGGCAATAGCGACCAGCAAGAAGAGCACGATTTTCTGTATTGGGCGTTCTACGAACGTGGAGGAGCGAGGGCAATTCGTGCTGGTGATTGGAAGGTAGTACATCAACCCTTCAATACACAACCCAGACTTTACAATCTTGCGGACGATCTGGGTGAACAAAATAACTTAGCCGCTGAGAATCCTGATGTTTTGAAAGAACTGGTCACAAAGATGAATGGTGCATATGCCCCATCTAATCGATGGCGTTTTCCGCAAATCAAACGTAAAGACTAGCATTCCCAGCAATTACCGCTTGAGATACCCAATAAATACAAAGGTATTTTCATGAAATCGATGCTGCTGTTGTTGTCGTTGGTGGTCGTTTTAATTCCTCAGCAGGAATCTCTGGCAAATGCCAATGAGCGGCCGAACATAGTATTAGCTATTTCTGATGATCAGTCGTTTCCACATGCCTCTGCATACGGATGTAAAGGAGTGTCTACTCCATCGTTCGATGAAATAGCCGCAGCAGGTGTATTGTTTCACAATGCTTATGCTGGTTCACCCGGATGCAGTCCTTCTCGTGCTTCGTTGTTAACAGGTCGTTACCCATGGCAACTGGAACAGGCAGGCACCCACGCCAGTTCATTTCCGTTCAAATATGCGGTTTATCCCGAGTTGCTGAAACAGGCGGGCTACTGGGTTGGCTATACGGGAAAGCCATGGGGTCCTGGTAATTTCAAGGCCAGCGGTCGTACGGAGAATCCGGCTGGACCGGGCTTTAATTCCAAGACTGAAAAATCACCTTTCTCAGGAATTTCAAACAAAGACTATGCCGGTAACTTTCAGGAGTTTCTGAGCAAACGGCCCGATGATCGTCCATTCTGCTTCTGGTATGGAGCTCATGAACCACATCGCGGGTTTGAAGATGGATCCGGGTTGAAATCCGGTAAGTCTCTCGATGATGCAGAAGTACCAGCATTCTTGCCGGATCATCCGGTCGTGCAGTCGGACATGCTTGATTATTATCGTGAGATTGAGCATTTTGACCTGCATTTGGGACGGATCATCCAGATCCTGAAAGATGCCGGTGAGTTTGAAAACACCCTCATTGTCGTGACAAGTGATAACGGTATGGCCTTCCCAAGAGCCAAGGCCAATTGCTTCGAATACGGCATTCACGTACCGATGGCCATCAGTTGGCCGTCGGCGTTAGAAGGAAATCAGCAGTCCGAGGCGCTTGTGAGTTTTGTGGACTTAGCGCCTACGTTCCTTCAAGCGGCCGGACTGAACGTCCATCCACAAATGGCCGGCATTTCGTTAATTGGTCACATGCAGGGGGATGCGCTGGAAAGAGACGCGGTATACAGTAGTCGTGAACGTCATTCGTCATCTCGCTACATGAACTGGACGTATCCTCAACGAGCTATGAGATCCGGAGATTATTTACTCATACATAATTTCAAGCCCGACCGTTGGCCGGCAGGTGATCCTGTCAAACTAAATGCTGATGGTTCGATAGGTTCGCCGCACGGTGGCTACCACGATATTGATGCGTGTCCGAGCTTAACATTTCTGATTGAAAGTAGGCACGACAGAAAATGGAGGCCTTATCTGAATTGGTCAGTAGAAAAACGCAGCGAATGGCAATTGTTTAATGTCAAGGACGATCCGGAGTGTATGCGAGAACTGATTAAAAGCCCTCGAGTGAAACGGATCCGCGAGCGGATGATCACCGATATGAATGAGTTTCTAAAGAAAACTGGTGATCCTCGTATGCATGAAAATGGCGATGTTTGGGAATCCTATATTCGTTACAGCCGTATTCGTAAATTTCCAACACCACCTGCTCAAATACCCGAGTAACAGAAGGGACGGCTCTTGTGGCCCGTATCATCGCTCTGCTTCTTGGCTTTATTTTATTTTCGGCTACAGTCCGTGCGGAAATGCCCTGGGTTCGTCATACAGTTGATGCCTCTTCGGTGGGTGCTGATGGTGCAAAACTTCAAGACGTAAATGGTGACGGGCTACCGGATCTGGTCGTGCCTTGGGAAGAAGGCGGTCAAATCAGAGCCTATCTGAACCCAGGCCCCAAAAAAGTCACTCAACTCTGGCCGTCGGTTACGGTCGGTATGGTTAAGTCACCGGAGGATGCGATATTTGTCGATTTGGATCGCGATGGTAATGTTGACGTAGTTAGCTGCTGCGAAGGAACCCAACGCACGATTCAAGTGCATTGGGCACCCAGGCGGGCAAGCGACTATCTTGATGTATCGCAATGGAAGACGAGGCAGATTCCGTGCACCGTCGGTGAGCAAATGTGGATGTTTGCTGTGTCCATGCAAGTCGACGGCAATGCCGGTACGGATCTGATCGTTGGTTCTAAAGGTGCAAATGCATCGGTCAGTTGGCTGGAATCACCAGAAAACCCTCGTAAACTCGACGAATGGAAGTTGCATCATATCATTCCGGCCGGATGGATTATGTCATTACGTTTGGCAGATATGAATGCAGATGGTCAGCACGATCTCTTGTTATCTGACAGACGCGGCATGACACGTGGCGTCAAGTGGTTAGAGATTCCTTCGAATCCTGTTACCAACAAGTGGCCCGTGCATAACATCGGCGGCAGGGAAAACGAAGTGATGTTTCTTGATATTGCCGATCTTGACGGGGACCGTCAAAGTGAGGTCGTTGTGGCCACGCATCAATCAAAAATGTTGGTGCTGTCTCAAGAACTCTTAAACGGAAAGACTACCAACAGGTGGTCTTACAAGTCGATTGCCAATCCACACGCTATACCAAAGGGCAAAGGTGTCGCCATTGGTGATTTGAATCAAGATGGTTACAACGACATTGTCCATACTACGGAACCGAGTGGTGATCCCAGGTTGAGTGGAGTGACCTGGCTACGTCAAGAACGCGAAAACGGTCGCGTGAATTGGGTCTCATCAGACATCAGCGGTCCAGATGGAATTAAGTTTGACTTGGTGAGATTGTTTGATTTGGATCAGGATGGTGATTTGGATGTCATTACGTGTGAGGAGCGTCACAACCTTGGCGTGATTTGGTATGAGAATCCAAGCAGATAATGGCGTTCCGGTTTCTGCGACGCTTACTCATCCGTCGTCCCGCGTGGCTTGGAGACATCCGTCAGCCATGCTTCGTGCATCTTGCGGAGTTGTTCTACGACTTCAGGGTTCTTGGCAGCCACATTTCTCATCTCAGCCACGTCTTCACTTAAGTCGACGAGGAACATTGCATCCTTTGCGGTGATGGGTGCCTTGTTGCTGGTGTCCTTTGGGTTGCCAATCAGCTTCCAATTACCGTGTCGCACTGCCCATTGCGGTTTGCCACCGAGTCCCCTACCCGATTGCCAGTGAAAAGTGTCTACCGGTGCGTCTGCGTTATCGTAAATGACATCGGTCAGATCATGACCATCTAATACTCGTTCGGCGGGGGTATTGATACCTGCCATGCTCGAAACGGTTTGCAACCAATCGACAGCTGTTGCAAATTGGGAGCGAACTTGATTGGCCGGTACTTCGCCGGGCCAGCTAATGATAGCAGGCACGCGGATGCCACCTTCAAAGAGACTGAATTTGGCGCCACGATACGGGCCTGAACTGCCACCGCCGCCAAATGTCCGTTCCTCTTGTGAATGCCCGTGGTCTGATTGAAACACGATGATGGTGTTATCCCGAATACCGAGGTCGTCCACGCAGTCGATGACTGCACCAATCATCTCGTCCATGGTTGATACAAAAGCGGCATACATGTCTCGAGGAGAATCCAGATGTGAATATTTTTTGCGCCATTTGTCTGTACCTTGAAGCGGATAATGTGGAACGTTTATGGCCCAGTACATGAAGAACGGATCTTTCTTATTCTTCTCCATGAACTGCTTTGCTTCGGTGACCATTAAGTCAGGAAAGAACTCGCCATCTCTCCAGATCTCTTTGCCGTTTTGAAATAAATCGTGCCGATTGGGGCCATTCCAGTAAAAAAAGTGTGAGTAGTTGTCGATGCATCCGCCCATGTGACCGAATGAATAGTCAAATCCTTGTCCGTTAGGCATCTGATCCGGTGTGTAGCCGAGATGCCACTTTCCGATGTGTGCAGTTTTGTAGCCGGCCGACTTGAATATTTCCGCCATGGTGATTTCATCTGTGGGCATTCCAGAGCCACCAGATTTGGAGCTTGCATTACCGGCTAGTCCGGCACGCTGAGGATAACGGCCTGTGATAACTGCAGCGCGTGACGGAGAACATACCGGTGCAGCAGAGTAGAACTGAGTGAATCGAGTTCCTGACTTTGCCAGTTTGTCTAGCTGTGGAGTGATGAGATCCTTTGCACCGTAGCAATTCAAGTCGATGCTTCCCTGATCATCGGTGTAGATCAGAATTACGTTTGGTTTTTCCCCTGCCTGACAAGCGGGTGATTTGAACACCAGCAACCCAATCATGGATACACTCAGTAGCACCTTTAGGAATGGCATAGTATGGTCCTCGAGAAGTTGTCCATTAAATCTGTAGGTTGAATGCGAAAGTGATTTCTAGCTGACTCTCAATTCACCGGCTTTATCAGCCTGCCAGATTTGATCGGATTTGACGTCCATTGCGGTAAGATACCCGTTACCGAAGCAGTGTGTATCAATCCCGACCAAGTGGCCCATATCCAGGATTTCGCCTGATTTTTGTGGTGTGTGACCGACGATAACACGTTTACCTGACACATGTTCGGCAGGTACATATTCGCTTAGGTGTAACCAAAATGCTACCTGCTCGTCCTGTTCAGCAAACGGAGCATTTGGCTGGTAATTCGCATGAATGAAGGCGGTCGTATCCGTTTCAAAGAACTTGTGACAGCTTTTCATGAAATCGATATGCTCGGGAGGAATCTGTTCGATTTCTCCGCCGTAACTTGCGAGCGTTTCTTTGCCGCCAAAACTGAGCCAAAAGTCCCGAAACACGAGTTCATCCAGACCTTGTAATAACATGGTCTCATGATTGCCGATCAGCGGCATCACATGGCAACGTGTAGAGAGCTCAAGGATTTGATCGATAACACTTTTTGAGTCTGGCCCTCGATCGATATAGTCGCCAAGCATCACGATGAGATCTTGCTGTGTCGGCTGAATGGTGTCTATCAACGTCGACAGAGATGCAGCACAACCATGTATATCACCGATCGCTATCACTCGATCAAATGAATCAACTGACAACGGTTGTCCGTTCCAGGACTTCCACCATTCAGATATAAAGCTCATATGATTTGCCAATTAGGTGACTTACAAAACCAAGGACTAGTTCGTAATCGGATCAATGCCAAGCCAGTCAGGTTTGACAGAATCCTGTATTACTTCATGTCCAACTCGTTGCGTAATGGATTTCCAGATATCGATATCGTCGCTGAACACTTCCTTGCTTGTTGCGTCGCAAGTGATCCACCCACCGCGTTCCAGTTCTTCTTCAAGCTGTCCTGCTGTCCAACCGGAATACCCTGAAAATACGCGGTAGGGTGCACAGCCGGAAGTGAGAATGTTTTGGATGTTATGCTTTTGAGATGACACGTATACTCCCGGCATGGCTTCCTGTTCGGCATATTCCATGATGGTGTGCAGCGTCATCAGCGGGCCGTCAACAGGGCCACCAACGTGAATAACCTGATCTTCAGTGGACTTATTCCCTTCGCAAAAATCCAGGGTGTCGTTAAGCCGTGTATCCGTCGGTCGATTGAGAATTAATCCGATGGCTCCTTCATTATCGTGTTGCATCATTAGAACGATGGAACGATAGAAGTTTATATCCGGAAGCATCGGTGGCGCAAGTAAGAAATGACCTCTTAGCGACATTGGGTTATTTACTCCAAGTGTCTTGCCAAACACAACCTGCCCAGGAAAGGCCAACGCCGAAACCAACAAGCAGGTGTTGTGAATCGAGGTTAATCCGTCCTTCCCTTCGCAGTTGTTCGATAAGAATTGGAAGCGTAGAGGAAACGGTGTTTCCTACTAACTCCATTTCTACCGGAACCTGAGATTCATCAACGTGTAGCCTCTTCCTCAATTCATCGAGCATCTTTCGCGTGGCTTGATGGAGAAGAAACTGGTCAATATCATCTTTTTGGACACCGGCACTTTCGAGAATCTGGTCAACCAGTTGTGGTATGGCATCCATTGTAAAGCTAATGAGCCCCGGGCCATCCATGTAAAGATCGCTTTTCCAGCGGTGACGCCCGCGTGGTGGGATGCAATCCCGTACGCCACTTCGCGTGAGCAGCAACATATTTGCACCGTCGCCGTCTGTGCCAAACTTAAGACCCTTGATACTCTGTTCCGGCTTGGCGTCGATTAACGTCGCTGTTGCTCCGTCGCCAAAAATCGTTCTCAAGCTTCGGTCTGCAGCGTCAATGTACTTGGTATATGTTTCGCCGGTGATAAATAGGACGCGTTTGGCGACGCCGGATTGAATCAGGCCGTCCGCCAGACCCAGTCCGTATGCGTAGGCCGAACAGCCAAGGTTGAAGTCGAGTGCACCGCAGCCTGTTCTTAGCCCAAGTCGTTGTTGCATCATGCAGGCTGTGGTCGGCAGCGGGTAGTCCGGCGTTTGTGTACAAAACAGGAGGAAGTCGACAGACTGAGGATCTATGTCATACTCAGCAAAGAGCTTTTCAGTTGCCTTTACTCCCAGATCGGATGCGTATTCGTCATCTGCAGCAATGTGACGAGTGTGGATGCCGGTTTTTTCATAAATCAGATCGATGCTCCAGTTTGGAAACTCCTCGCGGAGGTCATCGATTGACTCCTTGCGCTCAGGTAGGAATACGGATATCGGGCCAATCTCTGCGTAGCTCACTCGTATCTACCCTTAATGTTTGAGTCAATTGTGTGGACGAATGTCGTGAACAGGCAAGTCAGAATAACCGGCGTTAATAATCACCTGTTCCACAAGTTGTTCACGATACACAGGGGTTTTGAAATGGTCAATTAGCGGATTGTCTGTCTTGCTATACGAGGGCCAATACTGTATTTACATATGCCTACATAAGTTGGCAATAGTGCCCAATCTCACAGACCTGACATGAATTCTGTAACGAAATCAACCTGTATATCAGCCAGTATTTCACGGCGAAATTTGCTGCAGTGTACGGTTGCTACTGTGTGTGGTGGCCTGATTCCATCACAAAGCAAAGGATTTCAATCGGTATCGATCGCGAATATACGAGTATTTGCTGAATCGAATAAGGTTAGGACCATTCCGGTGCATGCAACATGTGACGTGGTTATGCAATACATCCGACGTCACACAGCAGTGCGATTTGCCAAGTGCGAATTGGACGTACACCTATTTAGTTCTAAGCAACAGTATTTGAGATTTGTTAAACGATTTGTCAGGGGTGATGAACCAAGAAGATCGACCTTCATCCAGTCCGGTAATCGTCAACGTATTGCTGTGTACGTTACTCCAGCCGTGCAACAGGATTTACAACACGAATTGTGCCACGCGCTGCTACATTCCACGTTTAGGAGTATTCGTATCCCTTTGTGGATTGATGAAGGGCTAGCGGAGTGCAGTGAGCTGCTGCACGTTACCAATTCTGCCATGGGGGTTGTACAGGTGAAATACACCCCGTCTTCGCTGTCTCACCCGGAATACAGAAAGCATGTGCAACTGATGACATCTGCCAGAGTGCTGCCGGATCAATGCCGGTTGGAATCACTTGAACAGCATCGCAATAGCCTACATATGTCCTGGCACGATTATGCTATGAGTTGGGCGTGGAGTCACTTTGGATTGCACGGCCCGACTCCGGTTCAACGTGAGTTTCAGAATTACCTTGGAAAGCTTGGCACTCCACAGCCGGTACCGCCCCTTTCATCCGAAATGCGGCAGAGGATCCCGGATCTCGACAGGCGTTTTAAAGCATTCTTTTCTTAACAGCTACTTGGCGACGCCGATGTACCACTAAGCTTTGTAAACCTTGTCGTTGTTGTCGATGATGCCGGAGCAGGCATTTCTGGTATCAACCACAATCTTCGAATGGTCTACAACGAATTGCCAATCTACGCCGCTGTGATCGGTGCAGATAAGCAGGCAATCAAGAGATTTTAAGTATGCTTGGCTGAGGTCATTGCTTTCCAATGCAGGAACATCGAAAGATCTCATCTTGGGAAGAGTGGGAATAAACGGGTCATGATAACTGAGGTTCGCACCTCTTTCGTTCAATAGTTCTATTAATCGGAATGCAGGGCTTTCACGTGGGTCATCGACATCACGTTTGTAGGCAACACCAAAGATCCCAATTTTGCTATTTTTGATGGACTTTCCGGATTCGTTTAATGCTTCGGCTACCTTGTACACGACATATTCAGGCATCGATGAGTTGATTTCGCCCGCAAGCTCAATGAATCGTGTTGACTGGCCGTTTAGACGAGCAACCCAACTGAGATAAAACGGGTCAATTGGTATACAGTGGCCACCGAGCCCGGGGCCGGGGTAGAACGCCTGAAAACCAAATGGTTTCGTTTTTGCAGCGTTTATCGTCTCCCAGATATCGATATCGATGTGATCAAACAGGACTTTCATTTCATTTACCATCGCAATATTCACACTGCGATAGGTGTTTTCCAGAATCTTACATGCTTCTGCAATTTCACAGGTTGAGACAGGTACGGTCTCCACAACTGCTTGAGCGTACATCGCGTCTGCAAGTTCAAGTGACTTGGAATCCATTCCCCCGACGACTTTTGGAATACGGCTTGCCGAGAAGTCCGGATTTCCCGGGTCTTCCCGTTCCGGGCTGTATGCCACAAAGAAGTCCTGTCCAAGCTCTAATCCAGATTCGCAGAGGATCGGGCAAAGGACATCGCGTGTTGTACCAGGATATGTGGTGCTCTCAAGAACAACGAGTTGACCGGTACGAAGGTTGTTAGCGATTTGACGTGCCGTGCCTTCCACGTATGTCAAATCCGGTTCACGACTAGGGCTCAACGGAGTGGGAACGCATACAAGAATCGCGTCAGGCTCAGCCAACCGTTGCATATCCGATGTTGGGTCGAATTGCCCATTTTCGATAAGTGAAGCAATCCACTTGGATTCGATGTGCTTTATATAGCTTTGACCGGCTAGAAGTTGTTGGATCTTTTGGTCGTCAACATCAAATCCAATTGTCTTAAAATCTGATTCGACAAACGCGCGAATTAATGGTAGCCCCACGTATCCGAGTCCAACGACGCCTATGGTCGCTGTCTTGCTGCGAATTTTCTCTAGTAATTCAATATGGGTCTTGTTGATCTGTTGAGTCATTTGCGATGAAAAGATCGTCTGGCCATGAATTGTAAAATCCGGTGTGCTTTAGTCTCCATACTACTCACGGAGTCAAGGATTTGTGCGTGTCAAAATGGGGTGTTTGAGTGGGCTTTCTTTGCCCCTGCCGAATGAGAGGATACGTCGTTATACTGAGTAGCTGCGAGCACAATCACTTGCAGCAATTGGTAACTTGCGCTGCTGCACATCGTTAGAAACTATTAATTAGGTTAGTCATGAGTGAACACATTTCTAAGCCGCGTACCATGTTCGAAAAGATCTGGGACGACCATGTGGTTCAACAGGAAGATGGCAAGCAGGCCATTATCTATATCGACCTGCAGTTGGTTCACGAAGTAACCAGCGCTCAGGCCTTTGAGGGATTGCGATTGGCAGGTAGACAGGTGCGTCGACCTGAGCGCACAATTGCAACGCCGGATCATAATGTCCCGACCACCGATCGGGGATTACCAATTGCAGATCCGATCTCGCGGCAGCAAGTCGAGACTTTGCGGGATATCTGTAACGAGTTTGGAGTAAAACTATACGACTTGGATAGTGTGAACCAGGGAGTCGTTCACGTAATCGGCCCGGAAATGGGCTACACGCAGCCCGGTATGACCATTGTCTGTGGTGACAGTCATACGGCGACACATGGGGCGTTTGGTGCACTTGCATTTGGCATTGGTACTAGCGAAGTTGAGCATGTGCTCGCCACTCAGACGCTTTTGCAATACAAGCCAAAGACAATGCAGCTGAATATTGACGGTCAGTTGGCTGACGGAGTAACAGCCAAAGACTTAATCCTCTATTTGATTGGTGATTTAACCACATAAGGCGGTACGGGTTATTGCATCGAGTATACAGGTGAAGTGATACGCAACCTCTCGATGGAAGAACGCATGACGGTGTGCAACATGACTATTGAAGCGGGTGCACGTGCTGGCATGATTGCACCGGATCAAACCACGTTTGATTACTTGTGTGGCCGAGAACATGCACCTGAAGATTATGATGCAGCCGTTGAAAAGTGGAAGTTGCTGCCAAGTGATCCCGGGGCAAAATACGACGTTGTACGAAATTACCAAGGTAGTGATATCACTCCACAAGTGACTTGGGGAACAAATCCTGGTCAGGTGATTGCGGTAACCGACCCGATTCCATCGCCGGCGGACTTTAGCGATTCTACAGAGCAAAAGAGTACGGAACTTGCGTTGGAATACATGGGGCTTGAAGCCGGTAGGTCACTTTCTGATTTTGATGTTGATCGGGTGTTCATTGGTTCTTGCACCAATTCTCGGATCGAAGATTTACGAGCGGCTGCGGCCGTTGCTAAAGGACATCAGGTATCAGGATCTGTCAGTGCGATGGTTGTGCCTGGTAGCGGGTTGGTCAAACAGCAAGCGGAGTCTGAGGGGCTGGATCGCGTGTTTGAAGAAGCTGGGTTTGAATGGCGAGAAGCGGGTTGCAGCATGTGCCTAGCGATGAACCCGGACAAACTAGAGCCGGGTCAGCGATGTGCTTCAACAAGCAACCGCAACTTTGAAGGACGGCAAGGTAAAGGTGGTCGTACTCATCTCGTCTCTCCAGCCATGGCAGCTGCAGCTGCCATCGAAGGAAGGTTCGTCGACATTCGAGGTTGGAACTATAACGCCTAGACAATTGAGGAAAGCTCCAGATTCGGAGAAATAGCGATGCAAGCATTTACAATACATCAGGGAATCGTGGCAACGATGGATCGTGCCAATGTGGATACAGATCAGATTATTCCCAAGCAATTTTTAAAGCGGATTGAACGTAGCGGATTCGGCCAGTTTTTGTTTTTCGATTGGCGTTTCAATGACGATGGCTCGGATAACCCGAGTTTTGAATTGAATCAGCCAGCGGCATCAGGTGCATCTATTCTGGTCACACGCCGCAATTTCGGATCCGGATCAAGCCGGGAACATGCTGTTTGGGCACTGGAAGACTTCGGATTCCGCTGTGTCTTGGCTCCTTCTTTTGCAGATATCTTTTACAACAACTGCTTCAAAAACGGCGTTTTGCCAATTGCACTGGATGAATCCGTCATTGATGATCTGTTTGCCCGAGCCAGCCATGAAGGCTATCAGCTGACAGTAGATTTGGAGTCGCAAACGATCTCCGATGAATCCGGTTTGAGTGTGGCTTTTGAAGTGGATGGATTCCGTCGTCATTGTTTGCTCAATGGTCTCGATGACATCGCACTGACGTTACAGCACGAGAGTAAGATCACGGATTTTGAGCAGGTAAACGGTAAGGTCGCTGCTTCTTGAATTCGAAGTGTTTTATCCGTGTTTTGAAGTTGGCGGTTCGGAAACTTGACGTATACCGATTCGTGCGTGAAAATACCGTTCATCACATCATTTGATTCTGCCTTCAAATACAGCATCCCGCCTTCCACTGTGCTGTCCGTTTGTTGTTTGAGGCGACTACGAGGAAACCCTACTTATGAGACAATTTGTTTCACGTTTAAGCTTGTTGGCCACAGTTGCCGCTATGTCATGTCTGGTAATTGGACTAGATGCAACCGGTAAAGATAAAAAAGGCTCTGAATTGCCTTTGGGCTTAAAGGCCATGAAAATCCCCGCGGATAATCCCCAAACCGCTGCCAAGATTGAGCTTGGGAAACAGCTGTACTTTGACAAACGTCTTTCGGTGGATAATACAGTCAGTTGTGCATCCTGCCATGATCCAAACAAGGGTTGGTCTAACGGCGAAAAGTTTGCAACGGGTGTGCGAGGCCAAATGGGTGGCCGTAGTGCTCCGACCATCATTAATTCCGGCTACGTGCACTTGCAGTTCTGGGATGGACGCGCTGAAGCTCTAGAAGGTCAAGCGCTTGGCCCGATTGCCAATCCGATTGAAATGGATCTGCCGATCGAAAAAGCGGTTGAAAAAATCGCAGCAATTCCAGGTTACAAGAAGCAGTTCAAGAAGGTCTTTAAATCAGCTGTGACGGCTGATGGTATTGCTAAAGCAATAGCTGCATTCGAACGCACGATCGTGTCAGGTAATGCACCGTATGATCAATTCAAAGCTGGAAATGAAAGCGCACTTAGCGAGTCTGCGAAACGTGGTATGGATCTTTTCTTCAACAAGGCCAAATGTGCTGCATGTCACAAAGGCGAGAGCTTTACGGATGGCGCATTTCATAACATTGGTGTAGGTTACGCTGAAGAAAATGGGGAACCGGCTGATGTCGGAAGATTTGCTGTGACAAATCAGCTTGGTGATAAAGGTGCATTCAAAACACCCACATTGCGTGAAATCGCAAAAACTGCTCCATATATGCATGACGGATCCGTCGCCACACTTGAGGAAGTCGTCAAGTTCTACAATAAAGGTGGCGTTAAGAGTCCACAGTTGAGCGAAGATATCTTCCCGTTAAAACTCAATGAGCAGGATATCCAGGACATCGTGAACTTCATGAAAGAAGGTCTTTCAAGCCAAGACTATCCACACGTGGATCCACCGGAACTGCCGTAATTTGCACGTCAGAGTCCCATACACATAAAAAGATAAATCAAATACAAAGACTTTCGATCCTATTCAGGAGAATAACCAAAGATGAAACGCATTCTGTCCCTCGCAATCGTGCTGGTAATGGCTAGCAGTTCAAGTGTCATGGCTGAAGCAACTGTGGATACAGTCGCTGGTGGCCTAACAAATCCGTGTGGCGTGGCAATTCAACCAGGCACCGGCACCATCTTTGTTGCTGACAGTGGTGCAGGCCGTGTCGTGCGTATCGTTGATGGTAAAGCCGAAGCTGTCATTACGGACTTTCCGGTTGACTCATACGGTAAAGGTCCAAAATACGCCATTGGACCGTTAGGACTCCTCTTTATCGATGAAAACGTATTGGTTGTAGGTGGTGGTGGCTATCCAGATAATGAAGATCTGCTGCGAGTCTACAACCTGCCAAAAGCGGGTGAAGCTGCGATTAAAGCAGATCAAATGGCTGCCAGTTTCAAACTCGAGAAAACAGAAGATCTTGCCGGTGAAGGAAACTTCTACGGCCTAGCCTATGATGGATCAAGTATCTTTGTAACGACCAATGGTGATGACACCAAGGGTTGGATTGGCCGTGCTGTTGTATCTGGTACCAAGGTTGGACCATTCCAACGTGCGATTGCAACCAAGGAAGCAACAGAAGTTGATGCACCGGTTGGAATTACCATGGCTCCAGACGGTAGCATCGTTGTTGGGCAAATGGGCGAGATCACGGTCCCCGGCGATGCATTGATCACGTTTTACGATGCAAAGAATGGTCAGGTACTGGCTAACTACGAAACGGGATTGAGCGATATTACTGGCGTAGCTTACGCCGGGAAAAAGAATCTCTACGTTACCGATTTTAACTGGGGAAAGACTGCTGACGGTGGTCTGTTCCGCGTAATCGCATCTAAGAACAAGAACAAGCCAGTGAAGATTGAGCGTATCGCCACGCTTGATAAGCCGACAGCGCTTGTTACCGATACGGATGGTAATGTTTACGTCACAATCATCGGAAGTGGTGAAGGCGCCTCAGGTAGCCTAGTAAAAGTGACTCCGTAAGTGAAAAGTCAAAAGCCCGAAGTCAGATGTTGTGAAGTCTGGCTTCGGGTGGTTGACTTCTACTCTGTACGCTCCACATTCGTGGTGACTTCGAAGCCAAGTTCTTCGACCATGCGGTAATCTTCTTCCGGAGCCTGACCTTGTGTGGTCAGATAGTCACCAACGAAGACGCTATTAGCAGCATATAGCGCCAGCGACTGAAGATTGCCAAGATGGATTTCTCGTCCGCCGGCAATACGTAACTCGGTTTTCGGATTTACAAACCGATACATTGCCAGAGCCTTGAGGCAATACATTGGTGTTAGGTCATCTGTTCCTGCTAAGGGTGTGCCATCAATTGGATTGAGAAAGTTGAGTGGTACCGAGTGAACTCCCAGATCTCTTAGCGAGATGGCCATATCAACCACGTCTTCATCCGCTTCACCCATACCAATGATGCCTCCGCTGCACATCTCCATGCCTGCTCGGCTCACGGCCTGTAGCGTCTCAATGCGATCCTGATAGGTATGAGTAGTGCAGATCTCTGAATAGTGCGACTCGCTGGTGTTCAGGTTGTGATTAACACGATTCACGCCAGCAGCTCTTAGGCGTTGTGCCTGATCATCGTCCAGCAGACCGAGGCATGCACAGATATCGAGATCGTATTGTTGCTTGATTTCCGGCACGATGGTCTCTACAGCACTGATTTCACGTTCACTCGGAGCTCGTGCTGAAATGACGATACAGTAGGTCTTTGCGCCTTGTTCAGCTGCGAGTCGAGCGCCGTCAAGCAGCTTGTCCCTGCTCAGGATGTTGTATTTCGGAATCTCCGCATCGGAGATTTTGGATTGGCTGCAGTATGTGCAGTCTTCCGGGCACAGGCCGCTCTTTGCATTCATTAGGAAATACAGCTGGACTGTTTTCCCAAAGTATCGTTGCCTTAATCGAAATGCAGCAGACATGAGATCGAGGATCTCATCATCATTGCTTTGGAGGATTGCTAAAGCTTCATCCCGCGTTACTTTGTGATCTTCAGATAAAACGCGTGACGCCAGCTGCTGCCAGTTCTGACTAGATTGTGCCGCGTTTGATTCAACAGGAGTTGCTGTACTCATAGCCTCGTGCTTTATTCGTCTCTTATCGTGATTCTGGTAGAGTTGATAAGCTCACCGCATTTGGTGAGGATTATGGATACAGCAATGATGACTTCTAATCGCAACTTGTACAAGTGAACCTTTTGGACGGAATACCCTGTTTGGGTCAGATCGACGCGAGATATGTGCAAAGGTTGAGTGCCGACTAGACAGTCATAATCACGACCATAGTAGCAGACCAAGAGATTAACGGAATAATTCATGTCATTGTGCGACCAATCGATCCTCGAAATATCTAGATGCATTCGAAACGGTAGTGTTTCGATAACACAACTGGTCGAAACATGCCTTGATCAAATTGCCGTTCGGGATGCCGACCTTAAGACATTCGTAGAGGTGTGGCCCTCACGTGCTCGTGAGGATGCTCAAGCATTACAGGCTGAGTTGGACGGTCAACACGATCGTGGGCTGCTGCACGGTATTCCAATTGGTGTCAAGGATATCGTAGACGTTGCAGGCGTTATTACCCGTGGTGGGACTAACTGGTATGGAGAGGAGCCTGCAGCAGAAGATGCATCGCTGGTTGCAAATTTAAGAGCGGCGGGTGCGATAATCATCGGTAAGACTGTGACTACCGAATTTGCCGGGTTTGATCCATCACCGACTTACAATCCACTGGATCCGAGCAGGACACCCGGTGGCAGTAGTAGCGGCAGTGCGGCAAGCGTTGCCGCTCGTATGTGTTTTATGGCAGTTGGTACTCAAACGGGTGGTTCCATAAACAGGCCAGCAAGTTACTGCGGTGTAGCCGGTTTTAAACCGCAGTTTGGCACCGTTTCAATAGATGGCGTTATCCCGTTAAGCCAAAGCCTTGATCACCCGGGACCAATAGCCAAACGCAGTTCTGACTGTTGGATTGGCTGGCAAGCCATGCTTGGAAATAAAGTGACAAGTGATGAGATACCAGCTGAAATACTTCCCGACACACTTACGGTTACTCACGACTTTTTTGTTCAAAAGTGTGAGCAGTCAGTGATCGATGTCTATGATTCGGTAGCCGCATCATTGGCGGACCGTGGAACACGGGTAGAAACAATCGAGTTACCCGTAGATTTTGAAGACATTCTCACGATGCACCGTCGAATTATGGCCTTTGAAGCATCGCGCGTTCATGAACATGATTTTCGCGTAGAACCGTCCCGATATTCATTTCACTTTCGGCAATTAATTGAGGAAGGACTTGCGCTGTCCGAATCATGCTATGAGGAAGCACGCAGTTTTCAATTGCAAGTGAACCGCATTATGGTTGTATTTCTGCAGGAGAATGGCCCGCTGCTAATTCCAGCCACCACTGGTGCTGCCCCTGGGAGGGAATCAACAGGAGATCCGAGGTTTAATTCGCCATGGAGTTTTTCCGGAATTCCTTCATTGTCGTTCGTTGCAGGCGCAGACAATAAAATGTTCCCGATTTGCCTTCAACTAGTGGGAAATGATCCATCTCAGCTATTCAGCGCTGCCGGATTGATTGAATCTCTGATCCTGAGCTAGTGTGCCCCTTGAGTTTGTGACCTGGATTTGTGCGTTGCCGGCAAATGCGATACGCAAAATGGCTAAAATTCGCTGCGATCTTCTGTGCAAAGCCAGTCGTTTTCTATTTGGGCATTCTGAAGACTGAATTGTTTTTTTACGAAAACCACTAGATTTTTTTGTGTTTGCAGTATTCGGGGACGATTGTGACCAAGATTACCAAACCCCCATTCCCCACTATGAGGTGTTTTGATCATGTCACGTAAGATATCGATCGCTATTGCAATGATTGTTTCCGGCTGGTGCGTTGCCGCCTGGGTCTTTGGACAAGAAACTCCAAGTGATTTTGTCCTTGAGGCGCCTGTTGAGGAAACGATTTCTCCAGATGCAGTTTTGCAAGGTGCCACTTCGAATGAATCTTCATTGGAATCTGCGCTGCTGCTTGCGCAACCAACAGAAACCGTTGCTGAAGAACTACCGATGGAGGTAGAGACGGACGGATTAGTTCTAGAAGAAGACTTTAAGCCTCTTGAGTCGACAAGTGAGACAGAAGCTGATGCACCAGCCTTCGAACTCGCCGAGCCGACAGCGGCTACTGAATTTGATGCAATTTCACCGTCAGATCAGGTGACGTCAGAAGAGATTAGTGTTGGTAGCGGTAACGTGTATGAGTTTTCTGATGAAGTACCAGTGGACAACGGTGTCCAAAACACATTTGTACCCCCTGCTCCGACTACAGCATTTGAGCTGTCCGTGGACAGTGAAGCGGAATCCACTCCGCAAAATCTGGACTTGTCAAACACAAGTCATGCCCCACAAATATCGGTAACCACGCATGGGCCGTCGGAAATCCGTATCAATGAAGTGGCAGAATACCGAATCACAATGGTCAACCGTGGTAACAACTTGGCAAAGAACGTATTTGTTACGATTCAGTTGCCAGAGTGGGTCACGATTTCATCAACCTCATCACAAACCGGTGAAACCGAGACGCTCGATGTTGGTGCTGGTCTGAAGGACGTGCAATGGACGGTTTCAAATTTCGCGATTGGATCAAAGACAACCTGGGATCTTAAGCTGATCCCCACGAAGAGCAAGCATTTTGCTTTTAACACCCAGTGGACAATCGCACCGGTACCAGTAGCACTTGATGTTCAGGTAGTGGAGCCTCATTTGGAACTGGCGATAGACGGCCCATCTGAAATGGAGTTTGGCGATACAGAAGTCGTTACAGTCCGTTTGACCAATAGTGGCAATACGATCGCGCGAAATGTGAAGCTGGTTTTACAACCTGGAATTGAAAATGGACAGGTAATTGGCGACATCGAAGCCGGCCGTAGTAAGCTAATCGAACTGGAACTTAGTGCGGAGCAATCCGGCACCATGCAGATCAGGACACTTGCCTCGGCTGATAACCTAAAGCCAGTCTCTAAAGACCTGATCGTTGATGTAAAACGTGCTGAGTTGAACATCGCGTTGCAGGGACCTGAAAAGCGATTCGCTGGAACGCCAACGGTATACAGAATTGAGACTTCCAACACAGGCGATACTGCAGCCAAGGATGTTGTTGTAACCGCAACGCTCCCGCTCGGTGCATCGTTCATCAAAGACGGAGTTGCCACCAAGGGTGATCGAAGGAGCATGTCTTGGAATATCGGAAAGGTGGCTGCAGGTGCAACACGGGCATTTGAATTTGAATGTGTTCTCGCACGCGACGGCGAAAACCCGGTGCACGTTCGCATAGAAGGTGAATCGGCTGAATCTCGCAGTACAAGCCTGGTGACCAACGTTCGCGGTATCGCTGACTTGAAATTACTTGTAAACGACTCACCGGGACCCGTTGAGCTAGGTAATCTCGCGATTTACGAAATCGAAATCGTAAATCGCGGTACGAAAGCAGCGACGGATGTGCAAGTCGTTGGACAATTCGGGTTTGGTATAGAGCCTGTGAAGACCGAAGGCAAGCGTAGCGAGCTCATTCCAGGCCAGGCAATCTTCGATCCCATCGATAGTATCGGCCCTGGGGAATCGGTCAAGTTGAAAGTCTTTGCCAAGGCAGATGCAGCCGGAAGTCACAAGTTCCGCGCGGTTGTGCAATGTGCCGCACCAGAAACCAAACTCGTGCAGGAAGAAATGACCGTCTTTCTTTCCGATGGCGATGAGGAACCGGTAACCCTGACAGCACCTACCGGTGAAGGCGAGTAGTACGCATTTAACACGATGCAATCGCCTACTCTGGGCACTGCGTTTAAATGAAATGAGAGATTAGGTAAACGCTTGTACGAGCAGAACTGGAGGATTCAATAAGGCACGAGTCACTTGCGAGGCCGGAGCCAATACGAGATACGGGGAGTACTGACGGGCATATACACTTGGGGCGTGCTCGAAGTCTATCAACTCTCGTCTTGGTCAGAATTAATCGCTGAGTGGGGAACGAAGGTAAGCGGTTGATCCGACGTGGGGTTGGACACGTGAGCGACAAGCTTTCCCTCCAGAACATCCTCTCGCAAGCTACCTAATAATTCAGCACGCCAGCCATCGGTAATCGGTGTCTGGCGTGTTTTTTTGTTGCCATCGAGCCGCCATGCTAGGAATTCACGAATCGTTTGCATGGTTGTTACTAGGTTTGGTGCCATCGACTGTTTTTGGCAATACGTACCGATGGCCGTGAATAGGAACTGAGCAAGCGTGGATCTTTGTGGAATACGACTGCTACGGATTCGACGGGGCCATTGATCTTCATCTATTTCAAGGGCGATGCGGATCGTTTCCAGAATGTCTGGCAGATGTCGTTGCAGTTGTCGATGTTCCATACCACGAATGGACTTCACACGCCGCTGGTCTGCAGTTTTGCGTTTGGAAAGCTCGCACATCAGATCATCTCTCAACACGCGTTTAGCGGGTCGATTCAGTTCCCGTGCCACTTGATCACGCCACAACCAGAGTTCTCGCAAGATTGCTAATTCGCGAGAATTAAGAGATCCTGAACCGGAAACACGCCGCCATTGCGGCGTTGTTTCAGTCTCAATGATGGCTTCCTGCTGGCTGATCAACTCGGTCTGAATCCAGTCGTTTCGGTTAAGTTCCGCAACACGCCGGTTGAGTGCCTCATAGATGGGCATCAGATACTCAACGTCCGCGGCAGCGTAATTGATTTGTTGCTCTGAAAGAGGGCGTCTGGACCAGTCCGTGCGAGTCTCTCCTTTGTCAAGCGTTACTGCCAATAATCGATTGGTCAGCGTGGAATATGCGGCAGGGTATTCAAGCCCAACCCTTCCGGCGATGAGGTGCACATCGTATAGCGGTAAAGGTACTTGGTCGGCATGCAGGTGAATGAAACGCAGTTCTTCACGACATGCGTGTACGAGGACCTTTCTATCAGGAGAAGAAAGCCATTTCCAAAATGATGTAATATCCGTCGCAAACGGATCGATAAGGGCAACATCATCATCGACCTTGACTTGTATAAGACATAATTCCGGTCGGTAGGTGGATTCAGATACGAATTCAGTATCAAATGCTACCCATGTACTCTGTTCATGCTTGGAGAGAAATGCATTGAGTGCTGACGAATTGTCGATCCACGTTGGCGATGTCAAACTGCTGGTACTCCGCGGGCGACTCATTGTAGGAGGCTCTAAAGGGTAGCCAAATTCTCTGATGGCTAATGCGAATCATAGAGATATTGACCTCAGGTTACAATGGCCGCTAGCAATCGCATGGACGCTGATACCGTTGGCAGTATCGTTACTTCATGCGATGCTAACAACTTACCGGGATTTATAGGAAGTCTTAAATAGATAGTGTTATGCGTGATGTCTGGCTAAAACCGAATCAACGGGCATTGACCGCAAGTATCGTCATGCCGCTCGCAATTATTGTGGTCGCGGCATTGATGTTAACCAATGTTTTGGGGAATGTGCATTGGGTGATTCAGGGAGTAACGGGTGGTTTGGCACTCGTGTCCGTTTTTGCAGTGGTTGTCCTTGTTAAATGGTTCTGCCATCCGCGTCTTGCGTATGAAGATGGAGTGTTACTGGTAAATCTTAATGCCGGTCCCGCTCTGAAAGTCCCGATAGATTTCGTAGAGGTTTTCTTCGCAGGTCAATCCGATAGCCATATGCCGAAGACCGTTCAACAAACAAATTCCGTGACGCCGGAATCCCGTACGATCGTTGTGCGGCTTGCAGAGCGAGCGACGCAGTATCACAGTCGCACGGTTATGCCACGACTAGGTAGTTGGGAACACGGGTATATTGTCGTGCGGGGCACTTGGTGTGAACCTATTAACCGCGAAGTCATCAAACGACTAAACAAGCAGCTTGTGGCTGCACATCGTGTTGTTCGCGGCGAGCTAGAGACAGATGAGGATGGGCATGACTGAGCTATTGGTAAGTATCAGAAATGCGGATGAGTTGGCTGTGCTTCCGCAAGACAGCGTTGCTATCGTTGATGTTAAGGAACCTTCGGCCGGCTCGTTAGGTCCGGCATCGCCAAACCAATGGCGACTAATTGCGACAGGAATTGATGATGGCGTCGACTTGAGCTTGGCATTAGGTGAGTTAGGTGCTCTGGACCCAATTATCATAGAGCAGATTCCAATCCGTACTCGCTTTGCTAAAACTGGACTTGCTGGTATGGCAGATGTTTGTTGGTCGGAATCATGGCTTCAACTGCGTTCTGCCTTAGGTAAATCAAAAACAGAGCTTGTTTTGGTGGTATACGCCGACTTTAGATTGTGTCAGGCACCACATCCAGACCAGCTCCTGAAATTTGCAGTTGAGAATCAGTGTGAGACAGTGCTGGTAGATACGTATGTGAAGAACGGACAGACCTTGTTGGATCACTGGAGCGACGACGAGATCAAAAAATGGGTTTCCATGTTACGCGACCATGGGATTGTATCTGTCCTTGCCGGCTCACTATCCCAGGAAAGTATCGAGTTGCTACAGGAGCTCGACGTTGATTATGTTGCTGTGCGTGGAGCGGTATGTGACGAGAACCGTCGTGGTAATCTTGTGCCACAACGTGTCAGAAGTCTTGCTCGATTACTACAGCGGGACTCCCTGACAATTGATTAGGACTCTCACGCCTATGATCGATACGTTGGTGAGTCTCCAATTCTCTTGATGGTTAGTCAGCTTGCTCCCAAGATTAAATGTGCTTTAGTTGATGCTTTAGCCTTCTCGAGTGTCCGCAATAAAAAAACTCGGAGCTATTTTTCAATTCTTGTTACCGGTCTGTTGACTTTGACGCTGCGCAAATTGATACTCTTGAAAATCGCAATTCCGAAAATTCCCCCTGAAGGCGTGCTCAGCGATAAGGAGCGGTGGGATGATTCGGATTAGGATTTTGCACTTTGAACAGAGAACAGGCAACAAGGTGTAAACAAATTGGCAGTCTTGCGGTGAAGCGATAGGAGATCAACCGTGCCAAGCTCAATTCTTGACGCAATCAAACTCGGAATCTGGGATTTTGAGCCGACCGAACATAGTTCACAGGAATTCGAACCCACCAGGTCGTTACCGGGCTCTGATATAAAACTTGAAGTCTTAACAGAACGCCTTGAGCAGGGATTGCCGTTGTGGCATCCATCCGATCGCCGTTCTTACGACGATTCAGAATAAACTTATTACGGCCATTGCTTGGGGCCGGTTGGTTGAGATGGATTTAGCTCCGGTTGTGACCATTACCGAAGAGCTTTGCGCAATGCGTCTTCCATCGTGCGCTCAATCTTGCCGCGAAACATCGATAACGCGAAGGGGATCTTCCCGGTAACCGTGACAGCGTCGTCCGCCACAATTAACTGACCGGAAACTGTCATTCCCATAGCCTTGAAGCTGAATTCCAGTTCATAGTCATTCCATTGACTTTGTACGTCGTCCACACTGTCGCCGTATGTTTGTAGGGCTTCATCCATAAAGGATGACAGGGTAGCTTTCGCAGATTCTTTTCCGAGTGAATGTTCTACAGCGGTTAATAGTTTGGGCATGCTTGGTTTCTTCATGTGCTTAAAAATGTCTGTCTGAAGATCCATGACAGCCGTGAGCAGTTGGTAAGAATATCGCTTGATCACAGATCGAAAATAACAAATTCCCTGTTTCCGAACTAGTTGCGACACCGACGTTTTGCCGCGGTGTTAACACTAATGCAGGCATGCTTGCATTCCTTAATTCGCTCCCTGCACTACAATAAACGCGTTGCGAATTCCAAATCGCTGATTGCAATACTTGGACTCCACAAAGAATACGATTCATGAGACGCGCTCGATTGCTGCTGACAGCTTGTGTGGTCATCGCGATAGTGCTGACATTTCCAATGTGGCGTTGGTTTATCGGAATGGAGCCAGCTCCTGAAACCGCCACGCAACAACAACTTCTCGGATGGATTGTGATCAGTGATTTGCGTCGGCATCCTGAACAATTGCAAATCGATCTGGTAGACAGGTTACAGGCGGAGATTCTTGACGGATGGGAACCGTTAGCTGAGCGTTCTGCGTCAGATGAAGATCGCATGTCATCGGAACTTGCACGTCAAAACATCGACATTCTGACACGGGTGTGGTTTTATCAGCGGGCACAGCAGTATCTAAAGTTGCCGCATGCTGACCGCGTGTCATTCATGAAAGAGCAACTGACTATCGTGATGCAGTGGAACGACGTCTATTCTGCGATTCATTCGGATCCATCGGGAGATTCGGAATCATCGGATGATGCGGCTAACGCATTTGCATTGTTTGACAAACTTGATCATTGGGCGACAACAGAGCCGGATCCGAAACTCTCGGGACGATTGACAAGTGCAATGCATCACGGAGTGCAATTCTGGCTTTGCACAAGCGATCTGGGGACGTTGAGCTTCCAATCCAAGGCAAAGCTTGTAGAGCGGCTAGCCGATGCGCTTAGCAGTGGTTCGGTGAATACGTCCGACCCACTGGCGATTGCCGGTGAGTATGAACAACAGTTGCAAGCCAATGCATGGAAACTACTGGAAAGCTGGATTGTGTTAAGGGCTATGGAATTCGTAGAACTTGAGTCATCAAGTAATCGAGAGGCATTTGTTGGTAAACAGATCGACGCTGTAAAAGGTTGGCATCTGGAGAAGTATCTAATGGATTCGTCAAGTGATTCGACTGGTGAGATTCAACTGATGCTGATGGTCTTTTCCAAGCTCGACACGTGGATTGAAAATGCTCCCGCAGAACGCAAGCAGGCAGTCAAACTTCTTACTGATGCGATTAGACTATATGCTCTTCAGCAGTTGCGAGAAGGTTAGTGATGCTACCATCTCATTTAATTCACCGACGGCGAATGCTATTTTGAAATCTCGAGCTCGTTGTCGTTAATAGTCCACTTGAGTCCACATGCTTTTGTGATGACGTCTAGCAGTTCTTCCAACGTGACCTCTTTTACGTCGACACCAATTTGTTTGGTCCACAATTCCG
>JAKUOW010000209.1 GCA_022451045.1 Pirellulales bacterium | reverse complement strand
GTCCAGATTTTCAATCATCAGAAGTACATGGCTTCTGTATTTGTCAAGGATGCGCTCTATTGGTGCCGGTGCCGGTCCGAGAATTCTAGCATCACTGCCATCGAGATCATTGCGTCAATTCCTGGCAAGTAAATCAGCAAATGCCATTGTCTGTTGCTCATCGGGGCCGCGCACGATAAGACGAACCATGGAGCAAAATGGCGGGTAACCAAATTGTTGCCGTCCCGGTAATTCCTTTTCAGCGAACATCTCAAACTGATGTTTTACAGCGGCTTGAATGGCCGGGTGCTCAGGAGTAAACGTCTGGACGAGTACGTATCCACCGCGGCTTCCTCGCCCTGTGCGGCCCGCAACTTGTGTTACCAGCTGAAACGTACGCTCACCGGCACGAAAATCTGGTAGATGGAGTGCTGTGTCTGCGTTGATCACGCCAACGAGTGTCACATTTGGAAAGTCCAATCCCTTAGCGATCATTTGTGTACCAACTAGGATTTGAACTTCACCTTTTCGAAATCGATCCAAGGCTTTCTCATGACTGTTTGGACGTGTCATCGTGTCGCTGTCCATCCGCAGGCAGGTTGCTTCCGGAAAGCGGGCCTTGACCTCTGTTTCAAGTTTTTGTGTGCCAACTCCACCGTAACGAATACCGTCAAAGGAACAGTCGGGACATCGATCCGGTGCATTGATCTCATATTCGCACCAATGACAGATTGCGAGTTCACTGAGCTTTTGGTTTGGCGCAAACTTGTGGTGCGTCAGCGGGATCTCACATTGCGGGCAGTTTACAACGTGGCCACAAGATGGACATTGGATCGACGTGGAGTAGCCGCGACGATTAAGCAGCAGGATAATTTGACCATTGTCATTAAGGGTTTCTTTAATTGCGTTGACAAGTGGTCTGCTAATTACTCCACGGTGGGATTTCGATTTGTACTCTGCACGCAGATCAATGGTTGAAACATGTGGTAATGGTCGATCCAAAACACGGCTTGGCATCGACAGTAGTTTGAATTCTCCGGCGGATGCAGACTGCCAACTCTCTAGCGATGGAGTGGCTGAGCCAAGTACCAATGGAATTCCTTCAAGCTGTGCTCGCTTGATTGCAACGTCGCGGGCGTGATAACGGGGAATAGTCTCTTGTTTAAATGTTGGTTCATGTTCTTCGTCCAGAATCACGAGACCCAGGTGTGGTGTTGGCGCAAAAATAGCGCTGCGGGCGCCGATGACCACCTGGACATTGCCATCCGCAATTTGCTGCCAGTGCCAGTGGCGTTCAGCGTCACTTAAATGACTGTGAAGGACGGCCACCGTATCAAATCTGGATTGGAATCGTTCACACGTTTGAGGTGTAAGGGATATTTCCGGAACAAGTACAATGGCCTGCCGTCGGTACCGAATCACCTCTTCGATGGCTTGCATGTAAACTTCAGTTTTGCCACTTCCTGTGACTCCATGCATTAGCAAGGTTTCGTATTGTTGTGCGCGTAGACTTTCAATGATGGCGTCATACGCCACTGATTGATCGGCGTTGAGTGGGATGTTTGGTTGTTTGGTTACAGAGGTTTTAGTGGTGTTACCGGTATTGATTCGGCGCTTGGTTGTGTTGAGCACTCCCTTTTTGACGAGGCTTCGGATGGGGGCCATGGTACATCCAGCCATCTTGGAAAGCTGATCTCCGGTTAGCGGCATGAGGCTGCCAGCAAGCATTTGAGCTACCTTTCGTTGCTTTCCCGGAAGTTTCTCGATTTCCTCATGATCGAAATCTGAATAAAGCTCGTAAAAGGTCACCTCACGTGTGCCGGCTGAAGTACGCACGCCGGAGGGAATGACTGCCTGTAACACCTGGCCCCAGCGAGCCAGATAGTAGTCGCTCATCCACTTGGTGAGCTGAAGCATGTGGTCCGACGCGAGCACGCGATCATCGATGACTTCGTCAACGAATTTCAGCTTGTGAGGCCGACTGACCTGGCCACCGGATTCATGTGTGAGTGCAACGCAAAAGCCTGTTACGGTGCGATTTCCACGACCTAACGGAACGGCAACTCGCTTGCCCGGTGCGATGGACTCCATCAAATCACTTGGCACTCTATAGTCGAATGGTCCCCACGGCATTTCACTAAAAATGATAGTCGCAACGGTTTGGTCAGACGCAGAGTCGGCAATCCAGGGTGCCTCCACGTCTTCCGGCGTGTTATCGAATAATCCTTGCTGACGCATTTACGAAGCACATCCTGCAACATCATCTGTGTAACGACTGGCTTGATCATAGTCCATTCGAGCCACGAGGTATTCTACACGCTTAGGTGGCTTGCGCAATGGGTTAATACAAGTGACGTGGCACAGGAGTGATACGCCTAAAACCGTTGGGGTACCCTACTAAAACCAGAGTTGTTAACGGATACTAGTCGATAACGTCGGATTATCCGGTGATTTCAGAATTGCCGACGTGGCGGCGTAGAAATGCATATCGAGCGAAATTGAGGACGCATTGTGTCCAGACGAATAGGAATTCTTGGCGGCTCTTTTGATCCAGTGCACTATGGTCATCTGATTATGGCCGAGCACGCGCGTGTACAGTGTCGGTTGGAAGCAGTTTGGTTCTTACCGACATCAATGAATCCACTGAAGCAGGATGGCCCAAGTGCGACTCCTGAGCAAAGGGTGGAAATGCTCGATTTGGCAATTGGTGGTCATGATGCTTTTGAGATCTGTCGCAGTGAAATTGACCGTGACGGACCGAGTTATACCTATGAAACGCTTGAGATCTTAACGACCGAAAACCCAGACACCGAATTTGTGTTTGTCATGGGCGCCGATAGCCTCGCGGATTTAGGACAGTGGAAGAATCCGGAGCGCATTTGCGAGCTGGCGAGTATTGCGGTTGTCTGCCGTCCTGATAGTCCACAGCCAGAGGGTGGTATGTTTCCAGTGGACTCACCGGTTTGGATGCGCGTGGATATGCCACTGATAGGATTGAGCAGTCGCGAATTGCGGTCGGCGATTACTAGAGACATCGGCGTGCGGTTTCAAACGCCCAGAGCGGTGGAGGCGTACATCAGTCAGGAAGAGCTGTATCGCTAGACGCAACCTTGAGGGCCGTTACAGCCGAACCCGCAGGGCCTACCAATCAGGTGTGTCAAACAATGACATAGGACTTCCGGCCGATTGCAGTTAACATGATACAGACACGTTTCTGTTTAGACTGACGAGCAAATTTGATGGCACGATCTTGGAAAAACGTCCTTGGTGAGACGAGTCTGGAACGCAAGTGCCGTTTGTTATTCGGATTCTGGCTGACCGTTTTAATCAGCGGTGCGTTTTGGGGTGTTGATCGTGTTGCCTATGACTTAGTCATCGAAAACACTCGCAGTGGTACCCACGATCAAATCCAAATGCGACTGCTAGGTCACCATTTCAACGTTCTTGATACCCGAGAGGACTTTACCCTGTTCTCTGACGAGATTGTCAGTCAGATATGGGATCGCGCAGCGACTGCCGATAACACTAGCGTACTCATTCTGGACGGCGATCCGGTCCCTACGCTGCTGGACTCGGCAATTGGTAGTGAATCTTCTGAAGATCAATACACGCCGAAGTCTGAAGTTGAAACCAATCTCATTACGGCTCTCAAAGAACGCTATCGGGATCGACAAACACAGGGAGACGGAAACAACAACGAAGGGCCATCCCGAGCAATCGAAGGTGTGCAATTTTTCGACGTGAACGAAAAAGTGATGGCAGCTGAACGCATTGTTGCTGAGCAAAACGAATATCACTATTACGAACAAATACACTGGGCAAATGTTTGTACTCAGTGTCATCGCCAGATCGACTCAGATGCACTTGCTGTAGGTGAAGGTACGGATACGGACATTGATATGTTTGCGGTTCTGAAGATGGTTATGCCATTTGATGAGACAAAGCAGGCAATGGATAACGCCAGAGCGTTGCTGATTACGGTGGCCATCGTGACTGTGTTTGTGGCCATGATTGCACTCTACGTAATCATACGGCTTCTGGTTGTAAGACCACTTAAGCACCTAACAGTGGTTAGCGAGTCCATTGGGCGAGGTGATTTGAAGCAACGTGCTGACATTTCAACGGATGATGAATTTGAGCACCTTGCAACTTCATTTAATCGCATGGTGCGACATCTGACAGAAGCTCAGGACGAGCTTAAGAATGTAAATCTAAATCTCGATGGCAAAATCGATGAACTGGCTCAGGTTAATGTACAGCTTTACGAAATGAATCGGCTGAAGGACGACTTCCTTGCCAACATGAGCCACGAACTTCGAACACCGCTCAACAGCATATTGGGATTTTCCGATGTCTTAAAGGACAACCCTAATCTCGATGAGAAGCAAAACCGTTACATCCAAAATATCAGATCATCCGGCCAGCTATTACTGGAGATGATCAACGACGTTTTAGATCTTGCAAAGATCGAAGCCGGTAAGATGGAAGTCAAACCAGCTGAAATAGATCTGCGGGCAATCGTCGAAGCTCAGTGTGATCTGGTCGCTTCGCTAATCAACGAAAAGAGTATTGATCTTGAGAAGCGAGTCGAGACCGGCGACCAATTGGTTTACCAGGACCAGTTGAAGATTCAGCAGATTCTCACCAACCTCTTGTCCAACGCCATTAAATTCACCCCAGAGAGTGGTCGAATCACGGTCACCACGATCGTTCGCAATGAGCAGATCGAAATGACGGTTGCGGATACCGGGGTTGGAATCTCAGAAGAAGACCAGGAAGTCATTTTTGAGAAGTTCAGACAGGGCGGTGTTTCACCGACGGCCGACAATTTCAAACGAGAATTTTCCGGAACCGGACTGGGCCTATCGATTATCAAGGAAATGTGCCGCATTCTAGGCGGAGAGATTTCTCTGGAGAGTCAAATTGGCGTGGGCAGTACATTCAAGGTTGTATTACCTGCCTATATCGAACCCGAATCGGTTGGTGAATTGATGTCAACTGTCACTTCACAGGCTTGACCGGATACTAAGACGTATACAATACGTGCATGGCCGCAAACGCTCATAAGCAATCCGACGGTGTCGTTGAACTATCAACCCCGATTCAATTTCTCAAAGGGGTCGGGCCGGACCGTGCACACTTGCTGGCAAAACTCGGGCTAAGGACTGCCAGCGACCTACTGTTTCAGTTTCCGCGTAGTTATCAGGATATGAGCGCTCAAGCGACGGTCGCTGAACTGGAAGATGGCCAAACCGTGAGTATTGTGGGAGCGGTTGCCAAAGTCGGATTTCGCAGGCTACGTGGCCGGGGTAAATCTGTTGTTAACCTGGTCTTACAGGATGGCACTGGCGAGTTGAGAGCTGCATGGTTTAATCTGCCATTCATGAAAGATAAGTTTGCGGTGGGTCAGCGGGTCTTACTGTCGGGTGCTGTGAAGCTCAAAAAAGGTATTTGGGAAATGAGCCACCCGCGGTCGATCGTTTTAAATGACGATGAAGAAGTTCCAGACGGTGAAGTGCTGCCGGTCTATCCGCTTACCGACGGAATAAATCAAACGCAGATGCGTAAAATCATCGCATTTGCAGTGGAGAATCTAGCTGATGAGCTTGAAGAGGTATTTCCCGAGTCGGTGTTAAATGGAAAAGGTCTGCTTGGAATTATCGACGCTGTCCAAAAAGTACATAGCCCAGCAGCCATTAGCGAGGCGGAAAACGCGCGGGCAAGATTTGTTTATCAGGAGTTATTGGTTCTGCAGTTAGCGTTGGCGCTTCAGAGGTGGTCGATTCAGCAGAAAGCACGATCTCCGGTTTTTGAATCGAGCGCAGAAATCCATTCTCGTATTACGCGACGGTTTCCCTTCAAGCTGACGAAAGATCAGCAGCAGGTCATTCAGGAAATTACCGAGGATACAGCTCGTGAATATCCAATGAATAGGTTACTTCAGGGTGACGTCGGAAGTGGGAAAACCGTTGTTGCTGAATATGCCATGTTGCTTGCGGTGGCTAACGGCCATCAGGCAGTCCTAATGGCACCAACCGAAATTCTGGCGCAACAACACTTGCAGACACTGCGTCGAGATTTAAAGGATAGTCGTGTTCGTATCGAATTATTGACCGGATCGGTCACCGGAAGTGAACGACAAGAGATCCTCGAGGCTGTACGAACAGGGCAGGTTGACTTACTGGTAGGTACCCATGCAGTTAGTTATGACCACGTCATCTTTGCTAATCTTGGTCTTGTCGTCATTGATGAGCAGCACAAGTTCGGTGTTAAGCAAAGGGCATCGTTGAAGAAAGCAGGTGTTGACCCGCACTATCTTGTCATGACGGCTACGCCAATACCGCGTACGGTCACTATGACCTTATTTGGTGATCTGGATGTGTCTACGCTCAGGCAGGGGCCAGCTCATCAGCAACCGGTACACACCTATCACGAGTCGGATGATCGTAAGGCGAGCTGGTGGGAGTTTTTTTGTGCCAAGATTCGAGAGGGCAGGCAGGGGTACGTGGTTGCACCACGTGTTGATGCAGGCGATGACGATGTTGCAAACGTCCAGCAGTTATACGAAGCCTTAACCAATGGCGAATTATCGGATTTTCGAGTGGGTTTACTGCATGGCAGGTTGTCACCGGATGAAAAGATTGAGGTAATGCAGTCGTTCGCTAACGGTGAATATCAGGTTCTCGTTACCACACAGGTAATCGAGGTCGGGATCAACGTACCAAATGCAACAGTCATGACCATTGAAGACGGTCATCTTTTTGGACTCTCACAGCTGCACCA
>JAKUOW010000208.1 GCA_022451045.1 Pirellulales bacterium | reverse complement strand
ATTGTGAGGCATCTTGTCCGTATTACTTATGCGGATTTCCACAGCTTTACCTGCCTCCACAGCGATCTGTTCTTTGTCATAGATCATCCGATGTGGCACGGTACCAATTGCAATAACGCGAACGTCAAGATTCTGCAATCTGTCCAAAACGGCCTTTGCATCGGCCGGCTCAAGTCTTGCGGTCAGATTCTTCGTGAGATTGATCGCACTTTCTGCGATGGCACCCGCTCGAACCTGAGCTGGCATTTCGCTTAGGTAACCGACGAGATTATCGATCAGTGGCTTAATCTCAGCCTCCGGCCAGTGTTTCACATCGATCAGCCCGAGAGTTTCGACGGCGGCAGATCGTGATCGCCCCGATCGAATTAAAGCGGAAAGATCTGTAATCTTCTCGACTTCGTTGCCGGGAATAGAACCCAATGCGCGGATTGCAACATCATGAATTGTCTCGCCACCACCGATGACAAGTCGCTCGGCAGCGATTGGCTGGCGTTTAAAGCCAGGCCCCTGCCATGTTACAGCCAATCCATCTCCGCCGCCGTTATCGAAGTAGGTCACAACCAGCTTGTGATTACCTGCAGACAAATCGATTGCTGCAGACTTTTCAACCGGTCCGTGAAGGCCGTCGTTATCGATTAACTGCTTATCGTTTATATAAACCCGCGAACCATCGTCTGAAATAATAAAGAAGGTATAACGCCCCGATTTGGGAACATTTATCATTCCTGTAAATTTCAGTGCAAATTTATCAGCTTCCTTGCGCTGTGGCACGTTCATGACAATCTGCGGAACAATTCCACTATCAGACGGCGTCATGGTATTAAGCGTCTCAATAGCAACATTGCCTTTCGCAGGATAATAGTAATCCACGTGGATTCCATTTGCCCGCAAATCACTGCCTTCCTGTTCCACACTCAAGCCGGCTGGTAATTCACTGATCAGCGGACTGACTTTGCCATAAAGGGCAGGTCGAATATCGGAATCGACGATGGCCACAGCTTCAAGGAAATCTTGCAGACGATCCTTATTTACTGTCGCAGATAAAAATGCTTCGTCGCCTGTACCATCAGCGGCAATCCAGGCTGCATACGCACCTTGACGCGTTTCTGCTGATTTCCCATCTATCGCCAATTCCTCAAGAGCACTCTGGGCAGCTAGTAGCTGCTCAGCTGGTTGCGTTGCCAACAAACGTCCAAGACCATCTAAACCGGCACCGTCCTCGTTGTCACGTGTCACAATCAGATCCAGCAGCAAGTCGATCGGCTGATTATTCTGAAGCTTCGCCAAACCTATGATGGATTGTTGAAGCTGCTTTACATTCGCATTTTCACGAGAGAGAACGGCTTTGTAGACGGCCTCTGTCTTGTCCATTTTCAGCAAATCCTCGACGCTCGCATTTCTTAGGACATACATCTGAGCCGCCAATGAAAGTTTAACTCCGTTTTTGACCGCGTCATCAACAATGGCATCGACGTTTAGATTACTTCTGCCATAGTTAAGAATGGTCGTCAATTCCGGGTCCGTTGGTCGTGATGCGACTTCAAAGAATGCCTCTGCAGCTACCAATCCCTGAAATTCCACCGCAGCCTTCACAGCTTCGGCACGAACCAGATTTGAATCGTCTCGCGCTGCTGCGTTGAGAGTATCCTCCCATCCTTCGACATCTCCTGCCCAATGACCTAACGTACGAATCGCAGCAGCACGTACTCTTGGCTCTGATGCAGAATACACTCGATTTAGCAATGAAATATTAGCGACTCGATGTTCTTCAAATACCCACAAACATTCCAATAGTGCCTGAGCATCAATCGGGTCATCGACATTGAGCTTGCTTGCCCATGCACCGACCTGACTCACAATAGCGTCAGTTTCGCGTCCACTTAGTTCCAGTCTCGCTCGATATCGAAAGCCGTTTTCAGGTCGTTTGAATACTTCTAGCACTTCGCTGATTGGCTGGCCCTTCATTTTGACCGGCTCCACAAGTGGACGACCCTTATATGTCACACGGTATATACGACCGTGTTGGTTGTCCCTGTTTGGGTCACGCATATTGTGTTGCATGTGGCCAATGAGCGTATTTGCCCAATCAGACACATAAATCGCACCATCGCCACCGATTTCAACATCTGTAGGTCGGAAATTTGGATCGGACGATACCAAAATCGGTTCGATTTCCGTCGCTGTAATATCGGCCCCGTTATAGCTAACTTCATGCTGCAATACGCCGAGGAATCCGATGCAGTTACAGATAAGGAAATTGCCTTGGTTGGCATCCGGGAAGTGGCTGCTTGAGAGGATTCCAGTCGCTGCGACAGGTCGTACACGTTTTTTGAACCACTGCTTGTTTCCAATTCCCTTTCCAATGTTGACGTAAGAACCGGTACCACTAGTGCCGTCATTTGCAAACTGGAAGCCCCATTGATCGAACACATCTCCGTGAGGATTCGGCCCAATTGGGAACACAAACTCTAACTCAAATGTTCTTGGATCAAATCGATAGACGCCCGATGCACTACTTCGAAATGTCTTCGTCGGTGTTTCAGTTGCCACCTTATTGAAGATACCCCTGGAGTAATACAAGCCGCCATCCGGACCTATGACCAGTGCATTAGCACTATGATGCGTGTCAGCGCTGGAGAGTCCTTGCATCATGCGAATCTTGACATCAGCTTTATCGTCGCCATCGGTGTCCTTTAAGAACCAAATCTCCGGCGGTGCAGCTACCAGCATTCCACCTCCCCAAAATTCAAATCCCGTAATGCTGTTTCGCTTATACGCAAACACGACACACTTATCAGCTACGCCATCTCGATCTTCATCCGGCAAACATACAATGCGGTCCAAGCGTGGCTCTGTAGGATTCCAGTGAGGATAAGAGGGCCAGACTGATGCAAATAACCGGCCATCCGTGTCTACCGCCATCTGTACCGGATTGATGATCTCTGGAAACATCTCTTCGGATGCAAACAGATTCACCTGCATACCCTCGGCGACAGTGAACTTGGAAATTGCTTCAACACCACCGAGATAAGGGAATTTACCATCTTCAAGTGGCCCCTGCTTGTTTGGTTTCACTTCCAGTTCTTTGGGTAAGTTGTCGTCGTTAACTTCAATGGCTTTCCCATTGGCAGCGGCCCATACAGCAGCATCACGATTGGCGGTCAGCACGTCAAAGATTTCCATCTCACGCTTCATCACATCCGCATTGGACTGATTGAACCAAGCGAGCTTCGACCTGCCTCCGTAGACGTTATAGCCATCCACAACGCGGTAACGACTGAACCAGTAGTAGTTCCTTTCAAGCACCGCCTCCTGCAGTTGTTTTAGGTACTTATCATCAGTTTCCACTGCTGTATTAAACAACTTACTTACAATCACACGCGCGATCGCCTGGTTACCATGTTCCAACAAATGGATACCATTCATCGTCAATGGCTGCTGTGCAATCTTGTACAGTTTCGCACTACTTGAATACAAATCCACGAATCGCACTTCCTTCGACTGGCAAACCTCAGCCATAGCTTGAGTGTACAAAGCCAAGGATTTGTTACTTTCTTCTCCATTTGGAAGATGAGGACTATTTAAGTTCTCGTGTGCGATGGGTGAGAAATATACGAGGATTGGTGCGGAAGTACCGTTATATTTTTGCGAGCGCATCGCGTCGATATTAGCTGCCAAATCTGACTTAAAACCTGGCAGACCCGCTTCGCCTTTTAGCGACTCGTTGTAACCAAAGAATGCGAATACTACATCGGCCTGAACCTTGGTTAGCCATTGATCTGCATTACCAAAGTTGTCCGACCGTTGCCGCAAGACGACTTCATCGCCGGAGAATCCGAGATTACGAAATACAAGCTTCTGATCCGGATGCAATGCCTGAATGTACGTTTCCAGCCAACCGTGATGCTGCATGCGATCCGCGGTTGTGTTACCGATGATCGCCACATTTGAATTGGGAGCTAATACCAATTTCTCTGCTGAAAAAACGCCCGTTGAAACAGCAAAACTGACGAACAGTGCAAAGCTTGAGATACGGAATCTTGACATCGATGCGCCAATCCTGTGAAAAGTACATTCTCTTGAAAACAGAAAGAAAAGTATGATTACGAGTTTATCACGAATTAATCGTTGCATGTACCAATTGGTAATGGGGCAACTCACTGGCTTGATTACTTCGTCAGCCAGCCACTCGACTCCAACCACTCAGCAAGGCGATGATGCCATGTTTCCACCGGATTACCCGTTGGACGAATGCCGTAACCATGACCACCTTTTGCATAGATATGGGCCTCCGCTGGCACTCCGGCCTTTTTATATTCGGCAACAAGTAGTGCTGCTTGCACGCCGCGGTGCACATCATCGAATGTGACTGCCAGAAATGCTGGCGGTGTCTCTTTCGTAATTTTCACGAGATCACCTAGCTCGGGTTTGTTATCTGAGTAGTTATTTCCGAGATAAGCACAATAGATTGGGCATATAAAGTTCGGGCGTGCGCTGATTTCATCAATCGCATCTGATTTAGGGTAAGCCAACTCGTCATACTTCGTACCCGACATGACCGTAAGATGGCCTCCGGCTGAGAAACCAAGTACACCAACACGATTCACGTCGACTCGCATTTCATCGGCCATCGAACGAAACAACCGGATGGCACGCTGTACATCCTGAAGAGGTTCGTGGTGAATATCCGGTGTTCTGCGTGGTACGCGGTACTTTAGTACGGCTGCTGAGACGCCGATTTTATTGAACCACTGGGCAAGTTCGATTCCTTCTTTATTCCACGCAAGAATGTTATATCCACCACCTGGACAAATTACGACGCCACACCCGGTCGCAACATCTTTGGGAGCGGGATACAAGGTCAAGGTCGGCTCTGCAACGTACGCTATACGCTCGTCGGTATTCGCAGCCTTTAGTTTAGCGATTCGGTCTTCAGGCAGTTTCACAGCATCTGCCGGCAGCCCATTTGGAAATACCTTTACGACTTTTGGCTCTGCAATAAGACCAGTCGACCATACGACCAAAAATACAATACTCAGCGCGGTGTGTTTGACGGACATCAGCATAGATCCTTATTCAACAATTCCTCTACAATCCATACACAATTTAGCACATCACATATGCAGTGAAATAACCCGCAGAAGCACAGCCAACGCAGATGTTAGAACAAGCCCGTCGGCCGTATCTCAAACTAGCAATCCTAATTAGCGTTATCGCTGCCGGACTGGCCGGTGTCGTACAGTCCGGCGCGCTGGATCAACTTTCCAATGACGGTAGCGCTAATCAACGAACAGCTCTAATCTCCATCGTCGTCTATTGGTGCTTTTCCATGCTGGCACTCATCGTCTTGTCCAAAATAAGATCGCATTGGAAACAAATGCTTTTGGGGATTTTCGCGACAACTCTTTGTATCGTCGTAGCTGAATTTGCCCTCCGATTCCTCAATCCACGACTCGCCTTGCCAAAGTACCGAATTGTCTACCACGCGGATCTTCACCATGTATCTCCCGCCAATGAACATATGGACTTTGGATATTTCCACGATAAACGAGTCGATGTGATTACCAATGAAGATGGATTTCGCACGAAGTACTCCGTGGAGGAATTCAACGAAGTAAAACAACGGATTGTCTGTATCGGCGACTCGTTTACCTTCGGATTTGGAAATCAGGAAGGACGTGGCTACCCTGATTACCTTGAAAGCCTCTTGAGAGAAGAGGCTGGCTCCGATGACATTGCTGTCCTGAATGCTGGTGTGATTAGCTATTCACCGATATTGGAATTAAAACTGCTTCGTCGAGACCTTCTCAAATACAACCCACAGACGGTCGTCCTGATGCTCGATGCCAACGACATTGGGGATGACTATTGGTATGACCGGGACATTGAAAGACTCAAAGACGCGAGAGGGCCATACGGCAAGCTAGTGCGACCGGACACATTGCAACTTGGTGCAATCTGGCGACTGACAAGCTCAATCAGAAACCATGAAGCATTGGTCGCACCGTTTAAACTCATGAACCGATTGATGTTCGGTAAGACTGAGAACCCGCATTACTATCAATTTGAAGCGAAGGTTGGCAATATAACCGAAACCAATCGATTCTTTATCTTCCGACATCCTCTGGAAGTGACCCGTCCATTCTTTGATCATAGCTGGAGTTACATCAAACAAATCGCAGATGAATGCAAGAAGATCGACGCCCGCTTTGTTCTTGTCGTGCCGCCGCGGTTCCAGCATTGGAATACAGAAGAATGCAAAAACAACTGGGAAGGCTATAAATACAAACTCGGCGAGCCACATGAGTTGGCGATGTTTGAGTATTTCGATGAAAAGAAACTGGAAGCCGAATTTGAGGTTTTCTCACTACTTCCACAATTTCAGGCTACTGATCGCTTCCCGTTAGTGTATCCGGGCGACCCACACTGGAACGAAGAAGGTAATCGATTCGTTGCTGAACACGTCGCGCGATTACTGCAAGACAATTGATAGCACGCCAATACTTCACCTACTTCTTAGCAAATCCCGCCAATTCAGTTGCCAGATCTGCAAGTGACTTAGGCCATTGATCAAATGTCACATATTTGGCGTTGGCGTCAGCCGGTGGCTTTACCCCTTCAACTACCTTCGTAGATGGATGTGCAAACAAGAACTGTAAATCGGGCACTCCGTAGGTATTTGCCAGACTCTTTCGGTAAATCTCCAGTTCGGCAGCATAGACTTCCGGCTCGTATCCGATATTCGCGGCTGAAGGAATCCATATCACAC
>JAKUOW010000207.1 GCA_022451045.1 Pirellulales bacterium | reverse complement strand
TTATTTCTTGATTTTCGGTATCGCATCAAGTTATATCAATGACTTGTGATCGGTATTTCTAGTAACCAAACTCTCCACTCGCCACTGGTGTTCCAATCTCCCAATGAATTCAAAGGAATTAGCCAAGGCCAGAACGCAGCGGAAAGCCCTTCTGTTCATTTGGGCAATGATTGCTCTAGCGGGACTAGCGATTACTCTTTGGGGTGAATATCAGAAAGAAGAAGCTCGAGAAAGCGCTAACTGGCCATCTGTTACTGGACAGATCATAACCTCGTTTGTCATATCAAGCAGGAATCAGGATGGTGACAGGTATTATTCAGCCGAAATCGAGTACAAATATTCTGTCGATGGAAATGCGTACACGGGAAACACTGTAAGAATCGGTGGACATCCATATAGTGCGCATGATGCCGTTCGCCGCTACCCACTCTATAAAGAAGTCTCCGTTGCACATAACCCAGTAAAACCATCCCGATCGGTTCTGGAACCCGGAATTATATCCAACGAAAAAGCGATCCTCGGCATTTCCATGATAGGTGGCTCTCTGTTCATGGGTATCCTGTTTAATTTTATTCTCCGCAGAGCGACCCACGAGGAAACAAACTTATCTGACCGAATATTGACACTGTTGTTTAAGACGCTTTTTTTCCCTTTTACCATCGCTAATGGTAACCCTCTAATTATGGCGGTTATGGTTGGAACAGCATTTTGGATTGCTACCCTTGAAATCCATCCGGCAATCACGTGGCCAGCAAGAGTATTTACTGCTGCTTATGGACTGGGGCTGGTATTTATGCTGTGGGGATGCTTTCTCGGCTGGCTGATGAGTTTAGCAGAAAAAAGTAAACGCTCTGCCTGATAGAATTTCCAACAGCTGGCCCTAGTTAGCTGCACTGGCGATGAGACAACTGATCGGGTAATTCGTCACGTATAATTTTCCCAGCCTGTTCTGTTGGGTAGAGCCCAACCATTTTCCATACCCTCTATGCTCTCCGTGGCTTAGATAAAATAAGCAGGATCAACAGACAAAACTAAACCTGCCTGCACAATCTCCGCTCAACAGACTTCCACGAAAATTGCAGTTAGAAAAACTACTAACCGTTTATACACACAGCTCTCCTACGACTTCAGCAGTTCCTTCACGATCGACTCCAGGAAACTGTACTCATGCAGCCCTACTACCTTTAGCCGTACTTTCCCTTCACGATCAATGAAAATCGTAGTCGGATAACCAGAGAAATTCGGTACCTGGGTACGAGTCGCCTCATCTCCGAACATGCATGGATAGTTGATGCCAAACTCTGCGATGAAATCTTTTACCGTTTGTTCATATTGAGCTGGTTCACCGTTACCTTCGTAATTCAGACCAACGATTTGGAATCCATCTTTACCATAAGTCTCCTGAAGCTTCACAAACGATGGAATCTCTGCTCGACAAGGTGGGCACCATGTGCCCCAGATATCAACGATCACAACCTTGCCTTTGAGACTCTCCCGGCTAATTGTCTTGCCATCCTGAATTGAGGTGAATTCAAAAGCAAATGGAAATGACTCCCCATCAGCAAGTGCTTCTTTAGCTTCTGCGATAGCCGCTTCAGAGGCCTTAGCCTGCCATGCTTCAAGCTTCGCCGCAAATCCCGCATCCGCTCGGACATTCTCCAGATCTGCATCTTGACTGAGTTGATCTAAGTCCATCCCTCCATAATCAAAACATAACTCCAGAGATTCGATAGCTCCTTCCACATCTTCCTCCAAACTCAAAGCGCACGCCTCGTTATAAAAAACCATGCTGAGGATTCTCGCTCCCTGCTGTGCAAAACTTTCATTAGCTTCAATAACCTCTCTGGCTATCTTTGCAGCCTGTTTGAAATCCTGATAAGCAGACTTATCTCCCGACTGAATTTTCTTAATCGCCTCACTATTTAACTGGGTTACCTGTCGTGCCTTCTGAAGTATCTCTGCACTTGGTGGTGTTGGTGTGTCTGGTTCTACAGCTGATTCCTCTAGCGATGAATCAGCTGTAGCTTGTGAAGTTGCCTCTTCTACCACAGGCTCCGGACCGGGTTCTAAAGATCGTGATTCATCTGGTGAGGATGCACTACCGGCATCATCGGATGTATCACTCGTGGTATTGGCGATAGCATTGTTGACTTCTTCTAATGAGCCGGTATTCCCCTGTGCAGACTGATCATCCGGTGACTCTCCTAGCTTATCCAGCTCTTCCGCAGTCATATTCTCCTTCTGTGCAAGAATGTTATTGATGTCTTGACCAGATACTGCCTGTGTAGATTGCTGTGAAGCTGTCTGTTTCTGTTCCTCACCGCTGCATCCAAACAGAGCAACAGAAATCGTTAAACAAATCAGCGTTAAGTATTTTTGGGGCATTAGGAATTCCGTCTTGAGGATAAAAATAAGTTCACAACAACTATTAGAGTACACGCACCCCAAAAAAACAAAAAACTTACTAAGTACGCATAAGCCACTCGTTATACATACAAATCTAAGGGTCAGAAGTAGTGTTTGGAGATCAGGGCTACAGGCTGCTCACGCAGAACCACTAACAACCCGTCATTCGAGCAATTACTATCAATCAATAAGGAATCTCCAACCATTAGCCGACAATCAACTAATCCCCAAATAGCAATTTCGAGTGTCTGAAAAACCAAACCTAGTTCAATACGATCAGGTAGATGAACAATATCTGAATCGGCGACAACTTCGCCCTAGCGCAGGATGGGTTCTACTCTGGGCGATGGGAGTTGGCGCTGTAATCTCGGGGGACTTGTTTGGGTGGTATCTCGGTATTGGCTACTCCGGCTTCGGAGGTTTACTAGTAGCAACTGGACTAATGGTCACCATGTACTTTTGCATGGTCTATACCATTGCTGAGTTATCCGCAGCTCTTCCTCATGCCGGCGGCTTCTTCTCGTTCACACGAAGTGCCCTTGGACCCGTCGGCGGATTTGTCTGTGGCATCACTGACATTGTCGAATACGTCATTACACCTGCAGTCATCGTGATTGGGATTGGCGGATACATAAATGAACTCGTGTTTCCAGGACAAGAAACGGTTTCAATTGGTTACACAATCTTGTGGTGGGTCATCGCATATATCGTTTTTGTGACCATAAATATCATCGGAGTATCGCTATCGCTACGAATGGGGTTAGTGTTCGCTGGCTTGGCAGCGATAGTACTGCTCGTGTTCTATTGCGGCGCCGTAGTTACTGGAAGTTTTGAGGCTGAAAACCTGTTCAATGTAATTCCGGATAAGAATAGCATTGGAGATGTAGAGCATTCGAAGTGGTTCCCAAACGGAATATATGGTGTTTTTGCTGCAATCCCATTTGCTATTTGGTTCTATCTGGCAATTGAACAACTCCCGCTAGCTGCGGAAGAGAGCCACGATGTTGTACGAGATATGCCTCGCGCTTTGATTTGCGGGATGTTCACACTCTTCGCGTTATCTATCGCTACACTCGTTATAAATACGGGCGTCGTAGGAGCCAAAGAACTCGGTACGTCAGACGCTCCACTTGCTGATGGATTTATGAAAGTTTTTGGAATTGGATCAACTGCAAAGGTACTAACACTCTTAGCACTAGTGGGCTTAATCGCTAGCTTCCATGCCATCATCTATGCTTATGGGCGGGTTTTATTTGCCCTGTCACGTGCCGGTTACATCCCAAGATTCCTTTCACTTACTGGGAAACAGCGTACACCATACGTTGCATTAATCGCCGGTGCGGTTGTAGGCCTTGGGTGTGCACTTGTAATCCAGTTCACAGGTGACGACAGCCATGTCGGCTCTGCACTTCTGAACATGGCAGTATTTGGCGCAGTCATTTCTTATGCCAATGTCATGCTCAGCTATATTATTCTAAAAATCAAACAACCAGATTTGGAACGTCCATACCAAAGCCCCCTTGGTATTCCTGGAGCAGCCCTTGGTCTTGTACTTTCACTCGTTGCACTTGCAGCAACGATGGCCGATCGCCAGATGCTCCCGGCAATTATTGGGGTAGCGTTGTTTATCGTCATCGGCCTGATTTACTTCTTTGCGTACAGCCGCTTTCACTTAGTTGCATCGGCACCTGAAGAAGAAGCTGTACTTTTGCAAAACGCTGAAAAAGAGCTCTTATAATTGGACTAGATCAGCCAGCGTGACTGGATTTTTTCGAGAAGCAACTTATGACTTCATTAGAAACACTTAAATCACTTGTAGACGAGAAACAGGTTGATACTGTCATCACCGCATTTCCTGACCTTTATGGCCGGATGATGGGAAAGAGATTCGACGCGAGTTTCTTTTTAGACAACGTTGCTGTCGATGGTACTCACGGATGTAATTATCTGGCCACTGTGGATATGGAAATGGAGCCAGTGGAAGGGTATGACTTTGCGAATTGGTCAGCTGGATATGGTGACTTTCACCTACAACCAGATGTTGACTCGCTTCATGTTGCTACATGGCTTGATCGTACAGCAATCATTTTTTGTGATGTCATAGACGACTCATCACATGACTTGGTGACCGCACTGCCTCGTAGTATTCTCAAGAAACAAATTGCAGCTGCATCCCAACAAGGATTTACTGCGAAGGCTGCTTCGGAGTTGGAGTACTACCTTTTTAAAGATGGTTACGAAAATGCAAATGGCCGTGCTTATCATAATCTGCAACCAGCCGGTTGGTATTTAGAGGATTACCATATCCTTCATGGCTCAAGAAACGAATCGTATCATGGCGAGTTGCGCAGACAGCTTGCGGCATCGGGCATTCCCGTCGAATCAACAAAAGGCGAATGGGGATTAGGGCAACACGAAATCAATGTGGTCTACTCCGATATTCGCGAAATGGCTGATCGCCACATCCTTATCAAACAATGTGCAAAAGAGATTGCTGATGCTCAGGAACTAAGTGTGACATTCATGGCAAAATACAAACAGGATCAAGCTGGGTCCAGTTGCCATATACACCTTAGTCTTTGGAATGAATCTGGAAATGCATTTGCTGGTGACGATGAATTGGGGCGAATCAAGTGTTCGCCATTGTTCAAATCATTTCTGGCTGGTTGGATTAGCCATGCGTCGGAATTTATGCCGTTCTACGCACCGACTGTGAATTCGTATAAGAGATACCAACACGGTTCCTGGGCGCCGACAACTCTGGCGTGGAGCCTAGACAATCGAACTGCTGGCTTCCGAGTGGTTGGGCATGACCAGTCTCTACGAATCGAATGTCGGATTCCGGGTGCGGATTGCAATCCATATCTGGCATTTGCCGCGGCGCTCGCATCCGGACTCGATGGTATCAAGAATAATTTGCCAGCACCGGATGAGTTTATTGGAAATGCATACGATCAGTCGGAAACGGGAACGGTTCCGACGACCTTCAGAGATTCTATACTCGGATTTGAGCAAAGTGACTTCATCCGTAAGACGCTTGGTGATAATGTTCATAAGCACTATGTACATTTCTTTAAAACGGAAAAAGAAGCATTTGAAAACGCTGTGACCGACTGGGAACGAATTCGATATTTTGAGCGAATCTAAATTCCTACAGGCATACACCATTTAGTACGATCAAACACCGCAACCCATGAAAAAACTGCCAAAAATCGGCCTTACGATGTACGGTCAGAATGATGAGCGGCATTTCACTATCCCCTCCGAGTACATCAACAGCATCACACGCGCCGGCGGCTTGCCAATTGTGATGCCACCGATTGATGAGCCTCATCACTTCTTATGTCAAATCGACGGTTTGATCCTTATTGGCGGTGGAGATGTTTGCCCATCGTGTTACGAACAAGAATCACATGAAACGGTTTATATGACCGATTCACAGCGTGATAGATACGAGCTGGATTTGTTCAAGGCTGCACTCGACGTCGATATACCAGTATTTGGAATCTGCCGCGGAATTCAGGTTATGAATGTAGCACTCGGTGGTTCACTACATCAGCATCTACCAGACGTGGTAGGTGACGAAGTTCGTCATCGCTTGCCACCACGCGAACCGGTAAATCACACAGTATTTGCAGAACCAGACAGCAGACTTGCAACGATTCTACAGACTGAAGAATTTGACGCACCATCATGGCATCATCAAGCCGTCGACAGGGTTGCAGAACCATTCGTCGCAGTTGCGTACGCCCGAGACAATACGATAGAGGCTCTAGAATTGCCTGATCACAAGTGGTGCATTGCCGTACAATGGCATCCCGAACTAGCACCAGATGACCCGATTCAACAACGGCTGTTTACAGACTTTATAAATCACTGCAAAAGTTGATACCGAAAATCAGCAAGGATCTAAAGACAAATGGGACGACTCGATAATAAGGTAGCACTGATTACAGGAGCCGGTGGCGGCATCGGTAGAGAAACCGCAGTCCTGTTTGCCAAGCAAGGTTGTAAAGTTTTAGCCGTCGATGTGAACGATGAAGCTGGGCAAGAAACCGTAACATTGGTCCGAGAGTTTACAGATGATGTTGCCTA
>JAKUOW010000206.1 GCA_022451045.1 Pirellulales bacterium | reverse complement strand
ACAAGTAGTGATGATGCAGGAGCGGCTTATATGTTTACCCGGGATGGTTCGGGAAATTGGAACGAAACGCAAAAATTAACCGCCCGTGACCGAGAGGCGGGTGATATGTTTGGAGGGAGTGTGGCGATAAGTGGCAACACAGCAATTATTGGGGTATATAAAGAAGAACGAGGCGAATTGGGTGCGGCTTATATTTTTGAAAATATTGAGCCAGAGCCAGAGCCAGAACCAGAGCCAGAACCAGAACCAGAATTAAAACCACCAACAGCTGAAGAGCTGAAAATGCTAACAGCTGCGTTAAAGGCCGGTCGTGAAGCTCTGCAACAGCGAGAATTGAGCGTTGCTACGAAGAGTGCTGCAACAGCCCTAAGCCTCGCCAAACTCGATGAACATTTAGAAGTTGCCCAAAGATTGCACGACATGGTGGAATATACAACCGTGTTCTATAAACTTTTTAACGAAGCACTTGGCAAAGTTGAAATTGGGTCAGGCTTGACCATCGGCACGAGTATTGAAGCTGGCGTAGCAGAAATCACTCCAGACACTATCACATTGCGTATAAACGGCAACAACAGATCGTGGAATCGCGATGAACTACCTGCAGGAGTCGTATTGGCGTTTGCCAACAAGTACTTCACCGACTTCCAGATGGCACCGGTTATCAAGGGCGCTTTTTTGATCAGCCAACCGAAACCACTTGAGAGCCATGTGGAACAAGCCGTAAAGCTGTTTGCTGAAGGTGCGGCCAATGGCGCACCTTCAGAAGGACTTGAACTATTTCTTGAAGACAGCTACGACTTTACTTCGACGAATGACGACTCCAGTGATGATACTGACGACGAATAAATGTCTTTAGAGTCAGCAGTACTTAAGACCCGCTGACCTATGCCTCGCATAGCACTGGTTTAGGGGAGGTTTAGATCTCGTCTAGCAATTCCACAGCAGCGAAGGACTTACCTTCGAGCATGGCGAGACTTGCGCCGCCACCTGTGCTCACATGGGAAACTTTATCGGCAAATCCCAGTTGTTGTATAGCAGCGGCACTATCTCCGCCACCAATGATGCTAACGTTTTCGCCATCCGCAATGGCTTGGGCAACTTTCTTTGTTCCCTCATCAAACGGAGGCATTTCACAAACGCCCATTGGACCGTTCCAAACCACGGTTTTGGCTTCAGATACGATTTGAGCATAACGATTTGCAGTTTCAGGACCGATATCCAGCCCTTCAAAATCTTCCGAAATCTGACCTGCCGTCACGACCTCCTTATTACAGTCTGAGGAGAAATCATCACCACAGTGTGTGTCGACCGGCAATACCAGCTTGTCACCACCTTTTTCAAGAAGAGTAAGCGCCAAGTCCACTTTATCTGGCTCAACAAGACTCTTCCCGATTGAACCACCTTGTGCCAATGCAAAGGTATATGCCATGGCACCGCCGATGAGTACGCTGTCACACACGCCAAGCAGGTTATCAATTACCGTGATCTTATCTGATACTTTGGCACCACCAAGTATCGCCACAAACGGCCTCTGAGGAGTGGCAATGGCGTCGGATAGATATTGGATTTCCTTAGCCACCAGAAATCCTACGACTCTGGGTTTACCGGCCATGGCTTCCGGCACAGCAACCATTGATGCGTCGGTTCTGTGACATGTCCCAAAGGCATCGTTGCAATAGACGTCTGCAAAGGCGGCTAGTTTCCCGGCAAATGCTGAACAACCTGTCTTCTCACCTTCGTTAAAACGCAAATTCTCAAGTACCATTACGCCGGACTCACCAAGTGCTGCAACTTTGGCCTGTGCGTCGTCACCAACCGTATCCTGCGCAAATATCACTGGTTGATCAAGCAATTCACCTAGCCGCACCGCAGCTGGCTTTAAACTGAAACGGGAGTCATTGCCATCTCCTTTTGGTCGACCGAGATGGCTCATTAAGATCAACTTTCCGCCACGCCCTAGAACTGATTGAATGGTCGGCAATGCCATCTTAATGCGACGATCATCCGTTATCACGAGATCGTCATCAAGTGGTACGTTAAAGTCCACACGCACGAGAACTACTTTGTCCGCAACATCGACTTGTTCAATAGATTTTTTTGCCATGGTGATTCGCTACCCATAGATTTACTGTCACTTTTGATTTGATACATAAACTGATCATCAAATCAGCTTATTCGTCGACCGTTTTGATACCGAGCTCTCTTAACTGGCGTTTGTCGACTCCACCTGGAGCTTCCGTCATCAAGTCTGCAGCCTTTTGTGTCTTTGGAAAAGCAATGCAATCACGAATGTTTTCAAGACCACCGAATAGCATTACCCACCGATCGATACCCAAAGCGATACCACCGTGTGGAGGTGCTCCATACTGCAAGGCATCCAGAAGGAATCCAAATCGATCCCGGGCAGTCTCTGCATCGATCCCAAGCAATTCAAATACCTTGCTTTGGATTGCAGAGTCATGAATTCGAATAGTACCACCACCTGCTTCCGAACCATTTATGACCAGATCATAAGCAATAGCCCGCATGGAGTGAGGCTCTGTCTCGAACATGGGCATGTCTTGTTCGCGTGGCGCCGTAAAAGGGTGGTGCATCGCATTCCACCGTTGTTCTTCCTCGTCAAATTCGAACATTGGGAACTCTATAACCCATGAAAAATTCATCGTGGCCGGGTCATAAAGACTCAATTCGGCACCGAGGCGTTTTCGCAGGGCCGCTAACGCCTTACAGCTAACTTCCCAGCTATCCGCAATAAAGAACATAATGTCCCCGACATTGGCACCCATGCGTTCAGCGATAGCTGCGAGCTCCTCGTCACTGAAGTTCTTTGAAATTGGTGACCATAAGCTGCCATCCTCTTCAACACGGAACCACGCCAGACCCTTTGCTCCAAAATCCTGCTTAACCCATTCGGTTAATTCATCAATCCGCTTTCGCGAAAAGTCCGCAGCAACTCCATCGGCCTTTATGCCCCTGACAACTCCACCATTGGAAACTGCTCCGCTAAACACGCGGAACTCGACTTTCTCGGCGATATCACTGCAGTTAATCAACTCCATGCCAAACCGCAAATCCGGCGCGTCGTGGCCAAATCGCTCCATAGCTTCATCGTATGTCATGCGAGGCAGAGGGAGTTGCACGTCTAAGTCCAACACCTCTTTAGCCATGCGCTGCACCAAACCATCGATCATGCCAATCACATCGTCCGCATCGACAAACGACATTTCGAGATCAAGCTGGGTAAATTCTGGCTGTCGGTCTGCTCGTAAGTCTTCATCGCGAAAACATCTGGCAACCTGCACGTAACGGTCATAACCTGCCACCATCATGATTTGCTTGTACAGCTGAGGAGATTGTGGCAGTGCATAGAAATGCTTGTGGTGCACTCTACTTGGAACAAGATAGTCACGAGCACCTTCTGGTGTGCTGCGGCCAAGAATAGGTGTTTCGACGTCAATAAAGTCGTTTTCATCAAAATACTGGCGCATTGTGTTAACGATTTTACTGCGAAGTACCAAGGTGTCCTGCATTTGCTGTCGCCGGAGATCCAGATATCGGTATTTCAATCGCAAATCTTCGCCAGGCAATTCCTGTTGGCTCGGTGTAAATGGCGGAGTTTTACTTTTATTAAGCACCTCTAGTTCCGAGGTCCGTAATTCAACTGCACCTGTATCAATTTTCTCATTTACGGTACCTTCCGGACGTGCAGCAATACTCCCAATGACCTTGATAACATCTTCGCTGCGTAGCGCACTCGCTTCTTCAACTAAACCGCTCTCCGGTCCAAAAACAACTTGCGTTTTTCCATAGCGGTCGCGAAGGTCTACGAATACAGCGCCACCATGATCACGAGTACTATCCACCCATCCACACAATGTCACGGTGTCATCGATGTTGTCAGCCCGAAGCTCTCCACAGGTGTGTGTTCGTAACACGTTTGTTTCCTAATCTTGATTTGAATACTTGCGATGCCAGAGATGTATCACTGACAACCTGCCGGTTTGGTTCCGAAACAGCTGCTTGTTGCATCGCTACGGCAAACCCATATTTTAGTTGCGATGTGCAACATACAAAAGACACCCGTAATCGGGTTATTGAGAGCCAGTTGTAGCGATTTGGCTTACCAACTCCTTAACCGAATCTGAATCCGATCGATTAATAATCTGACATTCGTCCAGCCGACGGAACCAGGTCACCTGTCGACGTGCAAACTGCCGTGTCCGCGCTTTCACTTTCTCTACGGTGTCCTCGAACGAAAGATTGCCTGAAACATGATCAATCACTTCACGATACCCAACAGCCTGCATCGCCGTTCTGGATAATTCACCGTGCGTTGCAAGCAACGAATCAACTTCAGTTACCAATCCTCTCGAAAACATCTCATCAACACGCTGCTCAATCCGTTGATGCAATTCTGGCCGTTCCCAAGAAAGGACAAATGCTCGTGAGTGTGGCTGACTTTCTGTGTCGTCAAAGTGTACTTGTTGGTGACTAATCGGCTCACCGGTTGCCCGAAATACTTCCAACGCCCGAATGATCCGCTTCGAATCATTTGGATGTAGTTTATGAGCTGACAGCGGATCCACCTGGGCTAGCCGCGCGTGCAGCGCATCGGGTCCATGCTCTTCCAATTCTCGCTGAACTTGTTCGCGAAATTCCCAATCTGCTTCGGGACCGCTGTATAAACCCCTCAGTAACGACTTCAAGTAGAGTGGTGTTCCACCAACAAACAGAGCGCATCTCTGACGTTCATGAATCTGCCCAACCAGTGCGTGCACGGCAGTGAGATATTCTGCAAGGCTGTAGGATTCGGTCGGCTCTACCACATCAATCATATGGTGTACAACTTGTTGCTGCTGCTCTGCCGTTGGTTTGGCAGTTCCGATATCCATGCCACGATAGATAGCCATCGAGTCGAGTGAGATAATCTCAGCGTCTAACTGTCTGGCAAGTGCGATGGCAATATTGGACTTGCCGCTGGCTGTTGGCCCCGTGAGAAACCAACAGTCACGTGAAATGGGCTCGAATTCTTTACCGGTCTCAGCTGTCATAATCGTCATGATCGTTAGTGTCTTAAGCATGTCAGATGAGATGTTAAGAACTTCTAACAATACGCGTAATTGTCAGTATTCCAAAGCGAATCTACGATGAACTGTGAACAACGTGTTTTTGTGTACTCGGTGTACACGATCGTCGTTCTTCAATCGTGCAACGTATTGCTGCTCGTGTAAAGGGCATGCCGGTGACTGACCAAAATAACATCCTGTCACGACTAATGGGTGTGATCGAAGATCGCAAAGCAAATCCACCTGAAAAGTCATATACGACCAAACTGTTTAATGGTGGGACAGCAAAAATCGGTGAAAAGATCCTTGAAGAAGCAGAAGAAGTGGTTGAAGCTGCCGACGAGGCCGGCGACGACGGACGCGCACATTTGATTTACGAAGCAGCAGACCTACTGTTTCACCTAATGGTCATGCTCGGATCTAAGGACATTCATATCCACGAAGTGGAAGCAGAGTTGTCCAGACGATTTGGCATTTCCGGAATTGACGAAAAAGCTGCAAGGCAATGACAAATCTAAGAATTGGATTACCAAGCAAGGGACGCTTAGCAGAAGTTTCCGAACAACTGCTAAAAAAAGCCGGACTAAAATTTCGCAGGCAAAACCGATCGCTGTTTGCCCGTGTTAGCGATATGCCAGTGGATATCATCTTCCTGCGAACCGATGATATCCCTGTCCTGTGCGCAGAAGGTGCATTAGACATGGGAATTACAGGCAGCGATCTGGTAGCAGAAGCTGACGTTGACCTTGATGAGCGGTTACAGTTGGGCGTTGGCAAGTGTCGTCTGGCTATTTGCGTGCCGGACGATAGTGACTTTAATGATGCCGCATCGCTTGACGGCCAACGTATCGCGACTAGTTTCCCAACCGTGACACGACAGTACCTTGGCCAACATGGTGCAGAAGCACATCTGGTTAAGCTAACCGGTAGCGTTGAGATCATGATCTCGCTGGGAATTGCTGATGCCATCGTGGATCTGGTTGAAACGGGTAGCACACTCGCTGCAAACCGATTACGCATCCTCGATGAGATTGGAAACTATCAGACGATCCTTGTTCAGAACAAAGAACAACGTCATGCCGATCTCGCTGACCGAATTGTGCGGCGTCTGCAAGGTGTTGTTATTGCACAAAGATATTCACTACTGGAATACAATATTCCACGCGAAAAACTCGCTCAGGCTGAGGGTATCACACCGGGCTACAACTCGCCAACCATTAATCCGTTGGAAGACAATGACTGGTGCGCAGTCCGCGTCATGGTTAAGAGTAGTCAGGTGTCCACGGTCATGGACGAACTCGACGAGCTCGGCGCATCAGCGATACTCGAAACCCAAATCAATAACTGCAGACTTTAGTCCGCTAGCCAACAGGGTCGTTAAGCGCTAACGCTACCGTTGATTGTATGCACGCACGGCACCAACGAATTCTTCGAAGTCCCATTTCTCATCGTTGTTGCGATCCTGGCTCACAAAGAATTCCTGCCAGAAACGTCTCGCTTGTTCTGTTAGATTCCCCTGATGTAAAGCAAGGAATTCTTCTAACACAACGGTCTTATCGCTGTTTTTGTCGTAACGCTTAAACAGCCCCTCAAGCTCTGCCGGCTGTCCGCGCTCGCCTTCGCGTGGCGCATCCGGCCTGGGGCGGTCACCTTCACGCGGTGCGTCTGGTCGAGGGCGGTCACCTTCACGCGGTGCGTCTGGTCGAGGGCGGTCACC
>JAKUOW010000205.1 GCA_022451045.1 Pirellulales bacterium | reverse complement strand
CCTCCTCCTAATCATATTTACCACCATTTCGCTTGGTTGTACCGACTCCGGCGAGAAAAACGACGCGCCCGAGACTAAGGCAGCAACGCCAGAAACGCCAAAACCAACCGACGATGCAACCGCCTTAAACGCACTTGATGAACTCGGCGTCCAGTTTAAGAAAGACGCAGATGGTCTGGTAATAGAAGCAGATTTTCGCGGTCTTGAGTTCGATAACGACAAGTTAGCACATCTCGCAGATCTCACACGCATTCGTTCCGTCAAACTCAACGATACAAATGTACGAGATGATGCGATGACGGTTTTAGCAAAAGCAACAACCATCGTAGATGTTGATATACGAGGGTGCCCCGTAAGCAACGATGGTATCGCTAACCTCAAGCCGCTGCAACTTCGTGCCTTGCGAATGAACGGAGTTGATGGCGACTGTACAGTTGATGACGGCGCCATGGAAACAGTAGCAACATTTACAGAGTTGCGTGCGTTATTTCTAGATGGCCTATTCATAGGCGTAGAAGGCATCGAAAAACTTACCGTATTACCGAACCTATCTGAATTGTATTTAGCTCGCACTCTTGTTGGCGATGAGACAATGTCAGTATTGGCCAAAATCCCCACGCTCAAGAAACTACGTTTATCTCAAACACAACTATCAGATATTGGTTTAGCGGACTTGGCGAAACTCGAACACTTGGAGGACCTAGATGTTAGTGAGAACAGTCAAATATTCGACGCCGGACTAGAACACCTCAGCGGAATCAGCTCACTCAAACGTCTAAATTTATGGCGAGTTCAAATTGGCGATCCCGGGGTTGAGCATCTAGCTCCGCTTACTAATCTGGAGTGGCTCAATTTAGACAACACACTGTTGTCAGACTCTGGTCTACCGGCACTTGCAAACATGCAGAAGCTCACCTTCTTGCATCTAGGTTCGACCACCGTCTCAGACACTGGATTGCAGCACCTAGAAGGTCTCACTCAACTGGAAGAATTGATGGTGACAAGAACAGCCGTAACCGAGGATGGCGCAGCATCACTACAAGAGCACCTTAAGAACACCAAGATTCAACTGAAGTACCTTGGTGACGAGTAGTTCACTCCAATTAGCAACGTATCACCGAACGCGACTTATACTTCCCAACCCTTGCGATAGGTTTTGGTGACAAAGTCAGCTGCTTCCGGAGCATTAGTAGCTCGCAAATTAGCAGCATCCCAATCCAGGGATTTGCCAGTGCGATAGGCTACATTTCCTAACAGCACAGATTCTGTAAGTGCTCCCGAGTAATCGAAGTTGCACAATGTCGGCGTACCTTCTTTGCAAGCTTTAATCCACTCGGCGTGATGACCAATTGAATCCGGAATAGTCTTTTGCGGTGGAGCAAAGTTTTCAAACTTTTTCGTGGGATAAAGTCGGTAGCGACTATAGTCGGCAAACATCATTCCCTCTGTACCGATAAACATAACACCGGCACCCGGGACAGCCTCGCCCTCGATTTTCCGAGGAATCATATTTCCGTCATACCACGAAAGGTTGATTGTCGATCCTTCTTTCTTGCCAGGGAATACGTAACGGACGGTCAAGCCAATCGGACAAACTTCATCGTGAACTTCCGGCCCTTCTGCTTCGCACTTAATTGGGTGCCTTAAGTCCAACGCCCAGAATGGCAGATCCATATAGTGACATGCCATATCACCAAGTGTTCCTTGGCCAAAGTCCCACCAACGACGCCATTGTGCGGGGTGCCAACCATAAAAATATGGGCGTTCTTCTGCGGGACCTAACCATAGGTCCCAATCAATTCGTTCAGGTGGTGCACCTTCTGTCGGCAACGCGTCGAACTGTGCTTTTGTCATTCCCCAGCCTTTTCCGACCCAGACGTGAACGTCGGTCACATCACCAATCGCACCGGAATTGATCACTTCAACAACACGACGATAGTTGTTCTCGGCATGAATCTGTGTGCCGAGTTGTGTGGCTACACCTGCTTTGGCTGCTTCTTCGGCTAGGATCCGTGCTTCACGGACGGTATGTGCAAGTGGTTTTTCACAATAAACGTGCTTACCTGCTCGAATAGCACGGATTGAAGCCGGAGCATGATGATGATCCGGCGTGCCAACCACAACCGCGTCGATGCGATCACCTTCGGCGTCGATCATTTCACGATAGTCTTTATATGTCCGAGCGCTTTTGTGAGTTGCCGCAGCTCGATCCAAGTAACTCTTATCGATATCCACAAGTGCCACAATATTTTCCTGACTGACACCACTAATATCCGCCGCCGCCCGGTTAGCAGTGCCAACACACGCCACGTTTAGTTTCCCGCTTGATGCCGTTGATTCAGCTGCCGCGACTTCACTCCAAACACCACCGCCAATAAGAGCAACGGTACTGGTTGCCTTTACGAAGTCACGTCTTTTCATCTTGTTTTGCCCACGCATGCGAGTTACTCCCGAACATTGCTTCAAATTGTTTCATAGCCGAATCTAGCCGTGTTTTCAGCCACAGCGTGCTAGAACATCTGAATCATACCACATTTCAATCTGGTAGAAACTGAATTAAAGGAATTGGCTGTCACTCTCTGACAAATTACTCCGGTCTCCGTTAAAATGCCGGTAAAGTGATTAGCCCGCCGGCTAACAAAGCAAGAACAAACAACCCCTGCTTCTATATAAAGGAATGCAAGACGAAAAAGTCGTTCAACTTAAAACGCATCAATGCCGTCATTGCACCCCGATTAGGACTAAGAAATCATGAGTATCACAGAAAAAGCACAAGAACTTGGCGTATCACTTGAAGCCATCGAACCGGGTTACCTGAACCTCTGCATTCGCAGTGGTAATCAGCTAATCACCTCTGGACACACAAGTGATCAAAAGGGTGTCTTAGGTAAAGACCTATCCGTCGAACAAGGCTATGCAGCGGCAAAGGACTGTGCACAGAAAATCCTGAGGTCTGTATACAATACGCATGGCACTCTTGACGGTCTTAAGGTCGTAAAAGTTCTCGGTTGCGTATATTCCGATGGCGACTTCACAGATCAGCACCTGGTAATCAACGGTTGCAGCGATTTGCTCCATGAATTGTATGGAAAAGAGGGTGACGGCTTCCATGCAAGAAGCGCACTTGGCTTTGCCGCCCTCCCAACCGGAGCCGCCGTTGAAATCGAAGCGATCTTCGAAATTAAATAGCAGTCGTTTCTAGGACACTCACTTTGATATCCAACCACTGTCGGTGATATCATTATGAGTATGCACAATTCGAATATCGTTAAATGCACCTGTTTATTACTTTCGCTCATATCGGCGACTGTGCTTCCGTTGCGCGCCGACGATAGTGATTACAGTCGTAATATTAAGCCTCTACTTAAAGCTCGGTGCTTTGCCTGTCATGGCGCCCTTAAGCAAGAAGCTGGCTTAAGGCTCGATACAGGCGAACTAATTCGCAAGGGCAGTGAAAACGGAAGCGTTGTTGATGTGGAGAATCCCAAGGCTTCCGAATTACTAATACGGATTTCGGCCGATGATGATTCAATTCGGATGCCGCCGATTGGTCACCCACTAACAAGTGAAGAACAGCAGTTATTCGCATCTTGGATCACAGCCGGAGCGCACTCGCCAGCAAACGAATCACGGGAAGAAGATCCGAGAGAACACTGGGCGTTCATCAAGCCCATTCGTCCAGACGTCCCTGCAACGAACAATCAAGAGTGGGTTTTCAATTCGATCGATGCTTTTGTGCTCTCTCGCGCAGAGCACGCAGGCCTCAACATGTCCCGTAATGCGTCACCTGCACACCTACTTCGTAGATTACACATCGACTTAACTGGCCTACCGCCCACACCCGAACAGATTAAGGAATTCACCGCGGATCCCACGCAGGATCGCTATGAGGAGGTGGTAAAGCATCTTCTGGATTCCGATGCGTACGCGGAACGGTGGGGTAGACACTGGATGGATATCTGGCGTTATTCGGACTGGTACGGTCGCAGAAATCTCGACGATGTACGCAATAGTGCACCGCAAATCTGGCGATGGCGAGACTGGATCATCGAGTCTTTGCGCAACGACAAAGGCTACGATCAAATGCTCCGCGAAATGCTTGCTGCGGACGAACTACATCCCAATGACGATTCAACATGGCCCGCTACCGGCTATCTTATTCGCAGCTATTACTCGCTAAACCTAAACGAATGGATGCGTCACAACGTTGAATACACTGCTAAGGCATTCATGGGATTAACAGTGAATTGTGCACATTGCCATGATCACAAATATGACCCTATTGAACATGATGATTACTTCCGACTAAGAGCTTTCTTTGAGCCGATGGGCGTGCGACAAGACCAGGTTAGCGGCCAAGATTACCCTGGCGAATTTCCACCATACACATATGGGGGCTCACGCCCGGTTACTCGTGATGGAATGGTGCGGATTTTCGATGAGGCGTCTGAAAAGCCAACATGGTTTTACACAGACGGCGATGAAAGAAACAAAAAACGAGACCGAGGCAGCATTCCGCCTGGCGTGCCCGAATTTATTGACGTGCCATTTCCTGAAATCACACCAATCACCCTCCCAATCTATGCGTGGAATCCTGGCTCGCGGCCTCACATTCAACAGGAGCATCTAAAAAAGGCAGAGAAAGAGCTAGAAGATGCAAGGACCGCACACGACCAAACTAAGTCGAGCGTTTCCGACAATACAGAGCTAAAACGACAGTTAGATGCTGCAGAATTAGAGTTTGACACAGCATTAGAGTCTGCAATCGCTAACGGAGAATCCGGCCCGATCGACGGCGACCAATCAGTGTTACTCGATGCCACCGAAGGCCGCTTTATTTTGCATCATAGCTTTCCAGGGTTCACCAAATTAGTTGAAGGCGCTGAATTAACCTTCGAGTTCACCATCCTTCAAGACAAACATTTCAATTTCCAGTTGGCTCAAAATACCGAAACACATCGTACAGCACTGTATCTTGGCTTTGTTGAAGGAGCGATTCGTGGCTATCAACCAGGAACACACACCGAGCTAACCCTTGGCCGATATGATGTTTCTAAAGATGAACGCCGACTCAAAGTCCGCCTCACCATTCATGAAGAGTCGGATACAGCTAGGGTACATATAAAAGAAACATCCACCGACAAAATCATCGTGAATGATGTACCAATTGCATTAAACGGCTGGAATTCGGCAAAACACAAAAATCAGCCAATCACCTTTGATACGCGAACGGGCTCAAAAGTACTTCTAGACAATGTCACATTTAAGTCGGATGACTTCAGTTTCAGTAGCGGTTTTGAACCTCCATTATTCTCTGATGGCATGACTCCAGTCGGGACTCAAGACTGGTACTTAAGCAAGACAGGTAATGTTGCGCCAGCGTTTGCAGCGGTTTCGCGCCTTGGAGAAGTGACAAGTGCCAAGCCTGCTTACGAAGCGCTGCAAACTGTACGTTCACGACTTGCGAACCAGGATCTTCCTCACCGCGCCGCCGCACTACGCTTAGCAGCCGCCACAGAAACCCTTGCAACCATCGAGGCTATAGTCGAAGCGGATACAGCCGTTCGCGACGGTCTTACCGACGAAGAGTTCAGCCAACTCGCAAAAGTAGCTCTCGACATGAGAATCAAGAGTGATATAGCCGTTGCTGAAGCGGAACTTGCGGAAGCCATGTTAGCTCAATTTAAAGCTAGTGAATTGGGCAAAGATGATGACGGGCGCGAAGCAGCGATTAAACAAGCAGCCGATGCAGTGACTGCCGCCGAAGCAATCCTAAAAACCGCCAACAACATGAATCCAACAAAATTCAGCAAAAATTATTACAGAGGTCTCAGCCCGTCAACCTCTAAGACCTCAACAGGCAGGCGCGCGGCACTTGCAAACTGGATTACAGACAAACGGCATCCGCTAACTCCGCGAGTTGCTGTAAACCATATTTGGGGGCGTCATTTCCATCAACCGATAGTCTCAAGCGTTACAGACTTTGGTCGTAATGGAAGGCCTCCTTCACACCCGCAACTTTTAGACTGGCTTGCTATTGAACTTATCGAAAACAACTGGAGCATGAAGCATATCCACAACCTAATTGTGACCAGCCACGTCTACCAACAGTCATCATCACAAACAGCTATGGAAGCAAATGAACAAATAGACCCAGACAACATCTTGTTATGGAGAATGAACCAGGGTCGCATGGAAGCCGAGGTTGTACGTGACAGCATCCTCGCAATTGGTAAGACGCTGGATACCACAGTAGGCGGCCAGGTTCTCCTTAATACAACAATGAATGAAACGACACGTCGAAGCCTCTACTACGAAGTCTACCCGGAAGCCGGTGGTAATTCGAAAATGTCGGAATTATTCGATCCTCCAAACCCGACAGAATGTTACCGACGCTCCGTTTCAGTCGTGCCACAACAAGCCTTGGCGATGAGTAACGGCACGATCATTCATTCGAATTCTCTAGCGGTCGCAAAAGAATTAGCAGATGCAGATGATTCGCAGTTTATTTCAGATGCATTTTTGCTGATCCTGAATCGCCGACCGACCGATCAGGAACAACAGCTGGCACAAAAATACTTAACGCATCGTGCTGAAGAACTTGATACTCAAGTCAGACGGCAAGGCCTGATCCGTGCTCTGTTCAACCATAATGATTTCATTTCCATTCGTTAAAGAGAATTATACGCCATGCTATCTCACCTAAATCGACGAGAATTTATCAGCCGCTCTGCTGATTATGGGATGGGATTCACAGGCCTTGCTATGGGCAGCATGCTGGCATCCGAGGGGGTTTTAAAGGGACAGCAACCCGGGCAGCCAAACGGAAACCCACAATTCAAACCACGCTCGAAATCAATCATCTGGGTTTTCCTCAGCGGTGGTTATAGCCACATG
>JAKUOW010000204.1 GCA_022451045.1 Pirellulales bacterium | reverse complement strand
CTTGTTCACGCAGCATTTCAATCATAAACTCTCCCCTTCAAATAGCTTAGCAATGCGGAACTGACCGCCCCCACCTTTGCTCTGCAAGAATGATTTTTCCGTACTTTACTCAAATCGGAAAATACCACTCCCACTCGCGATTAATAATTTGATAGACATGCACCGGCTCGTTTTGACATTTATGTTCTTGATATTTGTTTCTGGGTGTACTTCCATTTTTCAAGCGGACAGTAGCCTTAAAGATCTATCACTGCTGAAAGAGGAAACAACACGAAAGAAATTGATCGCTGAATTCGGTGAACCTGTCTGGTCCAGCAAGAAAGAGGGGCGGCGGAGTGATATTTTCAGCTTTACTCAGGAATTCACCAAGTCAGAGAAATTCCAAAAGGGAATGCTGGGATTCGTCGGAATCGAAGCCGGCGGTTATGAGGATGGTACACCTGTAAAGGTTCTTGTGAAATACGACAGCGAAGACAAGGTCAGCGAAATACGCTCGCTTCAAGGATCGGAGGTTCTCGAAGCATCAGGCGGTAGCCTTAAAGACTGAGTGATTCTGAGACAACTGGTTTCACGCATCTCATTTCTTAGTCAACGTCAGCCAGGCTTTCGCGTATCGTCGTCCCAACTCCAACTGGCTTTCACGATCTAAGTGGACAACATCAAATACTTTCAGGCCTTTTGCTGACACTACGGCACATTTGGAAATAGACTCTGGCAACTTATTAAGTAGTTTATTCACGTTCTTTTCACCGAAGACTTCACCGGCGATGAACACAAGATCCTCCTTCTCGAGATCTGTCCGCAAGTGATTCACAAGTAGCCGCGCCTTTTCAATGTACTTCGGGTCATCTGCGTTGGACTCACCCTGATGCCAGATTACGCCAGCGAACTTTTCTCGCGGCACATCCTTAATACGCTTAATAGCGTTGTCATATAGAGGTTGACCCTTCATCCACTGATCAATAGAGCTTCCTCCACGAGCATTAACTACCAATCCAACGCGCGTATCATCAAGTGCTTCGTTAATCGCAGCGGCAAAACCCGCGCCAGGTCCGATGCGTTGCATGGAAATAACCTTTCTGTCAGTTGCAAATCGATTTAGTGGGTTAGTTGCGGGAATCCACTCTCCTTTATCATCAAACAACAACGTTGTTCCAATTGACTTGTCATCACCGTCTATAAGATGTGCTCGCCCCGCCATGTTTGATTGCCCGATCAACAGGAACACAATATCTGGTTCCGCTGACCAAATAATGGAAGAAGGAAACACCAAAAACAGAGTCAATAATATGAAGTGTTTGAGTATTCTCATTATGGTTTCTCGATGTTGAATTCATGCCGTATACACAAGAATCACGATGATCCATTTCAGGTCTATCATGCTATCATCGTAACGTGCAAATCCATTGACAAACAACTAATTCATTGCAGCGGAAACTCACATATGCGTACGAAGCCACAACGGATAATTGGCGTCTGAATCACACCTGACATCTGGAGAACAAACTCCGATAAATCATGGGTTACTAGCAGAATTTCAGCCATTTAATCATCTAACAGCACTGCTCGTCTACGTGTTTGATAGAGAAGCAGCGGATCTCATATAAACACAATTCACAATCGAGAACCTGTTAGCTGGCTCATTAGAGCTTACGCGATTAAGTCTTGAATCACGTGACCGTGCACGTCTGTTAATCGTCGATCGATGCCGTTGTGTCTGACGTTGAGTTGCTTATGGTCAATTCCCAGCAAGTGTAGAATTGTGGCATGAATATCATAGACCTGTGTGGGGTTTTCTCGATCGAGAGGTTTGAATCCCCATTGATCTGATTCCCCAGCTGTTACACCACCCTTGATACCACCACCACTTAGCCAGTTCGTAAACACGAATGGGTTATGATCGCGTCCGAGGCTACCCTGTGTACTTGGCATCCTTCCGAATTCCGTCGTCCACAAAACGATGGTATCTTCAAGCATACCGCGTTGTTTTAAATCTTTAATCAATGCTGAGGCGCCGATAGCCATACCCTTGGCTAACGGACCATGGTCTCTGCGAATATCTTCGTGGCTGTCCCAATTCCGTCGCGGAAAACTATTATCATTACCCGACCAAATCTGTATAAAACGGACACCTCTTTCTAAGAGTCGCCGGGCAACAAGACATTTGCGGCCAAAATATTCTGCCTCTTCCGGAACATTGATATCCTTGCCGTACGTCCGACCGATATTTTCCAATCCATACATCTTCAGGATATGCTCAGGCTCTTTGGAGATATCCATGGATTCAGGAGCACTCAGTTGCATTTTTGCTGCGAGCTCATAACTGCGGATTCGGGCGTCAAGACGTGAATCACCGACGCGGTCTGAGTTGTATGTTCGATTGAATCGATTCAAAAGTTTAAGTCCATCCTGATCACTTGCATCAGTTACGAATCCGGATTGGGCTTTTAAGTTCTCAATTGGATTCTTGCGCTGCGGAAAAATCGTAGTGCCCTGTGTGTGAGCAGGTAAAAAGGCTGATGCCCAATTCTTTGGCCCGTTAGATGCATATCCGCGGTGGTCGGGCAAAACGACAAATGCCGGGAGATTTTCATTCATACTCCCGAGTGCATAGCTAATCCAGCATCCCATCCCAGGGAATCCCGGACGCTGAAATCCAGTTGCCTGCAAGTAGGTAGCCTGACTATGAACCCCCGTCTTTCCCACAAGGTTATGGACGAACGCCATGTCATCAACCACTTCGCCCAACTCACTCACTGCGTCACTTAGTGGCTTACCACTTTCGCCGTAAGGTTTGAAATCGAAGTAAGACTTTGCCCAAGGCCCAAATCCACTTTGAAATAACTCGATCTTCTCACCAAAATCACTCGGCTCGCCATGGTGTTTTTCCAATGCGGGTTTGTAATCAAAAAGATCAATATGGCTAGCAGCACCGCCCATAAAGAGTTGGACAACTCGTTTCGCACGAGGTGGATGATGTAATACTCCACCCAGTTTGCCATCCGGCTCGGCTAGTGCGTCTTTTCCAAGCATGGCAGCAAGTGCAATGCCACCGAGTCCACCACCGGAATTCCAAAGAAACTCCCGTCGGGATGAGCCAATCTCGGATTGTGATTTACCAACTTCCATTTATGCGGGTCACCTAGTCAACGTATACAAATTCATTCAGGTTGTAGAGCAAACGGCACACATTCGCTAAGTCATGCTGCTGAGCATATTGGATCAACGCCTGAAGATCGTTCGCTGCTGGTTTTCTACCGGTAATTCGTTCAAATGCCAGTTGAACCTGATCTGCTAAGGCCTGTTCACTTTGTTGTAAATCCTGAGCGAAGTATTCCGCCATTGCGAGATTGAACTTATTGTTAAGCAATGCAAGCGCCTGTATCGATGTAATCGTCTCATCACGTGTCGGCGTACTCTGAGACGAATCTGCACAATCAAGCGCAGTCATAAATGGATCTGGCTGGCTTCTTACGATGAAGCGATAGATACTGCGACGGTGCGACTTCACATCACGGGGATCGTGCTTATGGTATTCATAATGAGGAGAGTGCTCGGGACGTTCTAACTCAAACAAGTAGTAGCCTTCGCCACCCATGCGGTTATCAAGCCGTCCGCTCACCATCAGAATCGAATCTCGAATTTCCTCCGCAGATAACCGGCGGCGATTCATACGCCATAAGAAACGGTTACCACCATCGATTGTGGCATTCTTCTCATTGTGCGTTGCTGCCTGGCGATATGTAGAACTGGAAACGATCAAGCGGTGAAGGTCTTTAATCGACTGACCGTTGTCGCGAAATTCTGCCGCCAACCAGTCCAATAGTCGTGGATGTGTGGGAAGCTCTCCCATCCTGCCAAAGTCATTTGAGCTATTAACAATCCCCTGACCAAAGTGATACTGCCAAATTCGATTTACGATACTGCGCCAGGTAAGAGGGTGATCATCTCGCGGTAACCATTGAGCGAGAGCTGCACGACGGTCACCCTCCGTGTGATCTTCGGGCAACTGAAATGTATCTACCGTGTTTGCAAGTACAGGTATGGTACCGGGAATCGCCGGTTCACCTGGTTTGAGAATGTCACCCCGGTACAAAACATTAATTTGCCGTGGTTTCCCCTTGGTCGGTTGGAATCCACCTCGCGGATTGAAATCTGTCGCAGCTGCGTAGACCATTCGTCCGGCTGGCTGTGCATCCAATGCTGCCTGAGAATCCTTTATCAGGTTTGCTAACTCCGATAACCGTTTAATTCGCTCAGGTGTTCTGGCGTTCTTAAGTTCGACTTCGGCCCTTAACAATAGACTTGCTCGCTGTTGTGTTTTTGACACATCCACCGGGAGTGGCCAGATTCCGTCGGTTGCATTCTGCTTCGCCCATCGCTCACCTTGCTCAATCGATGTAGCGGCTGATGTCGATTTGTTTAACGCCAGATTCTGACCTGCTTCATCTAATACAACAATCTCAGAAATTGCCATGATGTAGTCATTGAGCCTTGCTGTGAGTTTGGTCGCTGTTATTCGCACATATCTGGCAGCCACAGACTTCGGCGATGACGAATAGAAAGCAAGGCCCACTTTCGGGTAATCAAATTTTGTTTGATCAGCAACAACGCTTGATTTTTTAAATGTTGGATCGTCAGAACACTCAATTCGGAATCTCGTTGGAAAACCAAATCCATTGCCAATCTGGTTGAAGTCGTCACTCGTCGGATGGATTCTGATTTCCGTTATGGCAACAGATTCCCCAAGGTCCACTTGCAGCCACTCTTCCTTATCCTCAGCTGAAGAGATTTGGCTGTGATATCCATATGCCGTCATTCGTGTTTTGAGCTTGGCCGCATCAGTAAGTTGAGCAGCCTCTTCCTTTAAACGCTTGTATGTGTCACCAGCCGCATCAGCAATTGCTTTGTTGATAGAGACCATTTCTTCTGTCGCTGATTTTATCTGTGCATTCAGTTTTGACTTTTGTTGCTCGACCTTCGCATCAACACCATAGCTGCGTTCTGCTTTATCTACTGCAGCGAAAACAGTATGTAAATTGTAGTAATGCTGCTGTGTAATCGGATCAAACTTATGATTGTGGCAACGAGCACATTGAATCGTTGTGCTGGTGAACGTATTGAGCGTATTGGTCACCATATCATCACGGTCTAGATAGCGAGCGATTCTGCCATCGATCTTCGATTCCGGCACTTCCACGTGTCCGATAAAATCCCAAGGTCCCGCAGCAATAAAACCAAGTCCAAGGATCCCGTCAGATGTATTCGGATAAAGAACATCTCCGGCGATTTGCTCATGCACAAATCGCGTGTATGGCTTGTCTCGGTTAAAACTCTCAACAACGTAGTCACGGTATGGCCACGCATTTGGTCGCAACTTATCCTTATCATATCCGCAAGTGTCAGCATATTTGACAACGTCAAGCCAGTGACGCGCCCACCGTTCGCCATATGCTGGTGACGCAAGCAATTGATCAACCAGTCGTTCGTAGGCAAGCGGCGACTCATCCGTCATGAAAGCATTTACTTGCTCTGGAGTTGGAGGTAGTCCCGTCAAATCGAAATAGAGTCTTCGTAGCGATGTATGTTTGTCTGCACGCGGAGATGGACGAAGGTCATGTTCTAATTGTTTTGCCAGTACAAACGCGTCAATTGGATTCTCTATGGTAAATCCGTCAGGTACGCGTTCAATTGACGGAATGACTCCTCGGTTTATCGCTTGAAGTGACCACCAATTGGTATCAGTAACAACTGCCGGCTCGATTCTCGCCAAGTCGGTCGGCCACGATGCCCCAGCCGAAATCCACTTTACTATTACAGCTAACTCTTGTTTCGTAAGAGCTTCCTTCCCCTTCGGCATTTTGGCCTTACCAGATCCATCAGGAGTAATAACATCAACAAGGTGACTTTCTGCCGGCTTTCCCTTAACAAGAAAGCCGCTCTCGTATAGCCCGTCGCGGGTGTCTAACGCAAAGTCCCCTTTTGACTCAGTGCTGTTATGACATGAAAGGCATTTGGCTTGCAGGATCGGCATGACGTCTTCTGAAAACAGATCGTCGGCCAGTAGCACACTACACGACTCGGTGATTAAGAAGCTGTAAAGGGTAAACAGAATTACGCGAAGATGTTTCATGTTAATTTCAGATAGCCCAAGGCAATTGTAAATAACGCATCTACATTTTAGTGCGATATGAATGTCGTCACAATTAAGGACGATTGCCGCATACCTTAATTGGCATCTTCACGTGTTGTGTGTATCGGCTGAACATCTGGAGGACTACGCCACGTAGCTTCCATTTCTGCAACCGGCACTGCAACTTCCTTCGCCGTTGTCATATCCCCACGAAGTAACGTGAGCGTCACCATGTCACCCGGCTTCATAGTGCGAATAGCTCCAACATAATCATCCCGGATGCGGATTCGCTTACCATTGATGTGAGTAATAACATCCCCCTGATTAACACCACTTTGCTCAGCTGCACCTCGGGATTCCATTTTTTGAACAACCACACCAATCGTGCGTTCAGGTAGCTTTTCAAGAACTTCCGGCGAAAGCACGACCAATTCATCTACAAACATCTGAAGGGTCGGTGTGGATGCATGCTGCTGAGTCGCCAGCAAATCAGCTACAGCTCTGGCAGGAGTTACGTTTGCAATGCCCGCTGGCCCAAATTGACTTGTAACTGAACCAGATTGTACTCCGATGATTTCCCCACGTTCGTTAAGCCATACACCACCTGAGGATCCTTTCTGAACCTGACCAGCAACGTGAAACACCTCAATAAAACGATCCTGATATTCAAAAGTGGTTTGTCGACGAGCAACCATTCCACGTTGTAAGATCCCATGTCGATAAAGCGGACTGGCAAAAAGGTAAATGTCCGTTCCCGGCGCTGGAAATCTCCTGTTTACAACGA
>JAKUOW010000203.1 GCA_022451045.1 Pirellulales bacterium | reverse complement strand
TGATCGCTCCAAGTTCACATTGTTGCCGATTTCGAGCGATCCGAGATTCGTGCGACTGAGGGTTTCTGAGCCTGCTTCGAATTCCAGAATGGAATCTTCGACGGCAACAACGGTCAAGCAGCATCCGTTTATTGCGATGCTGGCTCCCAGCACCGCGTCGTCAGCAACGAGTCCGGCATCAATGCGCAGGCGAACTCCGGGAGATTCATCCGCGATGTCGACTACCGTTCCCATGCATTCGACGAGTCCTGGAAACATATGCCTGTCTCGCTTTTCCAACTTGGTCTGATACCAACTTAAGATTAAGTGCCAGTTGTACATCGATGGTTACTAACGCACTCCAAAACTGGCGTTTGTTTAGAATAGTCTACGTCTTGAATTTGTCACAGTCTCGAATTTGCACGACCCATAGAGGGCGTCACACGGCGTCTAGGCAATGTTTTAATCATGAGCCACAATGAAGCAAATGAAAGGCGTTGTTGCACCAGTTTCACTATGAGTCAGCTGAATTCTGAACTGGTCATGCGAGTCTTAAGAATCCGCAAGAAGAATAGATCTTAAAGAATTAGGGATCACAGAATCATGAGCTTGATTGCATCCGTTGTTGGCCGCCAGGTACTAGATAGCCGTGGAAATCCAACTGTCGAGGTTGATGTTTGTCTTTCCGATGGCTCCTTTGGGCGAGCTGCTGTTCCAAGTGGTGCATCTACCGGTGCTCATGAAGCCTGGGAAGCACGCGACGGTGACGCTGACAAGTATCTTGGCAAGGGGGTACTTGGCGCGGTAGCCAATGTGAACGGCCCGATTGCTGATGCCCTGCTCGGCTACGATGCTTTTGATCAAGCCGGGATCGATCAAGCGATGATTCAGCTTGATGGATCAGCTAATAAAAGTAACCTTGGTGCCAATGCAATCCTCGGCGTGTCGATGGCCACAGCAAAGGCTGCTGCAGAGGCGTCCGCTCAACCACTTTATCGATACCTCGGTGGTGCGGGTGCACATATCCTGCCCGCTCCGATGATGAATATTGTCAATGGTGGCGAGCACGCAGACAACTCTGTAGATGTTCAGGAATTCATGGTGATGCCATTAGGATTTGATAATTTCTCAGATGCGTTGCGATGTGGTTGCGAAGTATTTCACAATCTCAAGAAAGTTCTAAATGCAAAGGGACTGAATACTGCGGTCGGAGATGAAGGTGGATTTGCTCCGGACCTTGGAAGTAATCGTGAAGCGCTTACGTTAATTATGGAAGCCATTGAAAAGGCTGGATACACACCTGGTGACCAAGTGCGTATCGCTTTGGATGTGGCCGCGACGGAACTCTACAACACGGAGTCAGGGCTATACAAAATTGACGGTCAGGAGATTGACTCAGCTGGCATGGTGGATCTATTGGCGGACTGGTCTGCCAATTTCCCGATTTGCTCAATTGAAGATGGTTGTAGCGAAGACGACTGGGATGGCTGGAAGCAGTTGACCGATAAGATTGGTGAAACCGTGCAGTTAGTAGGTGATGATCTGTTCGTCACCAATACAGAACGACTGCAACGTGGTATTGATGAAGGCATTGCAAATAGTATCTTGATTAAGGTCAACCAGATCGGATCACTGACTGAGACGATTGCTGCGATTCATCTCGCTGATAGAAGTGACTACAGCAGTGTCACAAGTCACAGAAGCGGTGAAACGGAAGATGCTACCATCGCAGACTTGGCAGTTGCTTTAAACACCGGTCAAATCAAGACAGGCTCAGCATCACGAAGTGACCGTATGGCTAAGTACAACCAGCTTCTTCGAATTGAAGAAGAACTTGGAGATTACGCCGAGTACGGTGGACCGCTGTTTCCGAAAAGCTAATTGACGCAAATTTAGGTCAACAGCATCCTTCTTTGCTGAATACCGGCGTTAACGGAAGTCCTCAATTGGGTGGGTTTACGGCGAATAATCTTGATTGAAACTCAGAATTGACGAAGATAGTAATAGTTGCGAGTCATGGCACATGCACAAAATGGATGTGCGTGATGTGATTCGTAAATTTTTCTTAATAGATTTAAACGTCAAGTGGTTAGTTGCAAATGAGTTTCATGTTTAATCGCCGTGATGCTATTCGTGTTGGCGGAGTTTCCGTTGCAGCAACAGCATTCGGGCCAGAGTTGGAAGCAGCACGATTTGGCAAAGGCAAAGCCGACTCCGTCATATTTTTGTGGATGGCCGGTGGCGTCACTCATATCGACTCATTTGATCCGAAACCGGATGCCCCCGTCGAAATCTCCGGCACGTTAGATACCATCTCTACATCGCTTCCGGGTGTGCAGTTCTGTGAGACTGTTCCGGAAATGGCCAAGATTGCACATAAGATCAGCTTGGTTCGCAGTTACTCTCACGATAGCAATGATCATCTGCTCAGTCAGGTCTATACCCTGTCTGGTCGCAAGGTCGATATGACAAAGCTCTACAGTGAGCCAAACATTGGTTCGATGATTTCTCACCTCAAGGGGCCGAGAAATGGCTTACCAGGCTATATTGCTATCCCAGGCATAACACGTCCTGGTCCACCTCCGTACAATTTCTTCGTAGGTGGTTGGCTTGGCTCCCGTCACCGTCCGTATTGTCTCGGCGGTTTACCTGAGCAACCGGATTTTACTGTTGGTGAGAAACTAGATGATCCACCGTCTAATCTGGAAGATGATCTAACTCCAAAGTCGCTTGCATTGGGGGAAGACGTATCCGCGGGTCGCTTGAATCGACGTGCGGCGCTACGCTCACGGTATGACTCTGCGCTTCGAGAGGTCGAATCGCAGGAGGTAGATGCACTTGAAGGAAAGTATCAAGATGCGTTGAGGCTGTTGTCTAATCAAAAAGTGCGAAGCGCCTTTGAGCTGGATTCCGAGCCGGCTTCAATTCGTGAGCAGTATGGTCGGACCAAGCTCGGGGGTCGATGCCTGATGGCACGCAGGTTGGTGGAAGCCGGTGCTCGATTTGTTATGGTCGATTACGGATATGATCCGGATTACGGTAATATTTGGGACAACCACAATGCACCAAGCCAAAACCATCCACCCATTCAACAGATGGTTAAGCGTGGATATCACTTGGCCGGCATGGATAAGGCATTTGCAGCGCTCATAAATGATTTGGAAGAACGCGGTATGCTGGAGCGCACCATGGTTGTGTTCCTGACGGATTTTGGACGTACACCCAAGATCAATGCCAACGGTGGTCGTGATCACTGGGGAGCAGCCGGGAGTATTTTCTTTACCGGTGGTGGCGTAAAGCGTGGACAGGTCATTGGACGCACAGATGACCATGCCGCGGAACCGCTTACACGGCCTTATGGGCCGGATGCAATTGCAGCGACGATTTATGCTGGGCTGGGTATTAATACGAATAGCACGGTCTACGACATACTGGAACGTCCGCGGCTCGTTCTTGATACCGGCGAAGCGATTCCGGAACTGTTCTAATAGCCGTTGATTTCTTCTTCAGTGCATCACTGTCTGATATGATTTGCTCTCGTTTAGTTCGCTGATCAGAGTTTGATGATTCGAGTATTAATCATCTTTTTGCGGGCCAGCTGGACGGCCTCGGTGGAAACATTTGTTCCTGTCAGGATGAGTAGCTTCAGTTGATCCAATTGAGTGAGCAGTTGAAGTGCTGAATCATCTACCGTCGTGTCCTGTAAATCGATAGTTTGCAGCGAATCATGTTCAAGTAAACTCTTGATTGCGCGATTCGTTACTCCGCATCCGCTTAAAAAAAGATCAGAAAGCTTTGAAAGGCCGATGAGCCTTTCCACGTATGAATCACTGACTGTAGCTGCGATCGGGCGAAAGTCCACGGTGTGCAAACGACCACTTTTGTAACGGCGCGTAGGGATTTCAAGCGAATCGATCCACGCTACCACGTCCGTGTCATCATTTTGGTTTGTCATATTTGGTAGCACTTGGGGGGCATGGGTTGCCGGTGAGCGTGTCAATTTATAACGAATGCGTTTATTATCCTACATCTTCGCGTTATTGCATCTAATGTCGGAATCCTCGTTTTTTGGCGGAATCATGCCGAAAATCAGGTGAGAAGGGTTATTAAATAAATCAGCAGTGATGCGTTCGCATGTTGTTATTTAGTGAAAATTACCTGAAGCGGAATAGGAAAAACACCTGATAAACGGGCCTGTAGTGCAAACTACTGAACACGGTCGGATTATCCGGTTTGTAAGGCAGGGATGCTTGTACCCCCACCGTTTTGGCTGAATTAACCGTTTACGAAACTGAAAGTCTGGTTTTTAATGAACTTCTACCGAAATTCGCAGGAATGGCGATCATTTCGGTCACGACCCACCTTTGACTATTTATCCTGCCTTAGCTTCGGAGATTATGGTGAATCTCGATGCTCTATTTAGCCCGTACAAGCCTGTTTCCACGCATGTGGTAGACAGCCTTAAATACTGGGCAGAGAACACTCCAGACAAACTGGCCTATCGTTTTCTTACAGATGGTGAAGACGAGCAGATAGACTTGTCTTACGCTGAGCTAGACCGCTGCGCGCGATCTGTTGCTTCAAAATTGAGCGAACATGATGTGCGCGGTGAACGAGTGTTGTTGCTTCATCCTCCCGGCATTGCGTTTGCAAAGGCGTTCTGGGGATGTTTATACGCGGGTGCTATTGCCGTTCCTGCATACCCTCCGCGACGACACCGCGGCATGAATCGGATAGAAGCCATTGTTGATGATGCCAAGGCCGTCATGGCACTGTCTACGGTGGATGCGGTTGAGCGTGCGAAGTCAATTTTGAAGTCGACTGACTCACCTCTAAATCGAATTATGTGGATTGGTACAGATTCAATTGCGGACGACTATGATCCGGAATGGGAAACGCCGGAAATCAAACCGAGTGATCTTGCAGTCTTTCAATATACGTCCGGATCGACAGGCAGTCCAAAGGGCGTCATGCTTGCACATGAAAACATCATAGCAAACTGCCGTATGATCACGAAAGCTTTCCAAAGTCATCACCGTGACTTCGGCATGGCATGGTTACCGGTGTACCACGATATGGGACTTGTGGGGGGGTTGCTGAACCCTATTTTCACAGGCCTCTCGGCACTCGGGATGTCTCCGATGGCTTTTCTGCAAAAACCAGTGCGTTGGCTACAGGCAATTACTAAACACAAGATCACCATTACCGGTGGCCCGAACTTTGCTTATGACTTATGTACTCAAAAGGTCACCGAGGAAGAGATGGAAGGCCTGGATCTGTCCAGTCTGAGCATTGCTTACAACGGTGCTGAACCGATTCGGTCCTCCACGCTTGAGGAATTTAGCAAGAAATTTGCCAAGGTCGGATTTGATCCCAAGGCATTTTATCCGTGCTATGGCATGGCAGAAGCGACGTTGATAATTACCGGTGCCGAACGAGGTGAGCCACATAAGGTACATAGTTTTGATGCGGATTCGCTACACGAACATCTCGTCGTGAGCGTACCACCGGATGTTGATAATGCTCGCCATTTGGTTAGCTGTGGACGTATCCTGGATAAAGAAGAAGTCATCATCGTTGACACACAAACCTACAAGCAACTGCCAGCCGGTGAAGTCGGTGAGATCTGGGTTTGTAGCCCTTCGCTCGGTAAAGGTTACTGGAATAAGCCGGGGGTAACCGAACAGACCTTTGAAGCTAAATGTGCCGACAGCGATAGCGGACCATTTCTGCGAACCGGTGATCTTGGATTCCTCATGGACGGCGAATTATACGTTACGGGCCGTCTGAAAGACTTAATAATCGTTCGTGGTGTGAACCGATATCCTCAGGATATTGAACTGACGGTGGAACGAGCCAGCAATCGTTTGCAAAACGGTGCGGTTGGTGCCTTTGCCGTCGATATCGATGGACGTGAGCGTTTGATCGTAGTCGCTGAGACAGAACGAAAGCGGCACGATGACTGGTCAGATGTCATTCAGAAAATCCGCATGGACGTGACTGCTGAGCATGATTTGCCACCCGATGGAATCGTTCTTGTACGATTCGGTTCAATTCCAAAAACCTCCAGTGGTAAGATTCAACGCCATGGATGCCGTAAGTCATTTCGTGACGGTTCACTTAAGACGATAGCCCAGTGGTTCTCCTGGGACGATGCTTCGGAGTTGCCCGCCGAAACTATAGAAGCGACGACAAATGAACCGGTGCAAACCGATCTCGATGAGACCGTACTTGAAACGGTTTATGATCATGTCAAAGCCATTGCCCAGGAACGGGCCAATAAACTGAGTCCGGGAACGAACATTGTGATTGATCTTGGCTTGGATTCACTTGAGCGTCTGCAAATCGCCAATAGCCTTGAAGAGACGTATGGTGGACGATTCCCAGAGGAAGTGTTGCAAGAGATTGAGACATGTGGTGAAGTTGCAGCCGCAGTGCAGCAGTACATTGGTACCGTCCCTGCTAAGGATCGCAGGTTAAGCAGTAGCGAGCCTAAAAAGACCGCAACAAAGGCTATCAGTGTACCGGAAGAAAATTACACTTTTGCATTGATGCCTGAGTATAAGCGTCTGAAACAGACGATGAGCTTGTTGGATCAAACAGGTGTGCCAAATCCGTATTTCTCTGTTCACGATGGCGTGTGTCGAGATACAACGATCGTGGATGGCAAGGAATTACTGAGCTTTACGAGCTATAACTATATCGGAATGTCCGGCGATCCTCAGGTAACGAAAGCGTGTCAGGACGCGACGGAGCGATATGGTACAAGTGTATCTGCCAGTCGCGTTGTGTCAGGTCAAAAGTCGCTTCACGAAGAGTTGGAATCTTCTATTGGAGCATTCATCGGTGTTGAAGATGCGATTACTTATGTATGCGGATTTTCCACCAACGAGTCGACGATCGGGCATATTGTTGGTTCAGGTGATCTGATCCTTCACGATTCCCTTTCGCATAACAGCATT
>JAKUOW010000202.1 GCA_022451045.1 Pirellulales bacterium | reverse complement strand
CTAAGATCCGGTGAAAGCGGTTCGACGTCTGGTGGTGGTGGCGAAGGCGGTGTGCCTAGAATATTTTCCAGCACCCATACTCCACGGACCACTGGTGAAGTATCGACTCCGTTGGCCGTGGATGTCATCACACTCGGCATGGTCAATACTCCACCTCGACGTGGGTCATTTGTGATTACGCGGCGCAAGTAATCACCTTTAACGTCCTGTCGATCATAAAAGACCAAGGCAATTTGTTCATTCATAAACGTGTAATCGGACTCGATCAACAATCGAATAGGTCCATTGCTTTGTAGCAGGTCACCGAAGTACTTGTTGGTTTGTGCGATCACCTGCGGTTCCATTCGTCGATCCCAATAAATGCGAAATGGCCCGTTCAATTCCGGTGGACTTTCGGAGATCTTGTCGAGTCGCAGCCATCGTTCAGTGAAGTGATGAACAAATGCTGTTGAACGCGGATCCTCTAACATTCGATCCACCTGAGCCTGAAGTATCCGCGGGTTGCGCAGTTTGCCACTTGATGCCAGTTGCATCAGTTCGTTGTCCGGCATAGAAGACCAAAGGAAGTAGCTCAATCGATTGGCAATTTCGTAACTATTGAGCTTCTCTTTGTCTTCCTTTAGATAAAGAAAGTCCGGAGAACAAAGCATTGCCGTGTATCCCAATTGCAGCGCCTTCATGCCGGCTAATGTCTTTTCATCGGCCGTTTCAATTGGTGTGTTGGTATTGCCGACGGCGAGAGGCATATCGCTAAAGCCGGGGCCGCTCCAGAATGCACGCAGGCTGTTCGGTTGACCATACGCAAAGTACTCAATGCGAATTGGACGTTGGCCCTCCTTAAGCATTACTTTACCGGTCTTAGTTGACGCACCGTGTAAGCCGTCATGATCAATGACGCGGTTTCCATCGATGATGATTCGGGCACCATCGTCCGAGGCTAACTTGAACTCGTATTCTGCATCCGCCTTGACGTCCAACCAGCCCTCAAAGACTACGCCGAAATGCTCCTTCTTCTCCGTGACACGAAGGTCGACGAGACCCTGCACGAGTGGGCCACTCTTGATGGGTTTAAGATCCTTGAAAACAGGTAGCTTTGTCCACTTGCCTTCATAGAGGCTATATTTGAGTTCGCGAATGCCCCCCTCTGGGATATCCGGTACGGCATTGAGCTTTGAGGTAACTAGGTCGTAATATGGCTGAATCTCACTGAATTCTACCGGTCGCCGGAATGCACGCTGTGCAAAGCGAAGCAGCAATTCCCGTATCTCCGCATCCATGAAGGACTCCGAACCGTATAGCTCTGTATGGCTTTTAGGTGGCCAGTCGTCCGTAAGCGGCTCAAGCGTGATCGAGTGGATCTTCACCATAGGTCCCATATAGTTTTTAAGGACAGCGGTGTGCATGTCGAGCAGCCATGACTTTTGAGCCTGATCGAATTCTTGCTTATCAGTAATGACTTTTTTATCTGGTGGGTCACGATACAAGTCGGGTAAATAAGTCTTGGCAATAAGGTCGGCTCTGGCTTCGCGATCGGAAGGGCCGTTTTCCCAAATGATCTGAGGCATCCAGTTGTTGTCGATCCATGATTCCACGGTTACGGTATTGCGAGCACCATCACCCGATAGCTCGATAAGCTCCAGTGGAATGTTCTCATCGCGAGTGCCGCGTTTAAATAATCGCAGATTAACGATCAATGGTTGAGATTGGTCTGTAGGCAGCAGTTCCTCCCACGGGTGTTTTTGGTTGAGGCCGGACAATTCGATCGTCAGCCTATAGCGTGCAGATGTCCCAACGCCACCACGTAATTCGTCAGGAGTGACGGCTTCGCGAAAGAACATCGTGTCAGCCTCAGGTGCAATCTCATTTGCCAGACGCGGTAGATCCTTGCGATGCGTTCTTAAGATCAACCCGGTGTACTCACGCGTCGGGATATCCGGCTTATCGTTGGTAAAGGTTGCTAAGGCCAGACTTTCCTCTGCGGCATCAAGCATAAGCTTCAGAAGGAAATCAGACATGACCAGACGGTTGCCAATGTTATCGAAGCCATCCTCGATCTCATCAGCAGGGAATGATCTGAATGGATCTGTGCTTGTGTTTTCAACACGACCGTTTCCGTTGTTGTCGATTAGCCGTGGTCGGTTGCCAATACGAAGTTCCGGGTCGTCAATGTATAACAAATCACGGATGGTATTTCTTAGTTCAAACCGGTTAAGGCGACGTGTAACCGTCTGCCCGCCCGTGCTGCGCAACTCAGCATACGCCTCCTGGAGTCGAGGGGAAATGACACGAATAACTTTGGCAACATCATTATTTGTTGGCTGAGGAGAACCCTTTGGTGGCATGTCCCCAAGATTGAGCTGGTCAACAATCCCTTGCCAGAGTTGTAACGTTTCTAACTTGGCCAGACTGGTTTCGAGGTTGTCGAATCGCTTGTTGTTCTCCTGCAGTTCCGCTCCGTGACATTCCAAGCAATACTTGTTCAAGAACGGTTTCACCTCATCAAGTGGAGAAGCCGCAACTGCCACCCTGGGGGCCGCGAGAAAACAAAAAACAGTAATAAGTAGATGTGCTCGGTAGGCACGAATGAGGCACATTGCGATTATCCCCATTCAAAATCTGTCAGAGTACCGGTGCTGGTTCCGAATCGATCAACTTCCAATCCATGGTTTTGAAGAATTGACAACAACAGGTTTGCTGCCGGAATGCGGTGAGCAGAGTCGGGGTCCGGATATACTTTGTGTTCGCCGTGTTTGAACCCACCGCCGGCGACCACTAGTGGTAGGTTTTTGGTTGAATGCGGTCCTGTCGCCATACCGCAACCAAACATAACGGTCGTATGATCAAGCAATGTACCCCCGTTTAGGATGTCTTCCTGAGACTTAAGCAAATCAATAAGGTGTGACATCTGGCGCATGATGTTGTTTTCGATTTTCTTAAGCGCATCAATATGGTCGGCGCGATTGCCATGATGTGAGAAGCCGTGATAACCGCCGCTCAGGCCAAAGTCTCCGTTTGCGAATCCGGAACTAAGGGTGATGGCGCGTGTAGAGTCTGTTTGTATCGCCAATGCAATCAATTCGACCATGGCCTTTAAATCAGCCTCAGTACCCTTGCCCTGCTGTGGTTCAATGAGGTCCGTCGTTGGCTTGGGACGATCGAGCCACGGTTGCTGCAGCTCGATTTTTTTTTCGAGGCTACGGACAGCTTCTAAGTATTCAGCAAACTTTCGCTTGTCTCGTTTGCTTAGATCTTTTTCTACTATCTTTGCCTTTTCCAAAACAACATCCAGAATACTGGTCTGTCGTTGTAGTTTGTCCGCGGCAGTGAGTTTCTTGTCAGCGGCGTCCTCGATGAAAAGTGCACGGAACATTCCACGTAAGTCGATTGCCGGTACCTGTACGCCGGTTCGTGTGAAGCTAATGAGGTTGGATTCATTTACCCGCACGGTCATGGAAGGGAATCGTGTGTTGGCGCCTTCGTACTCCGCGATCTTCTGGTCGACGCTGAGGTTCCCCTCCGTGAAATAGGAGGCGAGATGTGGGCGCACACCGCTAAGCAATACAGGGACGCCCTGGTGTCCGATGGTATTTCCGTGATCCAAATTGGAGAACGTTGTGAATTGGTCTCGGTGGCGTTCAAGTGGCTTAAGTGTTTCAGGAATGTCATAGTCATTCCCAGCTTGGTCCGTGGAAGGGAAGAAGGCATCCCGATATACGCCATAGTTATTGGAAAGGCACACAAAACGCTTCACAGGCTTTTCATTGTTTGTACGACTGTCATTTGCGTGCGCTTCAAATAGCGGTAGGGCAATTGATACGCCGGCAGCCGTCAGAAACCTTCGCCGCTGAATTCCTCGTTGCATTGGGTATACCCTGTCTGTTTTGAAAGTGGATGTTTGAAACTCGACGGATTGCCTACAAATGTGATTATAACTTGCCGAGGTTAGCATGACGAAATGGATCAAATAGTAATCACACCTTACCTCACACATGGCATGTGATTTAAAACAATATCACAGCAGTGGCTGAATCGGCTTGCCGCGATAGATGCGATACGGTCTGCCGACCGAATCGTGAAATTCTCGCTCAGGTCCGATACCAAGGCAATGGAAAATCGTTGCCGCAAAATCCGCTGTTGAATAGGCTTCGGTTTGCGGGTAACCAGCATTGCTGTCGGTTTTCCCAATTACGCGGCCAGGTTGAATCCCACCGCCAGCAAAGAAACATGGAAGTACGTGTCCCCAGTGGTCGCGACCTGGGGTGAAAATCTCACCGGAGGCATTTCGGCCATTGGGAGAAATAGGCTGCACCTTTGGTGTTCGCCCCATTTCGCCGCACATAACAACGAGTGTCTCATCGAGTAACCCGCGATCTTCCAGATCATCGAGGAAACCGCTTAAGCAATGATCCAGTGACGGGAGTGCTTTGTTCTTGAGGTCACGAAAAGCGTTTTGGTGAGTGTCCCAACCCCGAAGTGTCACTTGCACCATCCGCACGCCGGCTTCAACCAGCCGGCGTGCTGCAAGGAATCCTTGCCCCCACTCTTCACGACCATATAGCTTGCGTGTGGCATCAGATTCTTGCGTCAAGTCGAACGGATTTTGGTTACCGCTTCGACGTGACGCCATGATGAAGTCGAGTGCTTGCCGTCTAAATAAGTCCCATCTGGCAAGGCGACCGGTGTTGTCTGCTTGCTCGAGTCCCTTTTCAAGTGCATCAAGCTTTTGCCTTAACGTTTCACGATTAAGCAGTACGGGGGATGATATGTCGACGTGGCCGGGACTCGGCAAGTGAAAATCCGGGTTTCGGCAGCTGGTGTTGTCCCACCATGCCTTTGGCCCGGGGCCGGGTTTTCTTTCGGGATCTAAGTTTGGATCGTCGTGGCTGTAACAATTCAGGCATGAACCACCGGCGTCAGGAGCCTTGCATGTTGGGGCAAGGTCCAGACCAACGCGATCGAATTGAGGGCCAAGCAGCCCACCTTCCCTACCCGGGTATTTCATGTTCTTAAGCCGTGGGATTTCCAAAACCGGCGGGAGTCCTCCGGACGGGCGATCTTCCTCTTTAGCATAGGCGATCATTGAACTGATGGACGGCCATGCGTGACCTCCAATCTGTCCTCTTACAATAGACGCATTGGTTTCGCCACGGGGGAGTGCGGTTGTCCCGGTATTTAGCAAGTAGTTGCAGCCACCATGGCAACTGTTAAAGTGTTGCCGCATGGTGCGTACTATCGAAAAGCGGTCAGCTCTCGCGGCAAGTTTCGGCAGGTATTCGCAGAAGTTTACACCAGGCAGTTTGGTTTGTGTTGTTGAATACTCGCCCCGTATTGTCTCAGGAGCATCGGGCTTGGGGTCAAAAGTCTCGTGTTGAGATGGCCCGCCAGACTGAAAGATAAAGACTACGGACTTGGCTTTACCAAAGGTGGAACTGGATGTTGAGGCATCGGCTTCTAACCGCATGACATCAGCCATTTCGGCACCAATGAGACTCATCCCGCCGACTTTTAGCAACTCTCGCCGTCCAACAGGGATGTGTTCCGCATCATTGCATCGGTTGTGCTTCATTTGGCTTTCCGATCTGTATGACGGATGTGCATTATGGTTTCGACCAGTCAATGCGCGCGACTAAGTGGTGCGCTACTATCCATCATTATAAGCCAGCGGGCGCTACTTCTCCGATAGGAATCGCCAAGTCATGCCTAAATACAGTGATTGGGACAACATCAGATTGTGGGCTTATTCGTCCGGATGTAAGTGGTTCACGGGAATCGAGCCAATAACCAGTACACGACTAGAGCAAAGGACTTTCAGTAAAGCGTGGCCGTCCGGATTTTTGTACTCAACGCGTATACGATGGTGGTGATGTGCATCGCTAACAACCTATGAGTTCCCGCTATTTATTAAGCTTGATATACTCCATTGGCAATTCTGCGGCCCATGACCGTAGCTGTTCTGAAAGGCGATTTACTACCTCCGGGTGATCACCAGCAATATTTTCTGATTCACTTGGATCAGCGATCAGGTCATAAAGCTCTACGATGCCTTGTTTCTTTCTAGGTAGGTGAATTTTCCAATTTTCACTGCGCATTGCCGGTGCGCTGCCCGTGGCACTAGTTTTCCAATGCAGTGACGTGGCGCGATCTCGACGTGAGCCTAACCAAATATCAGAGATGTCTTCGCCGTCCAGGTCCGCAGGTAACTGCTCAATGTTGGCGATGGCACAGAGTGTTGGAAGCCAGTCGATAAATGAACCGACACTCGTGGTATCAACTCGACCGGCGTCTACGTGGCCTGGCCATCGGATAATAAACGGGACACGTGTGCCGCCCTCGTATTGTTGATGCTTACCACCACGTAAGTCTCCCGCGTAACCGAGCATGTTCTTCGAGTATTCGCGAACTCCTTTTTTTGCCAGAGCAACAGGTGCGGGGCCATGATCACTTGAAAACACTACGATGGTGTTTTCGTTTAAACCGAGCACGTCGAGCGTATTTAAAACGCGTGCGACGTTACGATCGATTTGATAGACATCTCCGAGATACTGACGCATCGATGTATTCAAGTTTCCGCCAGCCTTAAATGACTCATCGAACTTGTGTTGCATCGTGGCTGAAAAATCACTTCGGTCCAGCTTTAATTTGCTGAATTCGGAGACGAGCGATGGTGGTGTATTTACTGGGAAATGGGTGGCGTGTCCCCAGATATTGACATAGAACGGGCCGTCCTTGTTGGCTGTAATAAACTCAATGGCGGCGGTGAAAAGATCGTTATCCCGTCCGATACTACGATCCTGACTTTTGCCGATGATCTTTATTTCATCTATGCCATAGGTGCCATCGGATTCCTCCGGCCCCATATGCCATTTGCCGAAGTGACCGGTAGCATAGCCTTGCTTTTTGAGTAACGCTGTAATCGTCGTCCGGTTGCCAAATCCAAAGTCTGCTGCATATTTCCGAAATTTG
>JAKUOW010000201.1 GCA_022451045.1 Pirellulales bacterium | reverse complement strand
TGCTAACTTTGCCCCGATTGTTAGGACAGTTCGCTCACTTGACCGCCCAACGCCATCTAGCGTAGTAACAGCTAAAGCATTTGAGCTTACTGGTAACCCCGTTGAGAATAAAACGATTACATTTACTATCGACGGCACCGATTTCGATCATCAAATTACAGCAAATGACACCTTAAACAGTGTTGCAGAGGGCATTGCCTCTGAAATCCATCAACATGCTGATTACGCTGCATACGGGTTGAATGGACATGTTGTGGTTGTCCCGATGACAGCTAATACGATACCTGCCGTATCTACCACAATTACAGATACAGGAATCGCTGTTACTTCAGTTGGGACTCTTGATGCTACTATCCTTACAATCGATGATTCCTTAGTCGATGATGACCGATGGTATATCGACGTAGCAAACAATGACGAATTGCATGATGGCGCGAATTCTGGTTACGAAATCAACCAAGCCCAAGCCACTGGTAATGACACAGCAAGCGTCGCTGAAAATATGGCTGCTAGTTGGTTCGGGGTCGAAACCTGGGAACGCAACCAAATCAGTCAAGGTGCAAATCTAATCATCGTGCGTGCGTCAGGAACTAACTTAACTGACGCAAGAAACGTCGAGATTGATCGCTATTCATCTGTATCCTCCAAGGATGGAATTCAGGTTGATCTTTCAGGGGCAATTTCACTGTATGACTGGTGGTCACTGGATGTCACTGTTAATGGAACGAGCTCTGAAATCTCTAACCATCAAGTCACGGCAGGAAATACAACGCTGTCGGACGTAACCTCAGCGATTTCCACAAGCATTGACAGTAATAACAACTATCACTCGTTGGCAGCTCCGAATGATGGCACTATCTGGTTCACAAGAGAAGGCCAGGAAGACATAACCAATGCAATCACGGCAGTAACAGAATTTGTGCCAACCATACCGGCGCCAAGTATCAAGCATCTGACACTTACCGAGAACTCAAACAACGGCGACATCTGGAGTATTGCACTTCCCAATACCGTCGCATCACCAATCACATATACCTCTACTGGAACATCGATTGAAACCATAGCTGATGAGTTAGCCAGCAGTATTACTAACGATGGTAATAATCAATACGACGCAATAACGGTGACTAAATCCAGTGAAGAAGTTGATTTATATATCCTGCGAACTGACGGAAACAACTTTGGTGTTAACAGTTCAGTTTCACTGCCGGCCGGTCATCTGAGTTCTGCGGTCGTACTATCTGGTGAAGTACAACGTTACTGGAAACAAGAACTGTCAATCGAATCGTCCAGTCCTGCTGATTTGGCAGGGTCTCGAGAGACATGGAAGATCACGCTTGACGGCGAAGTAGTCTCAGCAGTGCCAACACAAGGTGATACTGAAGCGGACATCCTTGCCGAGATCAAAACATCCATCGATAACAATCTAAATCTTGATTCAACTACAGTGGCTGGGAATCCGATTACGATTATCCATAACGATGGATCCCGCGTTGGGGCTGAAGTGATGTCGATTTCGGATATCGTTCAAGAACGTAACCAAGCGTATGTTTTAGATAACAACTCCAGCACCTCAATAACGGAAGAACATTACACCGCTTACGAAATCCCAATCGCTGGTAATATTATCGCCGGGCAAATATGGACCATTGAAGTGGATGGTACACAATATTCGGCAACAGCTGGTAAGAACAAGCAGTGGTTCTCTGCCTCGTATCGCATCGGCTTAGATCTTCAAAGCGAGATCAACAACGACCCACTTTCAGTTGTCAGTGCTACGATTGATCTGACACAAGATAATACAAGTGGTAATTATTACACCATTTTGACACTGGCACCTAGAGACGACGGCGGACTACCAAATCCATTCTCCGTCGGTGTATCCACCGCCCCAGCAATCGATCAACTAGCAACCGTGCTACTCGATATTGATGACACCCAACTGATCACAGGAATAATTCCGTATGGCTTCCGTACAATTGATATCGGATTAACCACGCTAACTTTACCGGATTATTTGGGATACACCATATATCCAACCTTGGAACTGGAATTAGTTGAAAACGATGGTACGACCACTCCCGAGGTACCGCTTTACACAAATGAAGCAGCCGGCTGTGATGAAGTAGTCGAGACATGCCTAACGGCCACAGATGACGGCAGCAATCATGCGTATGATCCGATTATGCAGTACGCCTTAGAAGCTAACGAGTCAAATGAGTATTACCGTGTGAAAGTTGGTAGCCGATTTGAATTCAATGACACGACGTTATTTGGGAATACCCATGGCCTTGTGAACTGGGACTTTGGAGTCGCCAATGGTGCTTCTTATCAGCTCAACACATCTATCGAAAATCATGACTATAACGAGGAAGCAATTGAACTCGTTGATAAAAAACTCCATGGCATTAGTGATAGCTGGCTCGGAATCGAAGCCACCATTACAGACTATTTGCCGGAATACCATCAATATGTGGTGAATATCGACGGTGATAGTCCAAGTCGTTTCGATAACTTAGTCGAAGAACTTATCAATGAACCAGCAGCATTTGAGGTTGTCGAAACGTATAGCACATACGCAGATTGCGGCGTAGATCCAAGTAATCTGCCTTGTGACCCAACGAGCCATCCAATCGTCGACTCGTATACTGTCAAGCTCAGCGATAAACCAGATGATACTGTTATATTTGATGCCGAATCCATTGCGACTCGCACGTATGACTCCGATGAAGCATTTAACCCAGACGCGGGTTTCGGGGAAAACAACGATTTGCAAACCAGGACAGCGACCCAGCGTGTGATGGTTCATCTCGGAGGAACGCCTTCAGTTGGAGAAACTCTACAACTCAAGCTCTTATCGATTGATAATCCAACAGATCTGACTCCATTTACGGAAACGGTATTTACACATGTCGTTTCCCCTGGATTAGACTTCCAAACATGGCAGACAGATGCTGTTGGCCATGGTTTTGTCGATCCTGTAGTTTACGAATCACAAACAATTGCTATCGAAATAGATGATTCAGATCCAAATCAGCCAATCAGCGGAGATATCATCCTAACGCTAACTGGTGGCGACGTTGTGACGCATGCTATAGCTGATGGTGAGACGAACGCTCAGATAGCTAATGCACTGGTAACACTGATCGATCAATTAGCTGGCTACACCGCAAGCATTGAGACCTCGAACGATAATCACATTGTTATTACACATGTGGGAACCTTCGATCTGGAATCCACTGAGCCCGACAATGTCGAGATAAATCAATTATCGACTGATTATTCCTTGCTTATCGAGCATCCCTCCAAGGCCTTCTTCACTGAGTTCGTTGTTGAAACCCTTTCGGATCGTAATGATCCCAACTCTGAATCTGTCTTGGCCAGCAGTTCACACGCAATTAAGTCACAAAGCATGGCTATTGAGCTAGCCGGCGGTACAAATAACCAAGTCAACGTGGTACTAACAGACTCGTCAACAAACCATGTAACAACGCTCCAGTATCCAGTTACGAGTGAACAGGATGATGCAGCAATTGCAAATGGTCTTGTTGAATTAATTGATGCATTGCCAAGTTACACAGCCGAACTTGATTCGACCATTGAAAACAAGATCATTGTTTCACACCTGGGTTCATTCAGCATTGATCTTGAAGTGGATGAGGTTCTGACAAGGCATCCTGCCACTGAAATCAACTTTGAATTCAGCGGTACACCAGGAATAGCAGAGCGATGGGTCGCCACTTTTGAATGGGTAGCGAATGATTCATCAATTAACACATATGCGGCTGAGTACACTGTCCAATACCGAGATACGTTGGCAGATATTCTCAATGGCATTTACAGTTCAATCCTGGCCGAAGCTGAAAGCTCACAGGAATTTGCAACGATATTCGAGAACATAGACATCTCAGCTGTCGGTCGGACATTAAGTATCACGAATAAAGATGAATACCATTTCGATGTGACGATTGAAGCCGACAACAGCTCTGATTCGGCTGCCAGAATCGTACCGCAACTAGTTTTTGACTCCAACAATGATGACTGGAAAAGCGGACAACAAGTTTATGTCATTGCAATTGATGACGACGTAATAGATGGTGGGTATACACTAGCTTTCCCAGCAATGGAAGCTCGTGCCAACGCCATTCGCGGCCCATTAAGTCTGGAAGGGGGTCTTCGCGTTGGAGAAGAGCGGTTCCTGACAAATCCAGTTACATTACCCACAGAATACAACTATCCACTAGCAGACGGTTCATTCTCCAGCCTTGTCGAAGAATCGCCCTATGACTGGATTGTGGATGAGGATGCGAGAGTTGAATTCGGATTAGAAGCGACGCCAACTCAAGAGCAAACAGATGCGACGAAATGGCTTGTGTTGACGGACGATGCAGCTAATCACCGAAATGCCGATTACGGTGAACGCGACGGGTTTGATCCGAGATTTAACGACTATCCGTACTTCTTCACATTATTGAACACCGTGGATCCGGCCCTTGATATCGACGTTGCAAAGATTTCAAGTAATATCTTGTCCTGGGATGACGCGACAGGCTACAAAATCCACTATCCACACACAGAGGTCGATGTACGTGGAACACCAGATCCAACACAAACCACGAATATTGGTGAGTTAAGTTGGGAAGAAGCAACAATCCAGATTGGTGGCACGCCACATGAACGAGAAGTCTGGCATATTAACCTTGCAAGAGAAGATGGCAATTATCTAACAACCGCTGATCTGGTAGCTGACTGCAACAGCAATATGGTTGACTGCTTCAGTTATACCGTCAGCGAAAATGATTCCACCATTGGCCAGGTTGCTATTGGACTAACAAACCTCATCAACGCCAACGAGCACTATGATGCCGAATACCGAATCAGCTTAACCGGCGATAGCCGAATCCTAATACGTAACACAAACAACACCTCATTTAACATTGACTATTTCGGAGTAACGCAAAGTCCTGACAGTGCCGTCAATGCCACAAGTAGTGTTCGCGGTATTGGTGATTTCACTGACACTTCCGTGCAAGATGCAATATGGACAGACACCTCAATCATTTGGGATTGGGATGTGGCAAACGGACCGGATAGTGAGTGGGAACTCGTATTCAATGCCAACGATAACATCTGGGCGTTAAGTGCAACCCAGAACGCTGCTTCCAACAGTCTTGCTGTGCTGGAGCAGTTAAAGGATGACTTAACTTCTGAAGAACCTGAATACCAACCTGTCATCTCCGGTACAAGTGTACTATTCAAAGGAGAGATTCCAGAACCACTGGTTGAACCGTTCAATACGAACGCTAATCTTGCTGATCGGGATCCTGTAGATTTACCTGGTACCGCAAGCGTTACACACCACTTCTATTACTATGCCCCGCTGAATCTAAATCTGCGTGTTGTGGAAGAAGATCAAGTTGATCGATTTAACTTCTATCACAATGACAGTCCATCTGATGACATCGGTGTTCTCACAGAGAATCATCTAACTGGCTTAGGAATGGGCTCCGATGTGAGCATTGGGGATAGAATTGTCGCCGGCGGAATTCAATACACCAACATGGAAGTTATTGATCTGAATTTAGGTACTGGCGATGACGATCTGACTGTTGAAACCACTCATAGCGGTTTAACACTGATCGATTCGAACGATGGTAATGCCAACCTAACGATCAAGTCTATTTTGGGGCACACTGAAGTCGATGCATCCACAGGCACTGATGTTATTACAATCACGCATGATGACACCGTTGATCTAATAGCATCACTGCTAACAATCGATGATTCAGACGGTGACCTCACGATCAATATCGATGACAGCGAATCACAAGCACAAACAACCGATGAATTACTCAACCTCAGCGGAGACAGCATTTCCGGACTGCAAATGTCGACGGTTGCAGAAGTTCAGGAGATTAGCGTTCAGGCGATCGGCGGCACATATACGTTAACGCTTCCAGCGTTTGGCAATTATACAGGCGGCACTTCCGCAACCATCAATGTCGAGGACATGAGAGAGCCTGATGCTGCATCAACGATCCTCGCTGCCTTAATTCCACAGATCGGCATTTCGAACCATGAAATCCATGTAGGCAATCCCGTGATCAAGGGGAACACTTACACTTATCGGGTAACTTTCCTTGGCGATCTCGCAGGCTTAAAAATTCCACAAATTATCGGTACTCCGACTGTTGAGGAATTTGAAGCACAGACACAAAATGGTCCGACTTCGACGCTAGATGCAGATCTGAACTCGAGTGCTGGAGTTACTGTTTCAACAGTTCGCCATGGACACATCTCAACTAAACAAAATGAGATTCAAGAATTCACTGTTCCCAGCGAATCCATTGATTACTCAATCATTATGAGTCCTACTCATGGCCTTGACGGTGGAACAAGCCATCAGCTGAACTTCACAAGCACAGCAAGTGACTTGGCCAATGCCATATCAGAGGGTATTGGCCTAGAGGCTTCCACAATTTCGGTGGTTGAAACGGATACAAGTATCAATTCAAAGACATTTAGAATCACGTTCACTGGAGATTTAGGTGGCATTGACCTTCCTCTGTTGAGTGCGTCGGTCAGTATGCCTGAGAATGTTTCAGACGAGAATCCTTTAACGCTGATTCAAAACGGATCTATTGCCCGAACCAACAACATTGTTAATGCAATCACCGTTTCGGATGCAACAGCAGGATCATTCACTATTCGTTTAGCAAACCAAACGAGTGCCGCTCTGGATTATGACGCGAGCTCTGAGGATGTACACAACGCTCTAGATTTCATACTGAATCCAAATAACCGGGATGGATCAAAGCCGCATACTTCAAACTTCCTCGTAACCAAACATATAGACACCTTCCTCATACATATGTTGGGCGAATATAAGGATCTGGTCATCAGACCTGACAATGTGATTACCAGTGAAGACTTTAATGGTTCAATATCCGTCACACGTAAAGATCCGA
>JAKUOW010000200.1 GCA_022451045.1 Pirellulales bacterium | reverse complement strand
TCCGCAGGCGGTGCGGAGGGGGGCGGTGCTGGTTGGGTTTGCGCGGGCGGAGCGGGTGTGCTGGCGACCGGTGCACCCTGTGTGGCTTGGTTTTCCGCCGGGGCAGGTTGTGGTTGGTCGGCGTCGGCTTTCCTGATCATGGCGGCCACGACATTCTCCGGTACACCCAGATCATTCAGGTAAACGATCGTCTCGGGGTCGAGCTTGGTGACGATGGGGTTGGCTTCCACGTATGCCAACAGCGCTTCGCCTCCCACGCCGCGCTTGGCCATCTCGAGCCCCCCGGCAACGGCCGGGGCACTCTCGGTGGTCTCGGCGGTGACGACCGGTGCCGGGTCAGGGGGGGCTTCGGCGGGTGGCGGCTCCGGGATTGCCTCCTCAACGGCCACGGGCGCTGGGGCAGGCGGCGGAGTTGGAGGGGGAGGCGGGGGGGAGGCCGCAAATTTGGTCAGGCCAGCGGGCGGCCCCGGGGGGGTGGGGCTGTGGTGGTAAACCCGTGGTTCCTTATTTTTACTCGTACACCCAGCGGCCCAAGCCATCGATAGGATCAGGCCACCAGCCAGTATGGATCGTACTTGGATCTTCATGACGTCAGGTGGTTTGCCGTTTCGGCAGGTGTGTTGGACTCTTCTCGAGCGCCGGTTATTCACATCATCCGTGCGGCTTGGCCCGATTATACTCTGATGGAAGAGGGAGGCAACCATCAAATCATCCAATTCTCCGGACTTGCCAACGCGCTTGGCTAAGCGGAAAATCGGTGCATGCAGACGACTATGAATCGATGGGGTGGTGTTTTTGTTCTGGCGACTTTCATCCTCGGCTTGGCCAAGCCCCTGGCTGAGACCGAGGCACCGGCCAAGCCGGAGGCCGACGCGCCGACCGCCGAGGCCAAGCAGGCTGCCTTGTTCAAACAGTTTGAAAAAACGCTGACCAATGCCGAGATGACTGGACAATTTACCCTCGTTGGCAAGGAAGTGCCGCCGATCAAAGAGTCGTACACCATTCATTCTGTGAAGAAAATGAGCCAGGGCGATTACTGGATTTTCACCGCGCGCATCAAGTACGGCAAAAAGGACATCACCCTGCCGATGCCGCTGCAGGTTAAGTGGGCGGGCAACAAGCCGGTGATCTATCTGGACAACGTCACCATTCCCGGCTTGGGCACGTTCAGTTCCTACACGGTGATCGATGGCGACAAGTATGCCGGCACGTGGAAGCACGGCGATGTCGGCGGCCACATGTTCGGCACTATCACCCCCGCCAAGACCAAAGCACCTGCCCCCAAAGCGGAGTAATCTGGAGGACAGGTTGGTGTGGTTAGCCCTGCCCTCCTTGGGTTGAGACACAGGTTTCACGGATCAGTGTGGATCCAGCAAACTGAGTCTACTGTTGGCCTTATTGAAAGACGTTCGTCCCCGCTGTGGCTCTGCGTGTCCCTTCGTGCTTAATCGAGATTAAACTCAACCGATCCGCTTGGCCAAGCGGCACTCATTCCATCTGATAGCTCATTGCTACGTGAGTAGTTATCCGCAAAATACTTTTCATAAATGTGAAAAAAGGGCTTGCCTCGGTGTAGTTCCTAAGGGTTAGCTCTCGCCAGATGTAGCCGTTTTAGAATAATTGCGGGGCCTCCTTGGCCTCATTTTTAGTCTACTTCGGAATTAAAAAGCATCGGACCCTTAACCATTGAACTATGAAGACCAGAACAAAAAGCGCTGCATGGCGGCGCCTACTGACGTGGGGTGCAACAGCACCGTTTCTTGCCGTTAGCCTGTTTCTAGGACAGGCCCAGGCACAGGAGGCCGAAGACGGGTATCTTAACCTGGTGGCCTATTGGAACTTCGACAACGGAGCCGAGATCGATGACGATGCGGTGATCACTGACGAAGTTGCTAAGATCGAGGGCCTTATTGAGGGAACTATCCTCTCAACTGAGGGTCGCACTGGGGAAGATGGCGACAACGCAATCGACCTTGGTGAGGAGCCGGACGGCCAAATCATCATCGAGGCGATCGAGGACGAGGACTTTTTCCTGAAGCCCGCATCCGACTTCGACAAGTTGACGGTGTCTTTCTGGCAGAAGCTGCACAAGGTTCAGAATTCATCGACGTTTTGGTTTGGTGCTCCTAGCGCCGGAGCTAACAATCGTAACGCCCAAGCTCACGTTCCGTGGGGAAACAATAACATCTACTTCGATACAGCAGGGTGCTGTAATGGTGGGACCCAACGCATTAATAAGGGTTGGGGTGCTGCTGAGTTTCTTAAATGGCAACACTATACCTTTGTTAAAGATGGCCCAAACAAGCGAATTTACATCAATGGAAACTTGTGGCATCAAGGGCGCAACACACTTCCACTGAAATCCGATTGGAGCATGGCTACTATTGGTGCTGAGCAAGGAGGAGGTAACAAGACGCCTGGCATTCTTGATGATTTTGCTGTTTTTGCTTCAGTTTTGACTGATGACGAAATTAAGAAGTTGGCAGCTGGTACTAAGCCGGGTGCGTTGGAGGATCGCACTTATACATTCCCGCGGGTTGTGGATTTTGCAGGAACTATGGGAGGTTTCTCTTTGAATATTAATGACATCACAAGAGGTGATGCCGTTAAGGCAAATCCCGATACCGTTTCCGCAACTCTCGATGGTGAAAAGGTTGAGTTGATAGTTTCCAAGGATGGTAACGTGACTTCTGTGGAGCATTCTACTGCGGCTCCATTGGCACCGGGTTCCTCGCATACTGTTGTTTTGACTTTTGCTGATACTGCAGGAAATGAGGGAACCAGTGATTTCTCTTTTGATGTTTCAAACTACGGATTAATCAAGGCTGGCTTTGCTATATCCGAAGCTGATGTTGACAAATCGAACCCAGGCTGGCTGGTCAACACAACCCAGATTTCTCAGGGTCAGGGTGTTGGGAATATACATGGTAATTCGACAGCTCTTGCAGAGAAGCAAATTGACGGAGGATTCATTGATGCTTCTACGGAAGAGCCTTATTTAAACGAAGCCGATCCGGATTCGTTTGAAGGTTGGTCTTACTACTACTTGACTTCCGAAGTCATTAACTTCAACCAGGATGCACCAAACAACGTGGGCAATTTTACCAGCGCAAACGGTTACGAGGATCTTGAGATTCCGGGTATACCGGGCTGGGGTGATTCAACAGATGGTATTGCCTCGGAGTTTCTGACTTACGCATATCTTGAGAAAGGTCCCTACACTTTCGGTGTGAATTCTGATGATGGTTTTAAATTCTCATCGGGAGCTGATTTTAAGGATAGTTCTGCTGTTTTAGGCGGTTTCAATGGTGGTCGAGGTGCCAATGACACAACCTTCCAGACCTATGTTGAAGCTGATGGTTATTACCCAATTCGTGTTGTTTGGTACGAAGGTGGTGGCGGAGCCAACGTTGAGGTTTTTCATATCGATTCAGGGGGGAACAAGATTCTTTTGGGTGATCCTGATAACGAAAACGCAATAAAATGTTACGCTGTAGGCGGAGTTCCCTTGGAGGAAACTACCACGGAGCGTCCATCTACTGGGCGTTCCTATCTGGTGTCAATCAGTCCGGCGGACGGTGAGAAACTGGTTAAATCTCCAACTGTTCAAGCTGTTATATCAGATGGTGAAAATGTTTCGGTTGATAAAGCATCGGTTAAGATGACCGTTGATGGAGAGGCAGTTGATGCGAAGGTTGATTCTTCGGATGGTTTAATTACTGTTACATATACTGCTGATGCTCTTGCGGTCGGGCCGCATTCTGCTTCGGTTTCGTTTAGCTCTGGTGGGGCTGAAAGTTCTACTGAATGGAGTTTTTCAGTGCCCGGTATTTACACTCCCAAGGGGGATGTTCCGACAGAAGCTGAAGGTTTCATAACGGTACGTGAGTATCATGGAATTGGAACTACAAGCCTTGCTACATTGATGGCGCAGGCCAAGTTCCCTGACACGCCGGATGTAAATACGGTTGCCACTTATTTTGAATGGCCGCAGAGCGGCGACATCGAGGTGAATCCTCCTGGTAATGTCCGTGACAACTATGGTTGGCATCTGATCGGTTATATTCATCCACCAGAGACAGGTGAGTACATTTTCTCTGTTGCAACTGATGATAATTCACAACTGTGGTTGTCCACCGATTCTGATCCTGCTAATGCGGCTCAGATCACTCAGGAGTCTACTTGGGTTGGTGTTCGAAACTTTCAGCCAGCAAGTGACGAGACCACCTCTGCTCCTGTCTTCTTGGAGAAGGGGAAGGCTTATTTTATCGAGTGTTTCGCTAAGGAAGGTGGCGGCGGTGACAATATGGCTGTTGCCTGGAGCTTGCCATCCGATGAGGGTATAGAAGCTGAGGCAGGTTCTCTGCCTATCTCTGGTGAATACTTGTCACCGTTCACCTCTGCAATCGACCCTGATCCAACTCCTCTGTTGACGGGTAATTCGCCTACTGGCGCTTCCCCAATTGGCGAGGGTGGTGACATTGAGGTTACCTTCTTAAATAGAGGGCTCGACTTGGTTGATGTTTCTGTGACTGTAAATGGCGCGGAAGTTGCATCTAAAGTAAATGTGGACGGCAAGGTTTCTTCCATTACTGCATCACCTGGAGACGTTAAGGGTACAGTTGAAGTTGCAGTCTCTTACAATGGAGAAACGCTTGAATGGTCCTATCTGACATATGAGCCATTGGATCCAGACGGACCTAATCCGGTCGCATTCTGGAACTTCGATGGCACGACAGAAGATTGGGCGTTTGGTGCGATGGGCGAACTTCGTAATGGAGCTGTCTTTACGGACGATTCCTACGAAGGCCAAGCACTTGATCTGACCGATGGTGGTAATCAGCACATGCACGTTGCTAACGCATCAGCATTAAATATTGCAGCATCCATCGATGAGGTAACGATCACGTTCTGGCAAAAGCTCAACTCGACTCCTAACACTTCGAGTTTCTGGGCGTTCTCGCCAACTGCTTCGAGTGGTGGGCGAGCAATGCAGGCTCATGCTCCATGGAGCAATGGTAACATCTACTGGGATACAGCAGGTTGTTGTAATGGTGGCACCCAGCGTATTAACGCGGATGCTACTGACAATCAGGTTTGGGAAGAATGGAATCACTATGCATTCGTCAAATCTGGTTCGTACAAGGCAATCTACGTAAATGGTGAGTTGTTCCATGATGGAGACAATACAGCTCCGCTCCCAACCGACATCACTTACTTGAATGTTGGTGGTGATCAGAATGGTAACAACAGTGTACGCGGTGCGATTGACGATTTCGCAATCTTTGCTGCAACACTTGATGAGGATCAGATCTTTGCGATCTATGAAGGTGATCGTTCCCTCTATCCGAAGGAGCCGACTTATCCTACATTAGGTTCAGCTGGTCCTTCTGGTATCGTTCGTTCAAGCAATGTGACCATCTCGGCTACATTGAACGAGAGAGGTGAGGCAGTTGCTGATGCTCAGTTACTGTTGAATGGAACTGCTGTAGATCATAAGACAAGTAAGGATGGTAATGCTGTTACTGTTTCTTACTCGCTTGAGGCTCCAGTCGGATCTCATGATGTTCAGTTGAACTGGAATGGTCGCTCTGAAAAATGGAGCTTCAAGGTGCCGGCCCTGTACTCACAAGGTGCAAAACCTGGTTTGGCAGCTGGTCTAACTGGTCTTGAGTATCACGGTATTGGAACAACATCCATTCCGACGCTTCAATCACAGGATAAATACCCAGATTCACCGGATGCACAAGCAGTTGCGCCATACTTCGAGTGGCCGCAGACCGGTAACATTGAGGTGACTCCTGCTGGTAACGTACGTGACAACTACGGTTGGGTGATGATTGGTTACATTCATCCTCCAGAGACTGGTGAGTACGTGTTCCACGTTGCTACAGATGACAACTCGGAGTTATGGCTGTCTACAGATGAGAGTCCTGCCAATGCAGTGAGAATTGCACAGGAATCCACCTGGCAGGGTATCCGTAACTTCCAAGCTGAAGGAGACGAGAGTGTTTCTGCACCGGTCGCATTGGAAGCTGGCAAGGCCTACTTCATCGAGTTGGTGACCAAGGAAGGTGGCGGAGGAGACAATGCTGCTGTTGCTTGGAGATTGGCTGATGATGCTGATGTTGGAGCAGGTGCTCTTCCAATTTCTGGAGACCATCTCTCCCAGTGGTTGGTTGACGCTGCTGCTGTCAGTGACATCTCTAGCCCTGGTGATTCTGTTACTGCATCTTCTGGTAATAGCCCAGGAGCTGAGCAGGCACCTAATGCCATTGATAACAATCCAAACACGAAGTACTTGAACTTCGATAAGGCGGATACCGGTTTGACCATCTCCACAGCTGGTTCGATCGTGACAGGGCTTGGTTTGACATCGGCTAACGATGCACCAGAGCGAGATCCTGCTACATTCGTACTGTCTGGTTCAGTAGATGGAGTGAACTTCACTGAGATCGCATCTGGTGATGTGCCAGCATTTGGTGCTCGATTTGAGCGTCAGGAGGTATCGTTTGCTAATGATACAGCATACAACACCTATAAGCTGATCTTCCCGACAGTGGTTAACCCGGATGCTGCAAACAGTATGCAGATTGCTGAGGTTGAGCTGTTGGGTGTAGCTGCTGAAGTAGTAGGGCCGCCAAGCTTAAGTTATGTGATCAATGGTGATGGAACAGCAACAGTTACCTTTGAAGGTACACTGCAGCAGGCTGCTTCAGTTAATGGACCTTGGGTAGATGTTGATGCTGCTAGTCCTTTGACTATACCTCTAGATCAGGACGCGGCATTTGTACGCGCCAAGAAGTAATTTGGTGAGTTTACCAAACTGAGAACACACTTCAGAGGCCGGGCCAAGTGCCCGGCCTCTTTTTTTGCTAATTCGCAGGTTCGGTCTTCATGAAGCGTGCAATAACCGGCTTGGCCTAGCGCTTGTTCGCCAGGCAAAAATGGAGTTACAGTGTTGCCTTAGCCAAGCGGGATGGATAATTTTGCCCCTTCTAAATCGTTGGATGAA
>JAKUOW010000020.1:4626-33405 GCA_022451045.1 Pirellulales bacterium | reverse complement strand
GTCCAATGAAAAAATGGATAAGTCACAAGGAAATATTCTTAAAATAAAACACTTCAGAAAAAAATTAAGTGGACAAGTAATAAGATTAGCACTGATGACTGCTCACTACAGGCAACCACTAGACTGGAACGATAAATTGTTAAATGATTGTCAAAATACTTTAGATAAATGGTATCGAGTTTATTCATCAGATGTAAAATCAGTTAAAGTTCCAGACGAAGTTTTAAAACCTTTATATGAAGATTTAAATACTCCAGGCTATATAGCAAACTTACATCAATTATATGAAAGAGCTAACAAAGGTTCAGATAAAGAATTATTTATATCAGCATGCAAATTTATAGGTTTATTTAATGAAGATCAAACGCATCATGCCCATCAAGCTTGAAGGACTTACCGGGTAAAGGCAGGTTCTTTGCCCCGTGTGTGATTTGAGGCGGCGATGCAAATACATTGCATGCATTTAGAAGTAATACACATATAAGACTGTGGTGAAACGCTGTCGTTTGCATTGAAAATCAATTCCCGAGGTTTTGCCCCTGCTTAATTCGAATTCTATTGAAAACAGTCTAAAATACTCAGCATGACTTTTCGACGGACACTAATCGCTCTGGCAATCTCAACAGCCATTTCAAGCACAGCCAATTCAAAGGATGTGCAATACAATCGCGATGTTTTGCCAATTCTCTCAGCAAACTGCTTTGCATGCCATGGTGCTGACAGAGTCACACGTCAGGCAGACCTTCGGCTTGACCAGGCGAAATCAGCTTTTGCAAACCGCGATGGAATAACCGCGATTATTCCGGGAAAACCCAAGCAAAGTGAAGTCGTTACACGCATCTTTTCAAATAACCCTGACAACCAGATGCCTCCGCCTGACCACGATCAACAACTCACCAATGCCGAACGCCAGATCCTTAAATCATGGATTGAACGAGGCGCCCGTTACGAGAAGCACTGGGCATTCGTTGCACCGATCAATCCTGCCATTCCTAAAACCCGGTGGGGAACAAATGAAATCGACAGCTTCGTTTTCGCCCGACTGAAACAGGAAAACTTAAGGCCCCAAACTCGCGCCACCAGAGAGCAACTAATTCGGCGAGCAAGTATCGACATAACGGGGTTACCACCGACGCTGGACCAAGTTGATCGTTTTCTCGCAGACGAATCACCCGATGCCTTTGAGATTATTGTGGACGAACTTCTTGATTCTCCTCGGTATGGTGAACGCATGGCCAATTGGTGGCTCGACGGCGCGCATTACGGGGATAGCCACGGGTACGACAATGACCTGGAGAACACTCAGTGGCCGTGGCGCAACTGGGTTATTGAAGCGTTTAATTCAAACATGCCGTTTAACGACTTCACCATTGAGCAACTGGCTGGAGACCTCTTGCCAAATCCAACGGAAAGTCAAATTCTCGCCACGGCATTTAACAGAAACAATCGCATCCAAACCGAAGATGGTGCAATCGATGAAGAATGGCGCACCGAATATGTAATCGACCGCGTGGAGACAATGGGCGCAGTTTGGATGGGACTGACACTTGGTTGTTGCCGGTGTCACGACCACAAGTACGACCCCATAAGCCAGCAAGAGTTTTACCAACTGTTTGCCTTGTTCAACAATCTGGACGAAAAAGGATTTATTAACAACCTCCGCGGTGCCGCTGAACCACGGATACGATACAAGCAATCGTTATATGAACAGCAGCTTCAGGACATTCAGAAGCGTCTCCCAGACAATGACGACCGCAAGCAGAAGATCACTGAACTAGACACCGAACATCCATTCGTGATGATCATGCGGGATATGGATACACCGAGAACGGCCCGAATTCTCACACGCGGTCAGTACGATGCGCCATCAGAAGAGGTACAACCGGGACTGCCGTCTGTATTACCAGTCATTACAGAAGACGCACCGGTAGATAGACTGGCCATGGCACGCTGGTTGGTAAACGGCCGGCACCCCCTGACTGCTCGTGTCTTTGTTAACCGCATTTGGGAACAGTTGTTCGGAACTGGCATCGTAAAAACTTCAGAAAATCTTGGTATACAGTCCGATTGGCCCAGTCATCCAAAACTACTTGATTGGCTCGCTATAGGCTTTGCTGAGAATGGCTGGAATATCAAGCAACTAATAAAGACCATCATTCTGAGTGAGACTTACCAACAAGATAATCGTGTCGACACATTACGCCTGCAACGCGATCCCGAAAACAGATTGCTAAGTCGAGGACCACGAGTGCGACTAAGTGCTGAAGCAATCAGAGATCAGGCCTTATTTGTATCGGGATTACTAAATGACCAACTTGGCGGGCCCAGCATACACCCGTACCAACCGGCCGGATTATGGGAAGAAGTCGAAAAACGTGGCACGTATCAACAGGATCACGGAAATGCTCTCTACCGCCGGAGCCTTTACATCACGATTCGCAAGACGGTTCCTCCACCTGAAATGGTTATTTTCGATTTACCAAGCCGCGAAGTATGCAACACAAAGAGGACTCACACCAACACACCACTTCAGGCATTAGCACTTCAAAATAACATCACCTATGTCGAAGCCTCAAGAAAGCTTGCCGAACGGGTTCTATTACAGTCATTGCACACCGAAGCACGTATCAAGCTTGCATTTCGCATAGCAACTCAACGTCATGCTACCGCAACCGAGCTAAACCTACTTATTCGCGGCTACCACAGGCGATTGAGTTTCTTCAAGGAATTTCCTGACGAAGCAGGGAGCTTTCTCGAAGTTGGCGAGTCTCCCATCAACCCTGACGTAGATCGGTCAGAGTTAGCAGCCATGAGTACCGTGGCCAGTATTCTCCTGAATCTTGACGAAACATTGTATCGATAGGAATCCGGATGATTAAAAGACAACTCCACCACGAAAGCGACCAGATTTTAAACTCGCGTCGCACGTTCCTTACATCCACAGCAAATGGTCTCGGAATGTGCGCATTAGCGTCGCTACTAAATGAAAACTGCAGCGCATTTCCGCCACGACTGCAAAAGGTTGAGCCGAGAGCCAAACGGGTCATCTATCTATTTCAGTCAGGCGGGCCTAGTCACTGCGATCTATTCGATCCCAAACCGGCATTGAATACTCATGCTGGCAAAGAACTCCCCGACAGTATTCGCAAGAGCCAGCGTATTACTACGATGACGTCAAAACAGGATTCCCTCCCAGTCCTGCCATCTCCATACAAGTTTGAGCATCACGGCGAAAGCGGAATCCAATTGAGTGAATTGCTGCCGCAAATCGGGAATCACGCCGACGACCTCTGCTTAATTCGGTCGATGCATACCGAAGCGATCAATCACGATCCGGCCATCACATTCTTTCAGACGGGATTTCAACTTGCAGGTCGCCCAAGCATCGGCGCCTGGGTATCGTATGGCCTCGGCACTATAAATAAGGATCTGCCTACATACGTCGCACTTACCTCGCAAGGTGGAAATGGCTCGCAACCTCTCTACAGTCGACTTTGGGGATCCGGATTTTTACCAACAAAACACGCCGGCGTAAAACTCCGAAATACTGGATCGCCCGTGTTCTATCTTGCTGATCCACCGGGCATTAAACGTCATATACGACGTGATATGCTCGACGACCTGGGCGAACTAAACCGACTACAACTTGATATCGTCGCCAACCCCGAAATTCGAAATCGCATTGAACAATATGAACTCGCCTTTCGAATGCAGCAAAGCATTCCGGAACTCGCGGACATTGCGGATGAAACCGAAGAGACGCTTGCTCTCTATGGCCCGGAAGTAACGCAACCTGGAACGTTTGCCCGGAACTGCCTGTTAGCAAGACGACTAGCCGAACGCGATGTCCGATTTATTCAGCTTTTTCACATGGGATGGGATCACCACACGAAACTCAAGTCCCTTCTACCCAAGCTAGCAACCAGTATCGATCAACCCGTTTCCGGTTTACTTACCGACTTAAAACGGCTTGGCTTGCTCGAGGATACACTCGTTGTACTCTGCGGAGAATTCGGGCGCACAGCTTATTCACAATCGCCGGGGGACAATGCCGGAAGAGACCATCACCCATACTGCTTCACGTCACTGCTTGCCGGCGCCGGTGTGAAAGGTGGCCACGTCCACGGCAGCACTGACGACTTTGGCTACAACGTTGCTGACAACCCCGTACACGTACATGATTTCAACGCTACAGTGCTGCATTTGCTAGGTATCGATCACGAGCAATTAACGTATAAGTATCAAGGTCGCCAGTATCGACTGACCGATGTACACGGCAACCCCGTGCAAGAGATTCTTACGCCAAACATCACGACTTGAAGGCTTCTTCAATGACTTCACCGCCATTAAACGTCGCAATTTCTTTACGCCCTCGATGTTTGAATGACAGCTCGTATTGATCAACGCCTAGTGCATGGAGAATTGTCGCATGAATATCCGCAGGCGTGAGGATTCTCTCTACTGCGGTGTACCCCACTTCGTCCGTCTTGCCAATTGCCTGACCACCTTTGATACCGCCACCGGCCATCCACATCGTAAATCCGCCCGGTGAATGGTCGCGGCCACCTTTTTTCTCGACTCCGGGTGTTCTTCCGAATTCACCGCCCCAAACCAATAACGTCGAATCCAGCAGTCCGCGTTGTTTAAGGTCGGCGATCAACCCTGCTATGGGCTTATCTGATTTCCCTGACGCCTTGCCATGTCCATCAACAAGGTCATCATGTGAATCCCAACCATCCACACGCAACTGAATAAACCTGACACCGCTTTCAACCAATCGTCTCGTCAAAAGGCACCGTGTGCCTACTTCGCGAGTCTTTTCATCATCCATGCCGTACAGTCGCTCCGTCGCCTGCGTTTCATTGGATAAATCAAACACAGCGGGAGCGGCCATTTGCATCCGAAATGCGAGCTCATAACTTCGCACGCGTGCTTCCAATTCACTGTCTCCACCAATCTTTTCGAGATGGCGTTTATTTAGCTTGTCGATCAGCCCTAACTGCCCCTGACGCTGAACCGTTGTAACGGTCTTCGGTAAGTTCAGATTTGGAATACCATCCTGCGCATTAATAGCAGTACCCTGATGTTCTGACGGCAAGAAACCGGGTGCATACGTGGGGCGAGGCCCACCTCCAAGCACAACAAAGCCGGGTAAGTTCTGGTTTTCAGTCCCGAGACCGTAATGTACCCATGCACCCATACTCGGACGGTCACCGGCAATGGAACCGGTAGTCATCATGTATTCGCCGGGAACATGAATGACGGTATCGTGTTGGATGCTCTTGATCATGCACAAGTCATCCATGTGCTGTGAAGTGTGAGGCACCAATTCAGACCCGGGCATTCCACATTCGCCATAGTTTTCAAACTTGAACGGGCTTGCCATCAATCGCCGCGTGCCGTTTCCAAACATCGCGGTTGCCTTGAAAGTCTTGCGGATACTTTCCGGTGTCTCCTGGCCATCAAGTTCGGTTAGCAGAGGCTTGGGGTCATAAGTGTCGATATGGCTTGGTCCGCCCGCCATGAACAGGAAGACAACACACCTGGCCGTCGCATTGTCTGATTGCCGGTTTGGTTTTGCCGCTTCAAGTTGCTCTTGCTCGATCAGACCAGAGGCTGCGAGCCAACCGAATCCAAATGCACTACGCTGTAACATTTCACGTCGCGAATGAAAACGCGTTGCAACCTGACCACACGGGAATTGCTTGTAATGCTTATTCATGTCTCTCACGGATTTATGATCTTGCCCGAGTGCCAGACTCAGTCTTGATCTTAATTATGCCTAGTCTGTCGATGTAGCAAACAGGCTGGCTGTTAGTCAACTTGATGTTTTATTCGATATAAATAAACTCGTTTAAGTTTAGCAGCGACTGGCTAAACAACTCGAGGGCCGTCAGTTTATCCTCGTCCTCTTTTAACCAACGACCGGAAAGGTAACTCTCTGCCTGTTGCAATTGTGAATCATCGATTCCGCTGTTGAAATACAACAATTCACCGATATCACCGTTCATTCGCTCTCCGTCGTCAGAAAACGCGGCTGTGTAGCCTCCGACACTCACTTCTCCACCTATACCAAAGTCAATCTGACCTTCCAATTCGGTGGAGACGGATGCCAATTCACCCTCCCGACTAACGACGCGCAAATCCAGTTTGTTATCCCTCCAGCGTGCCGTAATCACTAGTGGTACTCCGTCCGGAACCGCAGCGGGTGTAAATAGCCGATCAGCCCATTGCCCATTAATATTTTGGCCAATTGCAAGGCGACCATCCTTCGCCATGCGAATAACGCTGATACAGGCTATATCGTTTCCACCGTTTCGCACCTTTACGAATACCGGTTCGTTTCGATTCCCTTTTCCATTAAATCGCACTGATGTAGCAATCGCATATCCATTGGTCGCATTTAGGGATTCGTGGTGAGGTGCCACCAAAAGATGATCCGACGTGCCAAACGCACCTCCGCTAAAGCGAATAACTGGCAATCCGCTCATTCCGTTGAACCGACCACTTAATAGTGTGGGCCGTCTGACTTTGTCCGTTTGTGCAGATTCATTTAACTGGTCCTCTTCGCCGTCCGTTTGATCTAGCCACTTACTCACCGAACCGCCGTGTGTCGCCAAGTTGTCATCGTCAGAAAACACTTCCGCATCAGCACGCAACCACAACACAAGTGATTCTTCTGGTGGCTCTTCAGTTAGGCCATCCTCGATACCCGCAGCGGATTCAATTGATCTAGAATAGTCCTTCAGGAAGTCCAAGCTTAACGCAAGTTCCTCGGCATCCGGCTCTCGGCCAAGAACGTATTCAAATCCATTTCGCACTTGCATAACCAGATTTTCACCGGCAGACTCTCTAATTCGCTGTGCTAATGCGATTGCTCGGCGCTGCGCGAAGTCATCATTAAGCAGGTATAACGACTGCAGTGCAGACGTCGACACTTGCCGCTCGAGACACGCTTCGGACGAAGCAGTTGGCCCATCAAATAAAGATTGGAGTTCGGGTGGCGCGTCGCGTGTTTGAAATAGATAAATACCACGACGAGTATTTTGTGATTCCTGGTCAACCGGCACGGAAACTCCTCCAATCTTCCGATTCAATTCACCAGACACAAGAAGCATGGAGTCTCGAATAATTTCGGCTTCCATTCGACGCCGCGGCCATGCTGTTAACAATGAGGTGTCTGGTAATGCGCCTTCATCAATGACACTTACTGCACGCTGCCGCCAAGTCTCCGAAGTGACAATTAACCGATGAATATGTTTCGTACTCCAATTGTTTGCTATCAACTCAGACGCTAGCCAATCAAGCAATCCCGGATGTGTTGGAGTACTACCTTTAACTCCGAAGTTTCCGGGGGTATCGACCAATCCTGTTCCGAAATGGAATTGCCAAATTCGATTAACCCATACGCGCGCTGTGAGTGGATTGCTGTCTGCAACAAGCCAATTTGCTAATACGCTCCGATTGCGATCGGTCTTCTCCAAATCCGGCGTGGAACCGAATGCCTCGGGCCAACCGGGTGTGACGGTCGCCACAGTTTCAAATATCTGTCCTCGCGCTAACAAGTAATCCTTCTGATCCACGAGCCGCGTCTTATCGTGCAACAATGGAAAGTTACCCGCCATAGGCAGTGTGCTGAGTACGTGTGGGCTAGTCACAGGAGAATAAAACCCCCACGTCTGCGGAGTATTTTTAATTACGCCGTCAAGTTTCGCACGCAATTCCTCAAGTCGTTTCTTTTCATCCTCATTTATTCTGAACGCATTACATCCGGCGATCTGAATATTCATTTTCGTTCGATAGGGACGATATTCTCGCTCCTGTGCAAGTGTCCGCTCAGACTCTTTTGTGTTTAACAAGTCGCGAACGTTTTTTGGCTCTTCTTCATAACCAGTCGAGAGCACGCGTTTTCGAACTTGCAAATCAAATTCCAGCAGATCTCTTGCAATCTGATCAACCTCCGCCGGCTTATCAGAATCTTTCAATACGATATTTCCAGGGAACCCGCGAGTAAAAAATGCCTTGAGACGATAGAAATCTCTCTGGCTGATAGGGTCGAATTTGTGGTCATGGCAACGTGCACATCCAATAGTTAATCCGAGCACGGTTCGTGAAATCGCGCTGACCATATCGGTATACATATCGTTTTCAGCTCGATAGAAGTGTAAATCATCCGCGCTAATTCTGGCGGCTGCTAAGAAACCTGTTGCGATCAGATTCACGTCACGATACGGCTGTAGCTCATCACCGGCAATTTGCTGCCGAATGAATTCAGAGTACGGCAAATCACTGTTAAAACTATCAATCACATAATCTCGATACCGCCACGCCGTTGGGCGAGGATTATTTTGAGCGTAGCCTTCCGACTCTGCCCAACGTGCTGAGTCGAGCCAAAAACGACCAATCCGCTCACCGTAATGATCCGAAGAGAGCACCTCATCTACCACTGCCTCCCACGCCGCAACTTGATTGTCAGCTAGAAAGGACGTTAGCTGGTCGTTGCTCGGAGGGACGCCGTGCAGTACCAAGTACAGTCGCCGCAACAACGTTGCCGGATCGGCCTGTGGCCGAGCATAGACCATATGTGCACGATGCCCTTGAGAAATGAAAGCATCGATCGAATTGTCGGTGTTGATCCGCCGTCGACGATTCCGTGTAGCATCCCAGACGATGAACTTGGCCTGTGGTACTCGCGGACGACGTATGGGCTGGAATGCCCAATGACCTTTTGCTGCAACTGCATTAGGGTTAGCGGCAACTTCTTCCTCCCACTGAACTCCTTGATCAATCCAGGCTCTCAGTATCCCAATTTCTTCGTCACTCAGCGGCTCACCAGCATCCTCAGGTGGCATTTGGATATCAGCTTTCAAGCCCGAGACGACATGTATCAAGAGGCTTTGTTCACTTTTACCGGAGATAACCAGCGGAATTCCATCCGATTGGCCAATCATCTTGGCATAGTGATCTAGCCGAACACCTGACTCTGGGTTGGCGCCTTCATGACAGTCCAAGCACTTCTGTTTCAGAATCGGAAACACATCATCCGCAAAAGAAACCGTTCGGTCGACTGGTCTTGCTATTTTTTCAGCCTCATTTGGCCGATTGACCGCGTCCTTTTGACCACATAAGGGTGACGCACCGATAATGAGCAACCCACACAACAAACCCACTGCAGTTGTAGTATTCGTACGCCAACTTTTTCCTGTTTTGTATCCCATATTCCCATTATTACACGAAAGCAGCGACAACTTTCTATGACGCACCGTGTAGAAGACCGTATTTTAATAAATCCCACTGAATTATGAAAAAAACACTGTTCTCTACTTCTTATTCTAAGACTGATAGGCTTGGCGGACGATTGATGACTTAATTGGTCCCCCAGATTTTTGCGGTGCAATTACGTACTTGCCGTGAGAATCACCTATACCCACATTTCGAATGTCGTCAAACAAGTTCAATTTAGCCGCTCTTTGTTCGATCATCGTGGCAGCCACTCTTAGCGGCTGTACACCGGTGAACTATCGGATTCAAGCCGATAGTGATGCATATAACGCGATCGAAGAAAAAAACAGCGACGAGCGATGGAAGGCAGACGACTACAGCGTCGAGATCGACTCGCGTAGTCGCTATCACGACATTTACGATCCCGACAAACCTCCTATACCGCAAGACGATCCGTCTGCCCACCAGTTAATGGCATCGGTTAATGGAATTCCAGGTTGGGAGCACTGGCACGACTTTGGTGATCGGAGTGAAAACGAGAACCCGAAATGGCGGGAATTGCTTTCTGAGTACACGGAGACCTCAGAGGATGGCAAGGTGATACTCGATATGGAATCTGCATTGCAGATTGCCTACATACACTCGCCCACATATCAGCGTCAAATGGAGACGCTATTCTTATCTGCTTTAGATGTATCAACCGAGAGATTTAGGTTTGATACTCAGTATTTTGGCGGTTACGACGTAAGATATAACCACAACGGACGTCTGATTCCCGCAGGGTTCGGGGTCAATCCAGCAAATGGGCAATTATTCGATACTGCTCCTTTTGAAGGTAGCGAGATGAATCGAATGACAGTCGGTCGCCCTAGTGCGGGAAACCCGGCATTGCAGGCCAGAAAGCGACTGGCAACTGCAGGACAGTTGGTTGCAGGGTTTGCAAACTCATTTGTGTTTGAATTCACTAAAGATGATGCAAACCTTGCATCATCGCTGATCAACTTCTCGCTCGTTCAGCCTTTACTTCGCGGTGCCGGAAAAGACATAGCACTTGAACAACTGACCTACAGCGAACGATCACTGCTAGCAAATGTGCGTGCACATAGCCAATATCGTCAAGGCTTCTATACCAACGTGATCATTGGCGACCTCGGAGTCGAAGGGCCTAGTCGTGGCGGAAAAAGCACGTTTCTGTCTGGTCATTTTGGTCAAGCAAGCGTAGGAGGATTCCTCGGGCTGCTGCAACAAAAACAACAGATTCAGAATGCTAAGGACAACCTGCAAAATCAATCACGTTCACTAGCCGAACTTGTTGCACGTTACGAAGCTGGTGTGATCGGACTGTTTCAAGTTGACCAGGTCCGTCAGGAACTTGAAGGTGCCCGTGCTTCCCTGCAACAAATGGAATTGCGGTACCAAATACAACTAGATAATTTCAAAATAAACACGCTAGGTTTACCGCCTGATCTCGAGCTTGAAATAGATGATAGCTTCATAAACCCCATTCAATTCATCCCGCGTGACGCTTTGCAGATTCAGGATGCAATATTCTCCATGCGAGATGAAATCGGATTACTACCCGATGATGTCGATACTGAAACACTGTCTTTGTATGCAAAGAAGTTCCAGCAGTTGCTACCGCTTATGCGAGAACAACTCGAATCCATCGACGTTGATGTGGAAGTTATGGAAGCCGCAGTACCGAATCGCGAAACACGCATGACGGAAGAAGAGATTGCAGACTTCAGTACGGAGCGTGAACAACTGAAATTCACTGTATCTGAGCTTCAAACACAATACACCGAATCGTCTGCAAATCTTGATGCCGCCATTGAGCAACTACCAGAGCTCGACTCGGATGCTGGCGTACGCGAGTTGGTTGTGTGGTTAAATGACACTCTTCAATTTGCTCAACGTTCGCTTCTAGTTCGGGCTCGCGCTCGTGCTGAAGCCGTGGTATTCGAAGAGATCGAACTGGCAGCTGATTTTGCTTATCGGATCGCGCTAGACAATAGGCTGGACGTCATGAATGCGAAGGCTGCACTGGTTGATAGCTGGCGAATGATTCAATTCCGTCGCGACGCACTTCAATCTGTGCTAAACATCACGGCAAGTGGCGACATTAAGACCGCGAAAAACAACCCTGTGGATTTTCAAGCCTCGACTGGCAGCGTGCGTCTCGGTGTGGAATTTGATGCTCCAATCACACGTCTTGAAGAACGAAATGCTTATCGCGAAGCGATGATCAACTACCAACAAAACCGGCGAGCTCTCATCCAATCTCAGGATCGGATCTACAAAGGTTTACGCGGACTATCCACGCACATTCAACTTCTTCAACGCACGTTGGAAAATTACCGACGGTCCGTGGCGATCGCCATTCGTCAGTTAGATATGACTCGAAGTGAGATTTACAGGCCGGTCGCTCCACGGCAACCTGGTCAGCCTGGAGCACAGCTCGGCCCGAATACATCACGAAACCTCCTCGACTCATATCGCCTAATGCAAAGTTCCCAAAACCAATTTCTTTCAGCTTGGTTGAACTTCTATGCAGCCAAAATGCTGTTGGCTCGTGAAATGGGAGTCATGCAGCTTGACGAAGGTGGTAAGTGGACAGCAGAACCACTTCCAGTAGACACGACAGAAGCTGATGCGCAGGCCGCCTTGGATCGCATAAAAGACGAAGATAACGCATGGAATGACGGTCTGCGTTCTCGGCTGGATGTACTCTCCGAATCCGCAACAACGCTTACAGAAGAAGCAAGAGAATCTGCACGCATCGCGAGCAGCGAAAAAGAGGGGGCCGCAAAAGATCAGCGTAAGGGCAAAAAGCCCAAGAAGACGGCTGCGATACCAGTCAATGATGTGCCCACCGCACCGATAACTCGTTAATGCGGACGCCTGGTTTATTACCGACTTTATTACCGAATTGTCTCCGATCACCGGTAAGTTTCTTCAGTCAGCTGAAACATCCCGGCTGTTTTTTGCTCTTAAAGCAAAACATATGCATTTCTGCGGTGGTTTAATAGAAAAACAATCGCCACCATTCCATTTCATACGACATATATATGTATAGGAGGAAGCGTAGTTTTCGTTGCTAGGGTGTTTGGATCTTTGAAATCAACAAAATTTGATCCATTGCTTGTGACGTAGACGATATTCCACTGCATTCGCTACTATAAGAGTGTAAATGGGTTCCAAACACTGAACTACTGTTTATCGAATCAATGGCCATCGCAACTGCACCAGCTAATTCAGATACCGCGAGAGAAAATCAGTCTCGCTGGGGTTTTATTCAGTTCGTCATCGGCGTTTTGATGATTGGTGTCATTGGCACCTCGGCAGTATTAATGCTCAATACTGAATCAGAGAGCGATGGTTCAGGAATTCTCACACATACGGTAAAGTCCGGGCCGTTTTTTGTAAGCGTCATCGAACAAGGCGCCTTGGCAAGTTCTGATAACACCGAAATCAAATGTCAGGTTCGCGGCCGCAATACGGTAACGTGGGTGATACCGTCAGGTAGTGTCGTCAAGGAAGGTGACGAACTCGTTCGAATCGATACGAAAGTCATTGAAGAAAACGTTAGTCTGCAGCGTACAAATGTTCATGAAGCAACTGCAACACTCGCCGAGACACAAGCCGATCTCAACAAGGCGCGAATATCCGTCGATGCATATCTGGAGGGAGAATACAAAGAGGAGTCTCAACGCAGAACCAAAGATTTGGAAATCGCACAGGCAAATCTAGCATCTGCAAATAAACAGTACGAAAACGCCCGCAAGCTCTTTCGTAAAGGGGTTATTACCGACCTAGCTCTTGAAGGTAATCTGCTAACCGTAGAACAAAGCAAACTCGACCTCGAAGTTGCAGAAACCCAACTTTATGTCATGAATAAGTATCGCAGAGCGATGCAACTCGAGGAACGAAAAGGACGCATCACAGCTCATGAGTCCAAGATCGAGGCCGACCATGCCGGTCTCTCGATGGACAGTAAGCGTCTTGAGAGGGCTTTAATGGATCTCGGTAACTGTGTCGTCACAGCACCGAAGTCCGGACTGGTAATCCTGCCAACAATCGCCGCATGGAAAAACACACCGGACGTAGCCGAGGGCGTATCGGTTGTTCGGGATCAAGTACTTTTGATTATGCCCGACCTTGAAATGATGCAGGTCACAGTCGGCGTCCATGAAGACATCATTGATACAGTCAAGACCGGGCAAAAAGCGATTATTCGACTGCCCGACTTAACGCTCGAATCAGCAGTCTCTGAAGTTGCCACCATTGCCCGACCACTAGGTGCCTGGTCAGGTGACATAGTCAAATACGATACAACAATAAAACTGCCAAGTGGAGTCGGCCTCAAGCCTGGCATGAGCGCTGAAGTTGAGATCATCTTGTCAGAGTATAAAGATAAGCTAACGGTTCCTGTTTCAAGCGTATTGGAAATCGAAGATCAACATTTCTGTTGGGTACAAACGCCGAATGGTCCAGAGAAAAGAGCCGTGATCGTTGGCGAAAGCAATGATGTATTTGTGATTGTTCAGCAAGGTGTTCAGGAAGGCGAAGAGGTTTTGTTAAATCCACTAGCTGATGTCGATGATGCTGGCCAGCAGGAATCGTCCAATACCGTGGCAAACACATCAGGAGATAAGCCGACATATCCCATTACAGGTATTAACGATGGCGAGTGAACAACAAATCGAAAAGACGGGAACCGGAAGACGCTGGTTGATTGCGCTTCTAGTATTACTACTCGTTGGTGGTGGAATTGGTGTGTCCGTGATATCAATGCCTGAGAAGAGCCCACAAGCATCAAGCCTCGCAAAAATGACTTTCCCCGTGCAGCGAACTAATCTTGTCGTTACTGCAACCGAACAAGGGTCTTTGGAAAGCTCTGAAAACACCGAACTCATCTGTAAGGTTCGCGGTCAAAACACAATCACTTGGGTTATAGAAAGTGGAACACATGTAGAAAAAGATGATTTACTACTAACACTCGACACCCTGTTCATTGAAGAGCAGATAGCAGAACGATCAAAATATGCCCACTGGTCGCGATCTGGTGCAGAACATTGGCGTGCCACCATGAATAGTGCACGTCTGAGAATCGACTCATATAAAGAAGGCGATTACGTTGCTGAATTAAAACGACAGCAAAAAGAGCTCGTAGAATTAAAAACGAACCTAAAATCTGCTCAGGAACGCTTTTCTTTCACGTCCAACCTGTTCAAACGCGGATATGTGAGTGATCAGCAGGTTGAAGATGCGGAAAACTCAGTGATGCGGCTTAAACTAGAAACCGGTGTAAAAGAAACGGCCATCAGTGTACTCGAGAATTCAACTCGCAAAACGTGGCTGGAAGACCTTCAAGGAAATTACAACGTCGCCGTTGCGCAGTTCGAGGCAAGCGACGAACGTGCAATGGCTGATGCCTCCAGACGCGACCGTGCGGTTGAAGAACTCGGATACTGTGAAGTGCGTGCTCCCAAATCTGGACTGGTAATTCACCCCAGAGCCGCAGCGTGGAAAAATGCGCCCGATATCACCGAAGGGGGCACCGTATACAAAGAACAATTGCTGCTCATAATGCCGGACCTTAATAAGATGCAGGTAAAAGTCGGCATCCATGAAGCCATTATAGAAAATGTAAACGTTGGACAAAGAGCCATTGTTACCTTGCCGGACCGGACGATCGAGGCAGAGGTTACAACCGTTGCAGATATTGCCAGTCCTCTAGGCCCATGGGCTGGTGATCAAGTCCAATACGATGTCATTATTGAATTACCAAAGCAAACCGGTCTTAAACCAGGCATGAGTGCACAGGTGGAAATCATCATGGCCGAACACAAGGACATCCTCGCAGTACCGGTAGCTGCCGTCATTGAGACTCTCGATGGATTTGCATGCTGGGTTCAGGACAAGAGCGATCCGACAGCTGTGCCAACTAAGACACATCTGACACTCGGCGAGAGTAACGACGTTCACATCGTTGTCACGAATGGATTGAAGCCCGGGGATCAAGTTGTATTAAACCCGCTGGCTTATGTTCAAGAAGCTCAGAACGACGCCATGAAAACTTTGGACCAGTCCGAGGAAGAACAAGACAACAACGAGACCATATCTGACATTGCTGTCAAATAACCTCGCTACGGTTGCAAGTTTGTCGCATTCCCGCCTACCTTTTGCGACATCACATACACCTCTATCACTAGCAAACTGTTTTGAACAACTTTTTCGTCAGAACGATTCAACTTGGTGTAAAAAGCCTTCTATTGCATAAGATGCGCGCGGGTTTGGCTGGCCTAGGTATCTTTATTGGAACGACAACCGTGATCTGGCTCGTTGCAATCGGTGAAGGAGTGAGCCATCAGGCACAGGAACAAATCAAGGAGTTGGGTGCACGCAACGTAATTGTCCGCACCAAGAAACCTACCAATACGAGCCAGCCTCAAAACGCTCGAATCAATGTGACTAGCTACGGCCTATTGCGAGCCGATTATGACCGCATCACAGAAACAATACCTGCGATTAAAGACGCCGTTCCGATGCGGGAATTCCTGTATGAATTGCGAGTGGAAGATCGCACGATCGATTCCAAGCTGGTCGGCTGCATGGAACAATACCTCGAGCTCAATCATCTGGACATGGCACGAGGACGATGGTTACACCCTCGCGATAGAGGCAACAAGGTAATCGTCCTAGCTCACGAAACCGCAATGTAGCTGGTTCCTTCGGAAAACACCGTCGGTAAGACCGTTTGGGTCGGAAGCGAACTGTATTCGGTGATCGGACAGACGAAATCACGGACTGAATCGGCAGCCATCGGAGGTAGCCTGGAAGCCCGGGATTACAACACCGATGCATACATCCCCTTAAAGACGTTGCAAATGCGTATCGGCGACCGTGTACTCAAGCGGGTCGGTAGCTCCTGGCAGGGCGAGAGAGTGGAACTAAGTCAAATCACAATTGGCGTGGAACATATTGATCATGTGGATGAAGTGGCGGCGATCGTTAAGACACTGCTAAGAAAGTATCACGACACGGAAGATTATGCCGTAGTCGTGCCCAAGGAATTACTCAAGCAGGCCGAGAAAATGCGGACCATGTTCAACGTACTGCTCGTCGTGATTGCCGGTATCTCGCTACTCGTCGGCGGTATCGGCATCATGAATATCATGCTTTCCACTGTTACCGAACGCACACGTGAAATCGGCATTCGGCGAGCATTAGGGGCCCAACGACACCATATCACTCAGCAGTTTCTCACTGAAGCCGTTTTACTGACATCCAGCGGTGGTATTCTAGGAGTCTTATTCGGCATCTTCGTAGCACCCATCTTCAGAGTGATTCGGCAAGCCATCGTTTGGTTCGATCCGACACTGTTGCCTCCCGAAGCGCTAACACTGGAGCCCCGCGTTGCCCTTTGGTCCGTCTTACTGGCGCTTGGCATCTCACTCTTTGCAGGTATCACATTCGGTGTCTACCCTGCTCGCCGCGCGGCTTTCATGGATCCGATCGAAGCACTCCGTCACGAATAGTCTGTCTCCATACTCATGCCCCTAATACCCGGGCGTGTTATCCTAAACGGGTACTTATGAGACAGGTGTATGCTTCCAGAAGTCGGTAAGATTACGGAAGAGCAGGCTAAGCAAACTCTAAAGCGATATCGACAGGGATTAAATTAACGGAAGTGATTCTGATTACTAAGCGAGACCGAGTGATGCGATTATTGGCGATTGCGATATTTGTCTATTCTACTATATGCCTGGAAAACTGCGCGCACTCCAAAACGCTCCTAGGCGTTGCCAAGACCGATATTACTCCAACTCATCCGGTACTTCTGGCTGGATACGGTGGACGACCTGGTGAGCACGTCGGTGTGGATCAACCTATATGGGCACGTTCACTTGCGATCGGAGATACAAAACCTGTCGTCCTAATTGCCGTCGATAATTGTGGCGTGCCTGCACATATAACACGAGCTGTACTAGCCGAGCTGAAGGAATCTCACGCTATCACTGAATCACAACTGGTGATTTCCAGCACGCACACGCACAACGCACCTGCGCTTCGCGGATATGCCACAATCGTTTGGGCCGGTAGGACTACGGACGCTCAAGAAGAACGGGTGGATCGGTATACACTCTGGCTGACCGAACAGCTGATCAAGACGGCACAAGCAGCACTCGATAACCGACAACCAGCTTCACTTTCATGGGGACAAGGGATCGTCGACTTTGGTGGAAATCGCAGGGTGATTAGCAACGGCAAGTGGGCGGGTTTTGGATTTCAACAGAACGGCCCCGTCGACCACAGTTTGCCTGTCATGGCTGCACGAAACAATGACGGCAACATGATTGCCGTCTGGACAAACTATGCCTGCCACTGCACCACGGTCGGCGGACGCAACCATATTGGTGGAGATTGGGCAGGAAACTCCAACCTCGCTATTGAAGAGCTGTATGAAGGTGCTATTGCACTGACCACCATCGGGTGTGGAGCAGATGTCGGACCACAACCAAGTGGAAACATGGAAATCGCAAAGCAACACGGCGCATCGATCGCAACGGAAGTAAAGCGAGTGCTTTCCAATGAACTGACAAGTTTACCTGACGAGCCACAGGCGTCCTTCAAGCAGCTATCACTTCCGCTCGATGAATTACCGGATCCCAAACACTTTGAAGAGCTAGCAAAAAGCGGTGGATACCATGGTAATCATGCGAAAGCCATGGTCGAGCGAATCAAGAACAAAGGAAGATTACAGTCGCATGTTGACTACCCAGTCACCTGCTGGAAATTCGACGACGATCTTGCGATTGTGTTTCTCGCTGGTGAAGTCGCCGTGGATTACAGCGTCCGATTGAAAAACACAATGGACTGGAGACGGTTGTGGATCAACGGCTGGTCGAACGACGTTCCAAGCTATATTCCTTCCAAGCGGCTACTAAAAGAGGGTGGTTACGAAACGGACTTCTCACAAATCTACTATGCACTTCCTGCACGGTATTCACCGGAGATCGAGGACTTGATCTGCAACACGGTTGTCGATCTGGTTGGAGAGTCTTTTGCTAACACCGATGATCAGCCAGAACCGACATTCCTGAAGCTACCGACCTCTCGGGAATGGTTAGCCAACAACGCTGACACATGGGCTAGTAATCTCACCGCAACTCAGCGTCGAGAGATTAGAGATACCTCGGGGATTTCAGAATCCGCTATCAATGGTTTTTCAAAGCTGAATAGCAAATCCCCGAAACGTGCCGTCTGGTTTGACTTCACCGGAAAACAATCTGACAGAGCCTTTTTTCGACAGGAACATGGAAATGAATCCCTCGCATGGGAAACAAAACCCCTGACTAAAATCGCCGATGCTAAGCACGTTACATTGCTATTTCTCGGAGGCACAGGTTGGATTTCACAACCAGAGTCATCCGGTTTCACACTGCAACTAAATGATGATGATGTTTTGAAATTTGATGCAACCACTTCTTCCAAGGAATGGAGTAATCCCGATACCAGAGTGAATCTCAAATTCGTTTGCACTTGGAATTCCGATGTTGACTCTGCCGGATTCTTCTTTCTTCGAGTACCAACGGGCATGCTTCGGCAAAATGAACCACTGAAGATCACCATAAAATCAGCAGGTACAGGGTCGTTGCGTTGGTTTTCAGTTGACGAAGTGAAAGATTCCGTGAGGATTCATGGATTGATGCTCAATGCCGTTCTACGATATGACGAAGCACAAAAATAGCTTCACAGGACTCGATGGGGCCACAATCTCCCCGCTCATGGCTAACGAAATTCGCGTTTTTAGCTTATAAGAGTAGTAGCAGGCCACTCATAGAGTATCCGTGTATCTGTACGCAGCTTCATGTACTCCATTTCCCTCCCATTGCCGCAGTGAATACTCGAATCCACCTAACACCCAACGCGGCTTAGATCACAACAGCTTGACGGTTAAAACACATTGGCTGAGTCTCAACAACCAAATTCTGGCAATATTCCAAGGCGACACGACTTGGATTCACTTCGTGCTATCGCCATGCTGCTTGGCATAGGTCTCCATGCTGCTCTGGCATTCGGGCATGAAGGATGGAGTGTAAAAGACGGCCAACGCGACCAGTGGTTTTCAGACTTCTTTCGATTTATTCATGGATTCCGCATGCCGTTGTTCTTCGTGGTGAGCGGTTTCTTCACAGCCATGCTATGGCGCAAACGAGGAATTGCATCGCTTCTAAAACACCGGACGATGCGAATCCTGTTGCCGTGTCTCATCGGCCTCTACGTAATCCTACCGGTAGAGTCACTCGTACATCAGACGATACGCAAAGCCGATGAACACCGACGCGAATTAAATGAGGCAAAAGATAAGACACCCTTCTACCGATTTGCCGAACGAGGTGACGTCGGTCGAATGAAACGGCTCCTGGCTAACGGAGCTGATATTAATCAAGCCGAAGAAGCAAGCAAATGGACTGCACTTCACTTCGCAGCCAGAAACGGTCACGAACACGTTATAAGGTTCCTGGTCGAGTCGGAAGCAGACCTTGAGGCCAAGGATCGTGGTGGCAAAACAGCCATTGATGTTGCCTGGGAAAACAACTCTGTCGAAGTCGCTCACCTACTTGAAGTTGTTACTGGTAAACGCGAGGAGGGAACACCACGCCCGGCAGGCAAGAAGATCTTCGAGCATGCTCGCAATGGAGATTGGCGTTACATCCAATCGAAGCTCAATGACCAGGTCGATCCAAACACGATCAGTAAGCAATTCGGAGTTTCGTTGCTTGCCTATGCAGCGATTCACAATCGACGCGCTGTGGCCGAGAAAATCCTTGATCACAATGTTGATATCAATTTCCTTAACGAAGAGCACATTACCGCCCTACACTATGCCGTGTTCTTCGGTAGATATGAAGTAGCTGATTTACTGATCCAACGTGGCGCCGACTTAACTATCAAGGATCAAAATGGCTACACCCCAGCCGATCTGTCGATGCGAGACATCACAGATGAAATGGTTCAACGGGCACAAGAATATGCAGGTCGGTTTTGGACCGGCGTAGACGCAGGCCACTACAACTACCAATTACCGCGAATTGCCACGCACTTATTTGGTCTGCAACATCCAAAGTTTGACCCTGAAACACATCGCAAACCGAACTGTAAAAATCAAGAGGACGGGGAAGATGATGATGACAATGATGAACCATGGGAGTGGTATGACCTAAAAGATGAATTCTGGCGATTTGTAAATGAGGGCGAGCGTTGGTACTTCAATAAGCTCGAACATCCAACCGCATACTCAATCCTGAGCAAATCCACCGGACGCTGGCTGGTAGAAGACGACTCAGATCGCAATCAACATCACGAGAATTTGCAGGAAGAGCTGACAAAAGTCCAAGCATCGTTGGCGAGCCCAAATGACTTCAGCGATCGAGAAGTAGCACGTCGCAAGCAGCACGTTGAGAATATTCAAAAAGAGCTCCGTGACCATCTTCAGCGACAAGGATTCCACGTCATAAACTCCAATCAATTTTCACATCTGTGGTTCCTGTGGTTTCTGTGCTGGCTCGTCGCAATCTTTGCGATTTACTCGCTTTTCGCTAACGTTTGCGGAATCAAGAAATTGCCAGATTGGCTCGTGATTTCACCCCTGAAATACTTGTGGCTTGTACCGTTGATTTTCATACCGACCTGGTTGATGCGATCTAACTTCGGTCCGGATACGAGCACGGGCATGATCCCTCAGCCACACTTGTTGTTTTACTATGCCGTGTTTTTCATGTACGGTGCTTTTTACTTTGACAGCGAGGATCACACAGTTGAAGTCGGCAAGTATTGGTGGTTAACCCTACCCGTCGCCGCATTCCTGTATTTCTTTGCCTCGCGTGGGGATTCGTGGGTTTGGCAGTATCTTCGCCAACATCATGAATTCAGTGATACGATGGTCGACAATGGTATTCGAATCGTTTCCTGCCTGTTTTGCTGGCTCACCATCTTTGGATGGATGGGTGCCTTCAAACGGATCCAATCTGCATCATTTGCCAAGCACTGGGCAGTGTTGATGGCGATCGTTGTCATGTTGATGTTTATCTTCTCAGGCACCGAATCAAGATTCTATCAATTGTTCGATTTCGAACAGGACACCAGGCGCATAATCTCGGACATTAATGCAGTAATATGTGTCACTTTGTCCACGTTTGCATTGCTTGGTATGTTCCGAAATATCCTAGCAACAGAAAACAAAGCGATGCGTTATGTATCGGATTCATCCTACTGGTTATATGTAGCACATCTTCCGGTAGTATTCGCACTACAGTGGTGGGTTCGAGATCGCGACTGGAATCCATACTTCAAATTCACACTCGTGTGTGTCGTCTGTACGCAAATTCTTCTATTCCTGTACGAATATTGTGTACGATACACACCAATTGGCACTCTACTTAACGGCAAGAAAGTTCGCCCTCCAAAACAAGTCTTATCAGACAAGGACTAATTACATGTACTTAACGAACGTATTGATGCGGGCAATCATCTTACCCCTCGTTCTAGGATCATTAGCGAGTTCACTGTCTGCAGGCGAGACGAACAAAGAGAACTTCACTCGTTTCCGCGGCCAGAACGGTGATGGTGTTTCTAGTGATGATCCAAGATTGCCGGAAACCTGGAGTACCACGGAAAACGTAAAGTGGGCTACAGACATCCCGGGTTGGGCATGGTCATGTCCCACAATCTGGGGCGACAAAGTCTTCTTAACTACGGTAGTAAGCGAAGAAGAGAACACGAAACCCAGCAAAGGGCTTTATCTCGGTCAGGGTGTTCGCGATCCAGCCAAGGGCATTCACCAATGGCTTGTTTATTGCATGGATATTAACACCGGCAAAGTGATCTGGAAAAAACAGGCTCATAAAGGGAATCCTGTTGTACCAAGACACCCCAAAAGCACTTACGGTGTGGAAACGGCGACCACTGATGGTGAACGGCTGTACGTGTTGTTTGGCGATCTGGGAATGTTTTGCTACGACTTAGACGGTGAGTTACTCTGGCAACACAATATCACGCCTGAAAAGACGTTTTACGATTACGGTGCAGCGGCATCTCCGGTTGTTCACGGTGATCAGGTGATCTTTGTGTATGACAACCAAGGTCAGTCATATATTACGTCTCTGGATACTAAAACGGGTAAAGTCCAATGGCGGACAGATCGCGACGAACGCACGACCTGGGCAACGCCCTATATTTGGCAAAACAAGCAGCGCACAGAAATCGTTGTGTGCGGGTTTAATCGCAATCGCAGTTACGACCTGGACGGAAACTTGCTCTGGGAATTCAACGGACGGATGTCCAATCTGGTGATTCCATCCCCATTTGCAATAGACGGAATCCTTTACATTACCTCCGGCTATATCGGTGATGCACATCGACCAGTCTTTGCGATTCGCCCGGGTGCGTCTGGCGACATAACACTAGATGGAGATGAAAATGCAAACGATTACATCGTTTGGTACCTTCCACTAGCAGGACCCTATAACCCGTCGCCAATCGTATACAAAGGACAGTACTACACGCTGTACGACCGGGGATTTCTCACGTCCCATGAAGCAAAAACGGGGAAAGAAATCTACGGAAAGCGCCGATTTGCGGGAGGAGTGAGCTTCACTTCGTCACCGTGGGCATACAACGGAAAGCTATTCTTTCTGAGTGAAGATGGTGACACTTATGTCGTAAAAGCTGGTTCAGAATTTGAAGTCATCGGCAAAAACTCACTCGGTGAGCTCTGCCTTTCAACACCGGCGGTTAGCCAAGGTAAGTTATTTATCAGGACAGCGACAAAGCTGTACTGCATCACTAACGAACAGTAGTGTAAACAGTTCACTTAAATGAGATAATTTCGAAGACTACGTCTGATTCAACACCACAAAGTGAATCTAAGTTATTTGATGGTGTCCGTGATTTTCAGCGCAACATCCAGACTGATTTACAACCGATGTTTGATGGTTTGGCAAATGGCCAGTCACAAAAAGCTCCATTCATCACGTGCAGCGACTCGCCGATCAATCAAACCTGCTAAAATACACAGTTGATTCGATTCCCGCACTGATTTCCCGACCCATTTTGGTTTTCATGATTGCCATTCGCCACGTTCTAATGTTTGCATCTTTGTTGGTACTTCTGGGGCAGACTGCCACAGCACAGCAAACCACCAAGCGTCGACCGTATCCCGAAGAACGGTCATTCAAAAAGCAGATTCAGCCCATTCTTCAAAAATACTGCTTTCGATGTCATAACACGGAGGAAATGCAGTCTGGCATCAAGGTAGACCACCTTGATGGAGCCATGGAAGACAACCGTCTATTCCTATGGAAAGGTATCCTGGATCAAGTCTCTGAAAATGTGATGCCACCAGAGGATGAGCCGCAACTTACTGCTGCGGAAAGGGCCCTGTTCGAAACATGGATTGAAAACTCCATGAACGCGACACTCGCTCGAGACACAGAGAAGAATGGGTCGATCCGACGACTTACCGTCGAGCAATATAAAAACACACTCGAAGACTTACTTGGCATTGATGACAATCTCACGGACATCCTGCCACCGGACGGCATCTCCAGGGATGGATTCAAAAACAATGGTGATACGCTACTGCTCTCACCGTTGCTCGTCGAAGCATATTTCAAAATCGCCGAGCAAGCTCTCAACATTGCGATTGTCGACGAAGCAACCAAACCGTCCATTCAGAACTTCAAGATGGACCTAGGCGAGCACATCAACGCCGATCCTTACCCGGACCCACTCATTCTTGGTGCACTCAGTCGCTTGCTTCCCAATGACGCGTTTATCGTGTCTCAGTTGGAGCCAAACAAGCCCTTTGACTATGAGCCTTTTTACATGCAGACCAAGTTTCGCTTCATCGAAGGATATCGCGGAAACGACACCGTGAGAGGGTGGAGAGATTTTGACAGCATATACCACGCGGTATTTGCATGTGTTCGCGGCACCGATGGTTACCCGAAGGGGAATCCATATGACCTGGTACCCGAAGGACTGTTATTAAGACCGGCAATTCCAAGTCTGGAGATATTTGGCCAATCGAGTACATATGGCCCCATGTCCAACTTCAAAATCTCACTGAGAGAATTACCACCGCACGGGCGATTTCGGGTTAGCGTCAAGGCTGCCAAATACAACGACGCTTTACTGCTACCGGGAACTACAAAAGCATTGGCCGAAGGGCATGAAAAATCGATTGTATTAACAGGTGTAAATGAATCTCCGTCGCGTAACGTTGAAATCACACAAGATGGCCTCTATCAGATGGACGTCTACTATCGAAGTCCTCCAGACAAATCACCGTTCTCCATCAAAATAGGTGACCGCGTTTTTCAGACTCATTTGCATAAGATCGGCGACGCCGACTCTAATGCTTCAGCAGCCGTATTAGCAACACGTCTCGACTCCGGGAATACAACCATTTCATTCACATTCGGAGATCTCTCGAGAATTTCAAGAGTCATTTTCACTCCTCTGGAACACGAGAGTGACACTGGCAAAGCATTTCTGGCATTTGAACGACGGCTACCCATTCTAGGTGTGCACGCCGGATTGCGACGTGATTGCGGTTCAACATTGGCAAGAGTTGGGGAACCGATATCAATCGACCAAGAGTTAGTGACCTACACATTCGAAGGAGCCATCAACAACTATCCAAGCCCGGACGTAGAAGACAATAATGTGAATTACCTTGCCGGCGTTCGTGAAATTGGCGTCAGAAGTGAGTACACCGATGGCCGCGATATGCCAAGATTGCTTATCCAATCGATTGAATTCGAAGGACCTCTTTACGAATCTTGGCCACCCACGTCACACACTTCTTTATTCATTAAATCACCTAATGAAGATGACCCGTCGACATATGCCCGAGAAATCATAACGCATTTTGCAAGTCGAGCCTTTCGACGACCCGTTACACGTGAAGAAGCGGACTCGATTTACCTGACATGGAAAGCAACCTACGCCGAATCAGGCGACTTCGTTCAGGCCATAAAAGATGCCCTACTCGTAACCCTCACGTCCCCGCAGTTCATGTTCCTTATTGAAACAAGCGATTCACCGAAAGCAGAAAAACTCGGTGAGTTTGAGCTCGCATCAAAGATTTCCTACTTTTTATGGAATACGAGTCCGGACGTAGAATTGCTTGACCTTGCAGCCAGTAAGCAACTGGAAAGATCCCTTGATGCCCAAGTGGACCGCATGATTGCGGATGCGAGATTTGAGGACTTTGCGACAGAGTTTGCAACGCAGTGGTTAAGCCTGGAGAAAGTCGACGTGGTTGAAGTCGACCACAAAAAGTACCCGGCGTTGCATTACCACGCGAAGGCACATTTAAGGCAGGAACCCATTGCCACGGTTAAGTATCTCATTGAAAACAACATGCCGTTATCGCAACTCATCCAATCTGACTTCATCGTGGCGAATGACGTGGTTGCGGATTACTACGGGCTGGCCGAAAAATCAGACAGCGGATTAAAGTTTGCTCCGATTCACCACGACCAGAAGCACCTTGGCGGCGTATTATCACAAACTGCCATACTCGCTGGGTTATCCAATGGTAGTGAGTCAAACCCGATCAAACGCGGCGCTTGGCTCGCTCGCAAAATCATAGCAGAACCACCGGACGATCCCCCGCCAAATGTCCCGGATCTGGAAGCAGAAACGGCGGCGTTGCCACTACGCGCAAGACTGGAACTCCATCGAAACCAACCCGGCTGTGCAAAGTGCCACGCCGGTATTGACCCGTGGGGCATGCCGTTTGAAGTCTTCGATGCCGGTGGTTACCTGAAGCAAGAGCCAAAGTTAGCTGCGTCTTCGACGCTGCCTGATGGTACATCAGTTCAGGATCTGGATGCGTTGAAAGACTACTTAGCACACGATCGGATCGACCGTGTCGCCTTTAGCTTTCTTAAGCACTTGGCCAGTTACGCTGTAGGCCGTAGCCTCAGTTACAATGAACTTGTGCTTCTTGAAGAGAAGGGCGTAGAATTACGCAAGGAAGGCTACCGAATGAAGGACATGGTTCGGTGGGTGATTAAGAGTGATTTATTCATGGAAAAGTAACCTCGTGAATTCGCACACAAAAACCATACAAGTCCACGTTTAGGAATTATTCATAGCGCATACTTAAGAGTGTGCCGTCAGATATCCTGTCAGGGAATAACCCACAATGACTCAATCAATCCAACTTAACCGCCGTAGTGTTCTCAAAGGTGTCGCTGGAGCTGCACTGGTCCTACCGGTACTCGAAGCCATGGGGCAAGAAGCACAGGACAATCGTGCTCGTCGATTCTGCGCTCTTTATACTGCCAATGGTATGGCTCTTCCAAAGGAAGAACACGGCATTAATGAATGGAGTTGGTTCCCCAAAACAACAGGCAACGAGTTTAAATTTGGTGAATCGACGGCTCCGTTGAGTAAGTTCAGAAACCAACTGAGCTTTATGGGTGGGCTGCATCACCCAAACGGGCTTCTTGCGGATCCGCATATCTGTAGTGACATGTGGCTCACTGGTGCGCCACTTCACAACCCAAAGCCAGGGACATTTAATTCCGTAAGCATCGATCAGGTCGTTGCACAACATACAAAACAACACTGTCGTCAACCATCGCTTGTACTTTCGATCGATGCCGGCGTAGGATTTCTGTCACGGACTGGAACGATTTCCTACAACGCAGAAGGCAAACCGATTCCCGCTGAGAACAATCCTCGGCGCGTGTTTGATCGCCTATTCCGAGCAGACAAAGCATCACTTGAAGCAGAACGAGAAGGACTAAAAAAACGGATCAAGCTCGTCGATGCTGTATTGGAGAATGCACGCTCCCTGAGTAAACGACTCGGCCGAAGTGACCGGGAGAAAATGGATCAATATTTAACTTCTCTCAGCGAAGTCGAGACACGCCTGATTGCATCTGAGAAGTGGATTGATATCCCAATCAAGGATCAGGACTACTCGCATTTAGACTTGGACGCCTCGAACGAAGGTGAACCGGCAGAATACTATCGCAACATGTTTGATCTGATCGCTCTGGCATTTGATGCTGACATCACCAGATCAGTCGCGTTCATGCTAAACCGTGAAGACGGCATGGGAATTAGTGATACGTTCCCAGTAAAGCTCGGATTAGGTACCACGCACCATGGACTGTCTCATGCCTATGACAAAGATGGTCAGCACCGATTTGCTAAATATGACCGATTCTTAAGTGAACAACTTGCGTACTTCTTTGAACGCCTGCAAGAGTTTAAGGACACCGACGGCAGCGTATTAGACAACAGCATCGTGTTGTACGGCAGTGGCTGCTCGACAACGCACAACCCAAGAAACTTGCCAACCATGCTCGTTGGTGGTAGTAACATGGGGCTGAAGCACGGCACGCACTGGCGCAACGGCGAATCACGGATGTCTGACATGTACCTGAGCGTTCTGCAGGCAATGGGCATAGAACAAGAGACATTTGCCGATAGCAAGAGCACACTATCCAATTCGATATTCAGCTAATGAAAATATCCATACTTGCTGTTTGCCTCATGCTTCTTACCAGTCTCGCGTTCGCTGATGACTGGCCGCAACATCTTGGGCCAAATAGAAATGGCATCTCCGCAGAACAGGGTCTAATCGCTGACATCCCTGACAGCGGGCTAAACGTTCTCTGGCAAGTATCCGGCGGGGTTGGAATGTCCGGCGTCGCCGTAGCTGACGGTACCGCAATAACAATTGTTCAAAGAGATAACAAACAAATTGTTATCGCGCTCGATGCAAAAACCGGTGAATCAAAATGGGAAGTCGGAGTCGCACCGGAGTTTAAGAACTCAATGGGCAACGGACCTCGTGCGTTTCCCTGCATTCACAAAGACAATGTGATTGTATTTACGGGTCAGGGGAATCTGATAAGCCTGAACCTTGCTGACGGTTCGACGAATTGGTCGATAGAAACCGTAAAGGTATTTGGTGGCCAGATTGCAGATTACGGTATGGCATGTTCGCCACTGATTGTTGGCGACACAGTTGCAGTAACCACAGGGCACAAGGATGGATCAGCGCTTGCTGCGTACAATCTGGATGATGGGAAAGAAGCTTGGCATTTATCATGGCCTGATGCTATCGGCTACTCTTCCCCTTCTCTCTTAACGCTTGCAGACAAAGAGCAAATCGTCGTATACACAGGGACGAATGTACGTGGTGTTGATACAACGGGTAAATCGCTTTGGAGTTACGAATACGTCACTCCGTTTGATTGTAATATTGTTACACCGCAACTTGTAGGTAAGGATTTATTCTTTTCGTCTGGCGAAAATCACGGTTCCGTACTACTGAGCGTCGCTAAAGGAAAGGACTCTTACAAATTGACGGAAAAATGGTCTTCGCAGGGACCGAGTAGCGTACTCAGAAATGAATGGCAGACTTCCGTACAGAGTGGCGCCAAACACACCCATTCGGCGGCCCGCAATCTCCCAGTAGAAATGCTCATACAAATCGTAGCGATCCTATCCATACAAATC
>JAKUOW010000020.1:0-4616 GCA_022451045.1 Pirellulales bacterium | reverse complement strand
CCTCTGACTCATCTCAAATGCGTCAATGCGACCACTGGCGAATTGGCATGGGAAGAGCTTCGTTTCGGTAAAGGCAACTTCACTGCCGCCGATGGAAAACTTTTCCTGAACATGATGTCGGGCGAATTGGTTGTGATTGAAGCAAACTCGAAGGAATACGTTGAGCTAAGTCGCCAAAAAGTACATCGAGGCTCGCGACAGGCACCAACACTTTCAAACGGCATCTTGTATCTGCGAGACGATGCGACCATTACGGCATTAAGCGTGTCAAAATAGTTGCTGCCTTAGGTTCTTAGCTTGCAAATCATCATGACTCGTCTGCAACTATTCTCTTACCGCGTTGTTTCTTGCCTGACTGTTTTTTGCCTTATTTTGATTGTGGTGACAGATTTGAGTTCACGTGAGACAAAGTCCACTTTGAAAGACGTCGAGTATGCAACAGTCGATGAACATAGCCTGAAACTCGATTTTCACTTTCCAGAAGTTACATAAGATTCACCACTCGTTGTGTGGATTCACGGTGGCGGTTGGCGCAAAGGTGATAAGGCCAATTGTTATGTGAAATGGTTAACGGCGGAGGGTTACACTGTAGCGAGCATTGCCTACCGCCTAACAAGTACGGCTGTTTTTCCAGCTCAACTGCACGATTGCAAAGGTGCACTCCGGTGGCTTCGAGCCAATGCAGACAAGTATGGTTACGATGCCGAACGCATAGCGGTCACCGGGTCAAGTGCTGGCGGCCATTTGGCAGCATTGCTTGGCACGACAAATGGGTACAAGGCATTAGAGGGAAATGTCGGTGGCAATTTGGATCAGTCCTCGGCCGTTCAGGCGATCGTCGATTATTACGGGCCCACAGACTTCCCGCGCCGAATCAAAACACAACCGCACAAGACGATCGAAAAGAATTCGGTCGTTTATGACTTGCTAGGTGGACCGGCGGACGAAAAGATCGAATTAGCCAAACTGGCTTCTTCGGTTACTCACGTAACAGCTGACGACCCACCTTTGTTGATCATCCATGGAATGAAAGACAATACGGTACTTATTGGGCAGTCAGAATCTCTCAAGGCTAAATACGAGGCTTTGGGAATTCCAGTGGCACTGCACGTGTTACCAGAAGGCAAACACGGTGGGATGGAATTCTATATGAAACCGTATTCAGGCTTAGTCTGTGAGTTTTTGGATAAGCACATACGAAAATAGGTGTGTATGCTCACAGAATCACTGATTGCTGACTTTCATCGGGACGGTTATCTATTCGCACGCGGCCTGTTCTCCGAAGCGGAAATACAGTCACTCCACAGAATTGCCAAGGCTGATCAGCAATTAGTCGCTGAGGCTTATACACGGCTGGATGCAAATGGCGCCGAAACAAAACTGGCTGTGCGAAACGAGCTTGTCGATTCGCCCTACTCTGCGGTTGTTCGTAGCGAACGAGTAGCACGCACGATGGAGAGATTACTCGACGACGAGGTGTATCACTACCATCATAAAATGATGCTGAAAGAACCTCGCGTTGGCGGTGCGTGGGAATGGCATCAAGATTATGGCTATTGGTACAACAATGGATGTATATATCCGGACATGGGAAGCTGTCTGATTGCGGTGGATCGCGCGAGTAAAGCAAACGGTTGTCTCCAGGTCTTACGGGGATCGCACTCAATTGGCCGCGTGGAACATCTCGCGATAGGCGATCAAACAGGAGCAGACCCTGCGCGTGTCGACGCCGCCAAACTCCGTCATGAACTTGTGTATTGTGAGATGGAACCTGGAGACGCGTTGTTTTTCCACGCGAACTTGTTACACCGAAGTGATGCTAATACCAGCGAACACCCCAGATGGTCGCTAATCTGTTGCTATAACACGAAACACAACGATCCAATCATTGAAAATGGCCGTCACCCCAATTACTCGCCGCTTGAAATCTGGGACGACGAACGTGTGAGCCGGATTCTCACCTCCGGTTAGTCTGTCAGGGGCCTATCCGCAAACCCGCACTGCCCTACGCAACTAGGCCTCTGTCACCAGGAATATCACCTCTTTCTATCTCCTTGCAACATCTAACATCAAGCTTTGGCCCATGGTAAATTCGTATGTAGGCAAAACAACAACTAGCTGAAGGAAGAATCTGATGGCAACTGTACAAGGACAAGAACTGTGCTCAAAGGCACAAGCATTTCTCGATCAATCAATCATTGGCGGTTGGGTTAACGGCCAACCAGCTGAAGCTGCTGATGGCGGTACGTTTGAAACGCATGATCCGGGTAATGGCGAAGTCCTCGCGACCATCGCAAGTTTCCAACAAGCTGACGTAGATGCAGCAGTAGATTCTGCGGACGCAGCCTTTAACAACAGCGGCTGGGCATCCATGCCTGTTAACGAACGCAGTGCGATTTTGCACCGACTCGCGGATGCCGTTGAAGAGCAACTTGAGACGATTGCTCAGCTGGAATCACTCGATTGCGGTAAGATCCTGGAGCAAGCACGCGGCGATGTTCAAAACTTCATTGATACAACACGATTCTTTGCCGACCTGGCTTTGAATATTGAGCGCCGCACTGTGCTCGCCGTAAAGAACCATGAAGCTTCGGTCGTGCGTCATCCATGGGGTCCATGCGGTTTTATTATTCCGTGGAATTTCCCATTCCTGCTTTGCGGTTGGGGCGTTGCTCCAGCGCTTGCAGCTGGTAACACTGTTGTCGTTAAGCCTGCCGAAGATACCCCGCTTTCCACGTTGTATGTTGCACGGCTAGCTACAGAAATTGGAGTGCCTGATGGTGTCTTCAATGTCGTGCCAGGATATGGAGAAACTGCGGGTGCAGCTGTCTCAAACAATCCAAAATTCTGCCGCATGTCGTTTACAGGGTCACCCGAAGTCGGTCGTCTTGTAGCAGCAGCATCTGGTAAGAATCTGACTCCGGTCAAGCTGGAGCTTGGTGGTAAGGGTGCAGCAGTGGTTTTTGACGACTGCGATCTCGAATTCACTGCTGACAAGTTGGTTGAAGCGATTACGTTCCACACAGGACAGGTTTGCTGTGACGCTACACGATGGCTGATACACGAAAACATCTACGACAAATTCGTTGACGAATGTGTTGTTCGTATGAAGTCAGTACAAGTTGGCCACCAAATGAATGGCGAGAGTCAGATGGGACCGGTTGTTAATGAGAAACAACGTGAACGTGTTCTCGGATATCTGGAAAAGGGCGTTGCCGGTGGTGCGGAGATGGTACTTGAAGGCGGTGCTGCGAGTGTCGAAGGCTGTGATTCAGGTCACTATGTAAAACCGGCCTTGCTCGCTGGATCATTAGACAATGTTGCAGCTGTTGAGGAAATCTTTGGGCCTGTTGCTTACATGGCGCCTTTTAGTTCTGAAGAAGAAGGTATCAAGCTGGCAAACAATACCGATTACGGACTTGCCAACAGCGTATGGTCAACGGATCTGGCCAAGTGTCAGCGTGTCGCTGAAGCGTTTGAATCCGGTAATGGCTGGATTAACTCTCACAATGTGATCGTTCACGGTGTGCCATATGCGGGAGTTAAGAAGAGCGGCATGGGTGGCGGAGTTGTTTCCATTGAAACACTGCTGGATTACTATCGCAATATCAGCGTAATCCGCCCTTTGTAAAAGCGAATTGTGCGATGCGTGGTACGTTTGCTATAAACCATGCATCGCATTCTTTGTGTTTACAGGTTCCCTATGAGTCATTCAACTTCACGTAGACAATTCCTCGCTGGCGGTATGCTAGCAGGACTAGCGTCCGTAAATGCTGACTTATTGAGAGCTCGAGTTCTTGGTGAATCTCACCCTGACACTGCGGTGATTCTGATCTGGCTTACTGGTGGGTTGTCTCATATGGACACCTACGATTTAAAGCCTGATGCGCCCGTCGAATATCGCGGGGAATTCAATCCGATCAGCACAAATGTGCCTGGTATGAATCTCGGTGAGTTATTACCGATGCATTCCAAGATTGCTGATAAATTCACGTTGTTACGATCTCTGCACCACGGATTCGGCGGACATGACGGTGCCCACAAACGAGTTCTGACCGGTCGTGTACCGAAGTCACCGACAGGGTTTGTAAACGATGCCCCGGGCGTTGGATCCATTGTGAACAAAGTGCGAGACGGTCATCGACCGGGAACACTGACGTTTGTTTCCGGACAGCGTGAAGGAACAAATGTTGATGCCTATTCACAGGGATCCGCTTATTTAGGTACATCATATGGGCCGTTCCTTGCATCTGGTGATCCAAGCAAAGACGATTGGAATATTCCAAATCTAGCCGTCCTGCCGGAAGTGGAATCCCGTATTGGAAAACGTCAGACATTACTTGAGGGATTTGATCGATTCAGAGCGAGGGTAGATCAGAGCGACATCATGAAATCAAGTGATCGATTTCAGCGCAAGGCTTTTTCACTTTTGACAAGTCCAAAAGCACGTGAAGCATTTGATTTATCTCGCGAAAAAGAGACCGTACGGGAACGATATGGTTACACACGGTACGGGCAACGTGCGTTGCTTGCACGTCGTTTATTTGAAGCCGTAACCAGTTTTGCAAACGTGGTCATGGAGCATCCTGGTACTGAAGTGCCGGCAGCCAAAAACG
>JAKUOW010000002.1:41375-87609 GCA_022451045.1 Pirellulales bacterium | reverse complement strand
ATCCGAATGTTCAGGCGCTGGCTGATGCACTTGCTAGAGAATTTTATCTGGATGGCAGCATCATTCGGGACGATACACTGCCCGCTGCAAATCGCTACAAGAAGATCCAATTTACAGAGCAGACTACATATCGCCGGCAATTGAATGCGGATGTACCTCTGAATCCGGATTTTCTGGAATTCTTTGACAATCAAGGCCGCGCCATTTCAGAGAATCTGAAGCTGGCATCAGCTGCGGGTTCTAATATTGATATCGCCGGCGATCAGGTCACGTTTAAAAAAAATGCCCTTGGCGTATTTCGTGCGGACGAAGCGGACGCGGAATTTGTTAAACCTGAGGGTGAAAAAGCCGTTGCAGAGGAAAAAACCCATCACTTTGTTCGAAGTATGCGGGACTATCAAATATTTTTTCTTCAGATTGATGACTTTGTAGGACGCATGACCCAGAGACGCGAATCAGCTTTGCGAAATATCGAGGACTTGCTTGATACGAAAGCTCGTGTAGAAAAGCAGATCGAAGACAACAAGGTCGAAAAGCGATCGCTGGAAACAGACCTTGAATTCCATACTCGTGATCAGGTCGAGGTGGCAAATTACCAGGCGGAATTGGTGGAGGTTAACACCTTCTTGACTGCGGAATTAGCTCGTCTCTACGAGCGTAATCAGGAACTCGCCACGCTAATCACGCAACGTCAAAAGCAAATGGCTGATGAGATTGATGCCCGAACGAATGAATCAGCCGAAGCCGCTGAGGCAGTCGACGCTGGTAGCGAATAACAACGCTTCTCTACAGACCTTCTCAATATTGATCTAGCAAAGATCTAGCCATGATGCGGCCATTTCTGGCGAAAGCTAGATCTCATCGTGGTCATCCTGTTTGCGCATCTGGTTGCTATATTTAATCAACAGCTTCTCTTCTCTAGGAGTCAGAGATTCACGGCCTTGAGCCTGAATTTTACCGAGGATCGCATCAGCCTGAACAGCCAGCTTGTCTTCTTTAGGCTTATGGATTTTGATGCGTCGTCGACGTCTGTCAGTAAACATTGTGGCAATCCATTCGGTTCGCCAGCCAAGCTTGAAATATAAAGCGGCAAAGGCTGCACCCATCAAGTGTGCCTCGAAAGCAATTCTCGACGTAGACCCAATAACCGAATGCCCCATCGTACCAAACAGATCAAGACCAACAAGCAATAGCCCGAACACCCAGGACTTCATCGGAACGACAAAAAACAGCAGTACCTTCTCATTCGGATACATGAAACAGAACAAAATGACAACGCCTACCACTCCACCGGAAGCCCCTACCACGCTTGCCATTTCATCACTGCTGCTGGCAGTTCTTACTAATAGCCAGCCGAGCCCGCATAGAAAAATGGTTATTAAGTAGAAGCAAAGAAACTCTCGTTTGCCGATACGCTGCTCAACGAATCGGCCAAACATATAGAGCCCAAACATGTTTCCGGCAATGTGATAAAGCGTGCCTCCCGCTATCCAAAATGGGCTGTGATGAAAGCCGTACGTGAGGAATCGCCAAATCTCCCACGGCTTGTCCCAGAAATCGGTTGAGAGTGCCAGCCAGCGATAAGAATGATCTGTACCGTTCTGATCGATAACCCAGGCAATCAAGTAGATCACGACTGTAGCAATCACGATCTTTGTGGAAATGAATGGCTCAGTTCGGCTTTGATAACTGCTGTAGCTGTAGGAGTCTTCATCCTGAGCATAATGGCGGTCTTGGAATCCCATTTCTACCCTTTAAGCGGCTATCGATATCCGCTTGTTGATGCCTATTCCGTTTGATTTGAGTGCTGTACTTTTGAGGTACAATGAATCGCATGGATTCACGTGTATCAAAAAAACATTGCGGGCGGCTTACCAGTGACGCGAGGAGCTTGCCCGTTACCAACGCCACGCACGATTCTATTATTAGTCGTCGTCAGTTGCTACAGCAGGCTGGTGGCGGCGCCGGATCTCTGGCACTGGCGGCGTTGATGGCCGGCGAGTCGCGTGCTGCTCGACCATTCCACGCTCCACAAAATACACACTTTAAGCCTCGTGCAAAGCGCGTCATCTGGCTCTTTATGCATGGTGGACCCAGCCATGTCGACTTGTTTGATCCCAAGAAAGCGCTGGATGAATATGCTGGTAAGCCCGTGCCCGATTCTTTCGGTGCGGTGATGACACGAAGAGACGTTGCTAGAAACCCACTGATGCCAGCTGTGAAGCCGTACAAGAAATTCGGTGAATCGGGGCTGCCTGTTTCAACCATGTTGCCTGAAATAGGCAGCTGCGCGGATGACCTGTGCGTGATTCGAAGCATGCATGGTGACAGTGTGAATCACCCACAATCGGTATATCAAATGAATACGGGAAGTATCCTTACCGGACGCCCGAGCTTTGGTAGTTGGCTGGCTTATGGATTAGGAACAGAGAACCAGAATATGCCGGCGTTTGTCGTGCTGCCTGATCCACGTGGTGGTATAAAAGGCGGCCCTCCGGCCTGGGGCAGTGGATTTTTGCCAGCCGCATATCAAGGCATAACGATTCGCCCCGGGGAACACCCAATCTTGGACCTGAAGCCGCAACCGGGTGTTAAGGCTGATGAACAACTTAAAACGCTAAAGCTGATACAGGATTTCAATCATATCTATGCCCGTCAGCAGCCACACGATGATGAGCTGGAAGCCAGGATAGCAAGTTATGAATTGGCTTTTCGGATGCAGACTGAAGCGCCGGAGTTGGTTGACATCAGCGAAGAGACCGATGCCACGCACAAAATGTATGGCTTGCATCAACCACATACAAGCGACTTTGGACGTCGTTGCCTACTCGCTCGACGCATGATCGAACGCGGCGTCCGATTCGTACAGGTCTATAGCGGTGATACAGGCGGCTGGGATGCTCACCGGCATGTGATCAACAACCATGGTCAAAACTGTCGCGAAACGGATCTGCCCGTTGCCGGACTGTTACGAGATTTAAAACAACGCGGTTTACTTGAAGATACTCTCGTTATCTGGGGCGGTGAGTTTGGCCGCATGCCAATGAGCGAACAAGGCAACGGCCGGGATCACAATCCCTGGGGATTCTGTAGTTGGCTGGCGGGTGCTGGTGTCCAAGGCGGTCGTGCCATCGGCGCAACGGATGATATCGGCTTGCGAGCTGCAGTAGACAAAGTTCCTGTTAAGAATTTCCATGCGACGATCCTGCACCTCATGGGAATCGATCACAACCAACTGACTTATTATCACAATGGCTTGGAAAAGCGATTGACTGGACCAAGTGATGCAGAGCTTGTTGAGGAGGTGATTAACGGATGAGCATCACCACCACCGTCTCCAGAATCACATTAAAGCCGCTGGTTGTAATCTTGTTGCTTGCCGTCGCAACAAGCAGTATCCGTTCCGTCGTTGCCCAGGACAATGAAGCCCGAGAATCCGGCGCGCGGGAACATGAAGCTGTAACAGAACAGCTGATCACTGAAACGGATCGAGATCACTGGGCGTTCAAGCCACTGGCATTTACCGTGCCAGCCGACACGGGTGACGTGCGCATTGAAAATCCGATCGATTTGTTCGTCGCTGCAAAGCAAAAGCGTTTTGGATTAACCTCCCTTCCACCGCTTCATCGTGCGAAGCTCGTTCGGCGATTGAGCCTGATCCTGCATGGCATGAATCCCGACATTGATGAAATCGCAGCATTTTTGATTGCCGAGTCACCGGATGCATATCATAGCCTGGTAAGTCGCTACCTTGCCTCGCCAAGATTTGGGGAACGCGAGGCGCTTTACTGGCTGGATCTGGCACGGTTTGCAGAGACTGATGGATTTGAGCACGACTTGGTTCGAAAGAATGCCTGGCAGTATCGCGACTGGGTTATCAAGGCGTTTAATCAGGATATGCCTTATGACCAATTCATCGCCTATCAACTTGCCGGTGACGAAATTGAACCGGATAGTGAAGCGGCCAAACACGCGACGATGTTTTGTCTGTCCGGTCCGGACATGCCTGATATCAACTCGCAAGTGGAACGTCGCCATCAGTTGTTAAACGAAATGACAGGAACGGTTGGTGCAGTATTGCTTGGCTTGCAGGTGGGATGTGCCGAATGCCATGAACACAAATATGATCCCATTAGCCAGCACGACTTCTATCGACTACGCGCGGTCTTTCAACCGGCTGTGCATGTGACGAAGAACAAGAGTGTTAGCCACATGCGAGAGAAACGGTCGGATGAAAAGAGTTACCTGATGATACGAGGTGACTTCCGTCGACAGGGCGAGCAGTTAGATGCAGCTGCTCCGCGGGTGTTATCGAAGAATTGGTCGCCGATTGTCGACCGACAAGCGGACGATCATACCGCTGGTCGTCGCACGGCACTGGCGAATTGGATTACGGGCGAAAACAGCGCTTTAGCAGCCCGGGTGATGGCGAATCGTGTTTGGCAACATTGTTTCGGGAATGCGCTCGTATCGACACCGAATGATTTTGGCGCGATGGGCAATGCAGCAACACATTCTGAATTGCTCGACTATTTGGCCCACGAGCTGATCGAGGCTGGATGGAGCATCAAGCAGCTGTACTTCAAGATTCTGACCAGTGCTACTTTTCAGCAGGCCAGTAAACCCGAAGATTGCGACGATGTGGAGCTTGCGAAAGCGGCATTCGAGCACACGATTAAGGTGGACCCGGAGAATGATTATCTGGCGAGGTTTCCCGCCCGACGCATCGAAGGTGAGGCAATACGCGACTGCATGCTCATGTGTTCCGGAGAACTAAATCTGCAAATGGGTGGCCCCGGTGTGAGACCACCACTTCAGAAAGAAGTGGCAACAACACTGCTCAAAGGACAATGGGAAGTTGACCCGGATCGGTCACAGCATGTCCGACGTAGTGTTTATGTCTTTGCACGTAGAAATCTGCGTTACCCGTTTTTTGAGGCATTTGATCGACCGGATGCAAATATCTCCTGCCCGGCACGGCAAACATCCACCACACCGCCACAGGCATTGATCCTTATAAACTCGGAACTCGTAATGAATAGCGCGAGGAGGTTTGCTGGAAATGTACTTCGTCAACAGCCTACTGATCAGCAGTTCATTATCAGGTGTTTCAACATGGCCATTGGCCGCGATCCAACAGACGAAGAAATGCAGGCAAGTATCGAATTTATTATCAAAATCCGCGATGATCTAAGAACACGCGAAACAAACGAGGATGAGCCTTTGTACACTCCTGTTCCCATGCCGAATTGGCTGCCGGAGACGGATGCAACTGCTTACACGTACTATGCCATGGTCATCTATAACATGATGGAATTCGTATACCTTCCCTGAGGCGATTTGGGTTAACACGATGAAACCTATATCCGACAACTGGACTTTAAACCATTTTTCACGGGCCATGCTCGTGCTGACATTAGTTGCGAGTACTCTATTTGTCGGTCAACAAAGTCTCGGACAGGAAAACTCAAGCGAGCTCTTTAAAACAGATGTATTGCCAATCTTAAAAGCGAAATGTGCTAAATGTCATAATGCTGATGCTCAAAAGGGCGAACTGAACCTGACAGACGCCAATGCGATCTTAGATGGCGGGGAATCCGGCGCCGTCATATCTACTGATGATCCAGAGGCGAGTCTCTTATGGGAGTACATTGAATCGGGTGAAATGCCGCCGGAAAAATCACCGCAGTTGACTCAGGCGGAAAAAGACCGAATCCACCAATGGATCAAGTCTGGTGCAAAAACGGGCGCAGAGGCAAATCGACAACAGGAACTGACTCAGCTGGACATCCTACCGATCCTGCAGTTGAGGTGTACCGTATGTCACGGCACGCGTGTAAAGGAAGGCGATCTTGATTTGCGAAGCGTTGAGTCCATCCTTGCCGGTGGGAAGTCCGGCCCGGCCTTCATCGCGGGAAATGCAAAAGAGAGCCTACTTCTAAAACGCGTCCATGCCGGAGAGATGCCCCCGAAGCAACAACTCGTAAGAGTTAGTGTCAAACCAGTTGCTGATTCGGAAATAAAGCTTATCGTGGATTGGATTGCGTCTGGTGCCAAGACAGTTGAAATCAAAGAAGATGTGGCCAATGGTAAACCAGATCCGCTAATCAGCGATGAAGATAGAGAATTCTGGTCGTTTGTGCCTCCGGTTAAGGCGAACATCCCAACGGCTAAGCAATCAGCGAAAGCACGTAATGCCGTGGATTACTTTGTTATGGCAAAGCTGGATGAACTCGGATTGGAATTATCGCCAGAGGCAAGTCGCCGCACCTTAATCAGACGTTTGTATTTTGATTTGCTTGGGTTGCCACCAGCCCCGGCGGAAATTGCGGAATTTGAATCTGATACACGCCCGGATGCGTATGAGCGTCTCGTTGAGAAGCTGCTGGCTTCGCCGGAGTACGGAGCTCGATGGGGTGGCTACTGGCTCGATTTGGCTGGTTACGCCGATAGCGAAGGGTTGCAGGAGAGTGACCGTTTTAGACCAGCTGCGTATCGGTACCGGGACTACGTTATCAGCAGCTTTAACCGAGACAAATCATATGCCCGATTTGTAATGGAACAATTGGCTGGAGATGAACTGGCCGATTACACTGATCCGGAAAACGTGAGTCAACAGGTCTACGAAAATGTCATCGCGACGGGTTTTATGCGTATGACCATTGATGGGACGTTTGCGGGAATCACGGGCTTTGTGCCGGATCGCTTAGTCGTCGTCGGTGATCTGCTGCAGGTGTACACATCGAGCATGCTCGGTTTAACCATGAAGTGTGCGAAGTGCCACACACATAAATTCGATCCGATTCCACAAAGAGACTACTATCGTCTGGCAGCGATTTTCAAAGGGGCACTCGACGAGAACGACTGGCTAATTCCGATACGCGAGGGATCTGAACCAGGTCAACGAGACAGGTTCATGACACTCGCTCCGACAGAAGAACGCCGAGCATGGCAAGCTGAGCACGACAGGATCGACAGTGAAATCTCGAAGCTGGAGAGTGACTTAGAGTCACTAAGGCAGGCCACAACCAATCGGCTCGAAAAGGAACGACTCGAGCGATTGCCGGAAACCATTCGAGGGGATGTCGCAACAGCATTAGCGACCGTTGATGAAAAGCGATCAGAGATTCAAAAGTACCTCGCTGAAAAATTTGCGGATACCATTACTCTCGATCCAGCAAAACTTGCCGAAGTCGATGAGGATTTCAAGAAGGCAGAAGAATCCACCACCAATCAGATCAAATCACTAAACAACAGCCGTCCGGAAGAATTGCTCGTTCGCGCTCTCTGGGACAGAGGTGCACCATCACCGACCTACATCCTCAAACGAGGAGATTACCTGACTCCCGGTCGACCGGTGGGCCCAGGTGTGCCATCGATTTTGGTGCCAGATAACCGGCCGCTTAAGGTCCAACCGGGATTCGAAGGGTCGCCAGGAACGGGCAGGCGATTAGCACTCGCAAAATGGATGGTAGAGGAAGATCACCCGCTTACCGCTCGCGTGATGGTTAATCGGATTTGGCGATATCACTTTGGACAGGGCATCGTTAGAACTCTCGATGATTTTGGAATAGCAGGTGCGAGACCAACACATCAGGAGCTGCTTGACTGGCTAGCGGTCGAGTTTATGGAGCATGGATGGAGCATTAAACACATGCATCGCTTGATGCTCTTGTCAGCCACATACCGCCAGCAATCGCTAATCCGCGACGAGCATCTCGATAAAGATCCAGAAAATCTATATCTTGCACGGATGTCGATTCGCCGGCTGGATGCGGAATCCCTACGAGATAGCCTACTGTCCGTATCCGGTTTACTGAAAAAGGAACCATTCGGAAAACCAGACACGGTAACTCGCCGCGAAGATGGTTTGGTTACTTCGAATGGGCAAAACGGCGGCTGGCGGAGAAGTATCTTTGTGATGAAACGACGCACGGAGATCCCAACGATCCTGGCTAATTTTGACCGGCCACGAATGAGTCCGAATTGCATCGATCGTGTAACATCGACCGTTGCACCACAAGCCTTGCAGTTGTTAAACAACGCACAAGTGAAGTCGTGGGCAGAGTCGTTTGCGGCGCGTGTTATTAGCGAAGGTGGAAACACGGACGCACAGCGCATTAGCTATGCCTATGTGTTGGCGACATCCTATCAACCGGTTGAATCGGAATTAGAGATTACACAGCAAGCGATAGACAAATTGCGGGTTGCATGGAAAACTGATTCGCCGGACATGAATGATGAGGAGTTAACGGCAAAGGTATATACGAACTTGTGCCATGCGCTGTTCAACTCTGCTAGCTTTGTATATGTAGACTGACAACTTAGGCCTGCAGGCCCAATACGATGACGAAACAGACACACAATTCTGGTACAGACCAGTTGATGACTCGCCGCAATTGGTTTGATAGAACAGCGACTGGACTGAAGGCAGCTGCACTCGCATCGCTGCTCAAGGAAGACGTTTATGGCGAATCTCGTCGCGTGTTTGATTTCAAGCCGCGAGATACGCACTTCGAGCCGAAAGCAAAGTCGGTGATTCACTTGTTCATGAATGGCGGTCCTAGCCAAATGGACTTGTTCGAGCCGAAATCAGAGCTGGAGCGGCTGCATGGCAAGTCGTACTTTGAGAAGATTGCCGGTGAAGTCGAGAATCCAACCGCAGCCGGTTCCTTGCTTAGAGCGCCGTATGGGTTTTCACAGCACGGAGAATCCGGTGCACATGTCAGTGAGTTAATGCCTCATCTGGCAACCGTCGTGGATGAGATCGCTTTTATAAAAGGCATGTTCACCACTAATCTGACACATGAACCGGCCTTATTTAAAATCCACAGTGGTCAGGAGCGGCCGGGATTGCCCTCATTGGGTGCATGGGTGACCTACGGCCTTGGTAGCGAAAACCAGAATCTGCCGGCATATATTGTGTTGGATGATCCGGCCGGACTACCGGTAAATCAAACTCAGAGTTGGCAGTCCGGATTTCTGCCTCCAGTGTATCAAGGCACTCGCTTTCGTAGCACAGGTGCGCCGGTACTGAATCTTCAGCGCGAATACGATGAACCGGATAACATCACCGAATTAGAACGACAGCTGATTTCCCGATTGGACAAAGTACATCGCAGCAAGCGCAATGGCCAACTGGAGCTTGATGCAAGGATTGCCAGTTATGAATTAGCAGCTCGAATGCAGCTCGCCACATCCGATGCTTTAGATCTAAGTCAGGAGTCACAAGAGACATTGGATATGTACGGTATCGGTGATGGTGCTTCTGATTCATATGGTCGCCGGTGCCTGTATGCCCGCCGCCTGGTCGAACGTGGTGTGCGGTTTGTGCAGCTATTTATTAATTTCCAGATTTGGGACAACCACACCGGGATCGCTGCTGGCTTAAAGAACTGTTGTGATCGTACCGATCAGCCTGTTGCAGCATTGATTCGCGACCTGAAGCAACGTGGCTTACTTGATGACACACTCGTCGTTTGGGGGGGTGAATTCGGTCGCTTGCCAATCGCACAGTTACCCGCCGACAAAAATGAAAAGAACGCCGGGCGTGACCATAACAAGAATGCGATGGTGTCGTTTATGGCAGGGGGCGGCATCAAAGGTGGTATTTCATATGGTGCCACCGATGAACTTGGGTTTGCCGCAGTGGAAGATCGTGTTGGGGTACCGGACTGGCATGCAACGATTCTTCATCTGCTCGGCATGCACCATGAAGAACTTTTCTTTGAACGTAACGGGCTGAAGGAACGACTGACTTCGGTGAATCCAGCACGAGTAGTTCACGAAATCTTGGCCTAAGTATCGCCAAGACAAATAGCTTTAGCAGTCAGAATATTCAAGGATTAGTGATGGCACATTTCAGGACGCTCACGCTTATTCTCACTTGTACCGTCTTGTGTTGCTTCCAAAGCGAGTCTTTTGCTGCATGGGTGGTGAAGATTGAAGCTGGAAAATACGATCGTCTTGATGGCCCTGTAGCGGTCGAATTGCCTTCGCGCCAACTGGCGAAACATTCGATGATTCTCACATCTAAAGATTCCAATCAGGCGATTCCTATCCAGATTGATGTAAATACTGACAAGCCAAAGTTGTATTTCATGTTGGACGAACCGCTGTATAAAAACAATTCACGAGAGTATACGCTTCGCCTTGTAGACGGCGTTGCTGATCAACCGCCAGCGGTAAAAGCAGTTACAGATGACCAGGGAGTAACCCTAAAGGTCGGTGATAATGAGGTGCTGCGATATAACTCGGCAGTCATTCCATGTCCTGATAAAACGCAACCACATTATGCACGAAGTGGATTCATTCATCCGATTCATGATCCTGTCGGCAATGTTTTGACGGATGGTTTTCCACCAGATCATTTGCACCAACACGGTTTATTCATGGCTTGGCAGCAAACGACGTTTGACGGTCAGCAGTACAACTTCTGGGAGCAAACACCGGAGAATCGCGCTCAAATCTCCCATGCGAATTCAGCGGGTGCTGTAAGCGGTCCGGTGTTTGGCGACATCGCTGCTGTGTTAGGTCACGACATCAAACTAGAAAACGGTCAGGTGAAACGCATTGCCAATGAACTGTGGCACGTGCGAGCCTATAAGCTGGATAAGTATTTTCTGGTTGACGTCACAATTGGATACATCAATCGGACGGAGAAGCCCATTCAGGTAATGAAAATCCATTATGGTGGCTTTGCGATCCGTGGCCGCCGCAGCTGGTTTGAAAGCGGTGACAGCGACTTTCTGACAAGTGAGGGCAAGACACGGGAGAACGGGAATCACAGTCGGCCAAATTGGGTTGAAATCCACGGTTCAGTTCCCGGCGGGCATAGTGGAATTGCGATCATGAGTGATCCGGAAAACTTTCGACATCCTCAGCCGGTCCGGCTACATCCGAGCAAACCCTACTTTTGTTTTGCACCCATGGTCACGGACGCTTTTTCCATTGAATCCGGTAAAACTTACCTATCAAAGTATCGGTTGCTCATTCACAACGGAGAGCCGGACAAGGAGCGATCAGAAGCCGCCTGGAAGAATTACTCAGCGCCAATTACAGCCAGGTTAATTAAGTGACGAACTTGAGTTTGGCTAGCGACTGCGGACGGCGTCATACACTTCACTGGCGATTTCTTCCACGCCTCGATCAGATGCAATGATTCGGGAGTCACGGTCCACGAGCATCATTCGCGGAATGTACTGTACTTCGTAGTCTAGCGCTTTTTGCCATGCTTCCGGCCCAACGATACTTTTCCATGGCAGTTCATGTGCGTCCTCGAAGGGTTTGACTGGATCAAGTTTCTGATCCATACAAACACCGACGACGAGAAATCCATCATGTTGCAGTTCTTCATATAACTCTTTGAGTTTCGGTTGTTCAGCTCTGCACGGCCCGCACCAGGTTGCCCAGAAGTCTACAAGCACAACATTGCCGGCGTAGTCTTCCCAGTTAACGGATTGTGCATCAACAGTCTTGCCGTTGAGTGTGAAGGTCTTACCGATAAACTCAGACCCCGGTGGTTGCGAACAGCCGGAAATGAGAATTGCCAGCAATCCGACATTAAGCGCCGTGCGAAGTGTAAAAAAGTGACGCATTGAATTCTCGTAAAATGACTACGGATTGAAGGTGCTTAGTAATACGGTGCCCTTGTAGATGTCGTATGCCTGATATGCGGTGATGGGTCGCGGGGATGGTGGCTGATTGACCCACTGAATCTCTTCAGCACTGGCAATGACAAATCCGGAATTACCGTCCTTTGTTGCAACAGCAACCAGTGCGGTGCGTTCGAAGAGGCGACCTAGAAGCACAGGTTCAACACCCTTAAATCCGGAATCATGAATTCTTCGCTCGCACCGGTCTGCATCAATCCGTTGCGGCTCTGTGAGTTGATCAATCGCAAGCTCATAAATGTCATCATGTTCAGCGTGTATGCCTGCAAAGTAGGCATATGCTTCATCAGGACTGAGGGCACCTAAATCCTCGCTTATGGCGAATGTCATGGCCCCGGCAATTCCAATGTTTTCATAACTCATTTCACCCATTTCGTATCGGAATCGAATCAGGTGATTGGTGACTGGATCGTCATACCCAGGCCAGAAGCATGTGCGGGACTCAATTATTTCAAGCACCTGCGGAGGAAAGCCAAGTTGGGTTGGCTCGGATAAAAACAGAGCGAGTTGGCTTTCTGCAACAGCAGATTCGGTGACCAATGACGGGTCTAGTTTGGATTCAATCCCTAACTCCCGGGCATATTGAATGACACGTAGTCTGGAGGCAGGTTGACTTGCCATTTCAATCAGGTGTGTTTCACCGTCAGCTTCACCGAGTCTGGCGAGTGCGGCAGCTGCTTCAGTTTGCACACGGCGGTGAGTAAGCCCCATTGCCTGATATAGTGCTGGCGTGCTCGACTCATCGCTTATCAGTGACAAGGAATCGCATAATGAAACAGCCAGTGCCACGGCTTGTTCGACTTGTTGCGCCACATCGTGCATATCATTTGGACTCGCCTGAGTTTCAGACAGGACGTCGAGCTGTTTCACAATTGTGGAGAGCATCAGGTTGAGATGAGGCACCATATCACCGGCAGGATGAGCTGGCAGGTGATCTTTGCGGGTGGCGAAATTTGCCAAGTCCAGAATGCTAGCAGCGGTGGTCGGATTACTGATCCCGTCAAGAAGTGCGGGGAAGATCAATTCCCATTCAAGATCCGAGTTTTGGATGAGCGGTGCGAGTGCTGTCCCGACATGTAATTCATCTATAGGTGGGTCGGTTGTTATGACTTCGACAACAGCCTGCAGATCCTCCTGGAAAGCGCGTTTTGCGAGGAATTGAACTAACTGATTTCGTGATTTGCTTGTTGCACCTAGATGGGCATAAAGACTTGTGAATAAATCAGTTCTAAACATGCACTCCCATGCTGGCTGAGCGGCGAGGCGAGTGAGGATTTGATCGACCAGCCAATCCCAATACTGATGTTGTTCTGGCGCTAATGGTGGCGAGATGGCACATAGCGAGTCCATCAACTCCTCTATTTCACTTTCATCGCAAAGTGTGAGCCACGTTTCTGTGGCGATCGGCCAGGGAGTGCTTCCGGGCTGAGTGAGGAATCCGAGAATGGCCTGAATTTCAGGATTTGGCATAGATGTTAGGGTTTATAACGGCTGTTTGGGTTTAACAGTTAGATGCTAAGTGCTACTGGCTTTCCATCTGCTCAATATATTGTCGCAGACGTTCCACCTCGTCAGTAACATCCTTCAGCTTAAGCATATTCTCTACACGCTTAAGTAGTTCGATCTGGTTGACCGGTTTTGATAAGAAATCATCTGTTCCGGCCTTAACAGCACGTTCGATGTCCCCGATTTCGTTGAGAGCTGTCACCATGAGAATCATGATCCGCCGCTTTTCCGGATCATCTTTTAGAATCTTGCAGACTTCAAATCCGCTCAGTCGCGGCATCATTACATCAAGCAGAATTAAATCCGGCCCAAAGCTCTCTACCTTGTCCAGTGTATCCTGACCATCGGTAGCAAACTCGATCTCACAATCTAGTTGAGCCAGATATGCTTCCAATAACTCGCAGTTTGCAGCGTTATCATCAGCGATAAGTACGCGATTGGTATCAGACATATATAAACCAGTTATTCATCAATGTACTCACAGCAAGAAATTACCTCGCCGCAACTTTCTCATGTTACACCAAATCTGCGGGAACAGGGAATTGCTTGCACAGCTCACTGACATCCTGACGAATTTTGCTGTGTAACTCGCCGTCTTCAACAGCCTTGAGCGATTCGACAATCCAGTTTCCAACAAGTTTCATTTCTTCGGTACCCATTCCCCGGGATGTGAGAGCAGGTGTCCCGACGCGAATCCCCGATGGGTCCACAGGTTTTCGTTGATCATAAGGAATCATGTTCTTGTTTGCGGTGATACCACAGGCATCGAGTACATCTTCAGCTGTGGCGCCACCGGTGCCGACAGACGTTACGTCCACCAACATTAGGTGATTATCGGTTCCACCGCTTACAAGTGACATGCCACCGGCTGTCAGCGTCTCGGCTAACACCCTTGCATTTTCGACGACGTCCTTTGCATATTGCTTGAAGTCGTCCTTTAGTGCTTCACCAAAACAAACTGCTTTACCGGCAATGACGTGCATCAGCGGACCACCCTGCAGTCCGGGGAAGACACTTCGGTTAACAATTTTCTCATGATCAGCACCACAGATGACCATTCCACCACGCGGGCCACGTAGCGTCTTATGAGTGGTGGTTGTCACAAAATCTGCCACGCCTACCGGGTTGTTATGTACGCCACCGGCTACGAGGCCGGCATAGTGAGCCATATCGACAAACAACATTGCTCCGACTTCATCGGCGATTTCTTTAAAGCGAGGGTGATCGATTTCCCGCGGATAGGCGCTTGCTCCTGCCACAATCAACTTGGGTCGATGTTCTTTGGCCAGCGCGGCGAGATTGTCGAAGTCAATGCGATGCGTTTGCTCGTCAACACCGTAACCGACAAAGTCATAGAGAATGCCGGAGATATTCAAGTGCATGCCATGGGTTAAGTGGCCACCATGAGCCAGATCCATACCCAATACTTTGTCGCCGGGCTTTAAAACACTCAGGTAAACGGACATATTTGCCTGTGATCCTGAATGCGGCTGGACGTTGACACATTCAGCGCCGAACAGATCTTTGGCCCGCTGAATTGCCAGAGATTCTGCTGTGTCGACATGAACGCAACCGCCGTAGTATCGCCGCCCCGGATAACCCTCAGCGTATTTGTTGGTAAGGACACTTCCCTGAGCTTCCATGATCGCGCGACTGGTATAGTTTTCGCTAGCGATTAATTCCAGCCCATCACGCTGTCGCTCCTGCTCTGCGGCAATTGATGCGAATAGTTCCGGATCCTGTGCCTGTAACTGGCTCATTTTAAATACTTTCTGAGGTTCTTGAGATTGCTCTGGCCGTGCCAATTGCCTGTCGTTGCGTGCATTGTGGAAAGCAAATGCGAAATGTGCAAGCCTACATAAGTCAGGTCTCATGACAACAGCGCGTAGACTTTCCGCCTATTTGACTTTTCATGTTTGGTGTACATTGCAATCTATAGAAAGAAGCAAAAATAAAAGACCATTAAGTAGTTTGAATCGACATATATGAGTAGTGATCCGACGGCCAGCGAGAGTTTTCTTGAACGATTTGAGTCAATGGAGCTTTCCGACGTGATGATGAAAGCTCTTGAACGAGCTGGGTACGAAGAACCATCCCCCGTACAGTCTGGTGTTATCCCAAAAGCACTGGAAGGTTTGGATGTTATTGGGCAGGCACGAACCGGTACAGGTAAAACCGCGGCCTTTGCTATTCCAGTTCTTGAGCAACTTGCTGATCCGGAGGAAATTCACGAGCCGCAAGCTATCGTGCTTGTTCCAACACGTGAATTGTCACTGCAGGTCCGTGATGAGTTTCGAAAACTGGCACACGGTCAGGGAATTACCATCGAGGCCATCTACGGAGGGGTATCGATCAAGGACCAGATCGATAAGCTCAAACGTGGTGTACAAGTTGTTGTTGGTACACCCGGTCGCGTTATTGACCACATCCAGCGCGGCACACTCGACCTTCGCCAGATTTGGTGCACGATTTTAGATGAAGCTGACCGAATGCTTGATATCGGATTTCGCCCCGATATCGAAAAGATCCTGCGACGTTGTAAACGAAGTGATCGCCAGACGCTCCTATTAAGCGCTACGATGCCACCACCGATACAGGCGTTGGCAGAGCAGTACATGTACGAACCAACCTTGCTTAACTTTTCTTCACAACACGTTTCAGGCGATACGATTGATCAATTTCACTTCACGATTGCCGAAGAGCACAAGTTTGATCTCTTGCTAAAACTGATCGAACGAGAAGATCCGACTCAGGCAATCGTATTTTGCAGGACTAAGCGACGTACCGATCAGGTAAACCGGAAGCTGTGCCGTGTATTTGACGATGCGGGCGCAATTCATGGTGATATGTCGCAGGGTGCCCGTAATAAGGTAATGCAGAATTTCCGTGGTGAACGGCTCCGTTTCCTAGTGGCAACCGATGTGATTGGTCGTGGAATCGATGTGTCCAGTATCTCGCACATAATTAATTACGATACGCCGCAGGACTGTGATGACTATGTACACCGAATTGGTCGTACCGGTCGCATGGGCGCTGAAGGTGTTGCGTATACTTTTGTTAGCCGCGAAGAGCGAAAGTTCCTTTCGGCGATAGAACATCGTATCAACAGGGAATTAACCCGGGATAAAATTGAAGGCTATGAGCCGACCGAAGATCAGGCTCCGCCTCCGGCACCACCAGATTCACTGATGAAACGACCCAAGAAAAAGTATCGTCGTGGAATCTAGCCACGGAGCTTCCTTTCCTGATGAACCGATTTGTAATTCTCTGTTTACTCTTATTACTGTCGATCGGTTGTGGCGGTGAAACAACGAGCGAGCCAAACGGTAGTGTCTCTGAAACAGACGCTGCAGCTGCGGCTGAAAAGCTACTAAACGCTATCGGTAACGACCAACCTGTAACATCAAGTCCCAGTGAATCGCGTGACGATGCCATCACCCAACTGGAAAGCGATCGCCAGATAGGGCAATCTGAACCGACGAAACCTCAATTCAATCCTGATCAGGAAGCGGATCCGATGGATGATGGGGAAGGAGCATTGCCTGTTCAAATTGCAGGCCCCAGACAACAGGCGGAAGAGAATCCAGTGGATCTCGAGCGCGTAAAAGCAAACGGAATACGAGTGTTGGATTCCGACCATGTGGAACTGTTTACTGATCTACCCGAGTCCATTGATCTGAGCGACTTACCAAAGGTATTTAATCAGGCTATTCCGCAGTGGTGCGAATACTTCGAGGTGGATTCCGAAGCGGTAAAGGATTGGAAGATTAGAGCTTGTGTAATCAAAGATCGCGCCAGGTTTGATAAGGCGGGTTTAATTCCAAAACTTCTACCGGAATTTAAACACGGATATAGTTACGGCAAGACCGTGTTCCTGTTTGAACAACCAAGCGAATACTATCGGCGGCACTTGCTGCTCCATGAAGGTACGCACAACTTCATGCTTGCGTTTCTCGACGGCGGTGGACCACCCTGGTACATGGAAGGGTTGGCGGAGTTGCTGGGAACTCACCGCTGGGTCGATGAAAAACTTACTCTCAACATCGTTCCCGCTTCCCGTGATGATGTTCCCTATTGGGGTCGGGTGAAAATTGTGAAGGATGATATAGCTCAGAATCAGGGCCGCATGTTGGAAGATGTGATGCGTTATGGCAGCAATGCACATTTGGATGTACGCCCGTACGGCTGGTGTTGGGCTGCCACGGCGATGCTTGAAAACGATCCCCGTTTCAGCAAGGCATTTCGTGACCGTATTGCACATGTAAGCGAATCGAATGAAGTCTTCTCACTTGGACTGATACAGGCCCTTGGTGATGACTGGCACCTGGCGAGGCAGCAGTGGCAATGGTTTGTGCTCAACATGGACTATGGATTCGATTTAAAGAGAGAGTCCATCGTGTCTAAACCGACTAATTCACTCGATCCGGATGGGGACTCTTTGACTATTGATTTGTCAGTTGATCGCGGCTGGCAATCGACCGGTCTGCGATTGGCAGCCGGCCAAAAAGTCACAATCACCGCTACAGGTGATTTTGTCATTGCCAGAGAGGTTCGTGATGGCGAAGAGCTTGAATGGCCTTGCACGGCTGATGGTGTGACATTGCGGTATCATAACAAGCGTCCGCTTGGTGAGCTCATTGCTGCTGTGGACAACCCAATGGAAAACGGTCTCACCGGTTTGGTAAATATGGCCAGCGTTGGCAGCAGTAATGAATTACATACCGAAGGTGCCGGTGTGCTCTACTTGCGTATAAATGATCATCCGGCTGAGTTGCATGATAATCGTGGCACGCTGAGTATCGTGATCACACCTTAGGGCCTTGGGGTGTCATGGCAGATGGCATCTGCTGTTGACTTATGACATCTGGCAACAAGTCGCTATAATTCGAATGTTCACAACCACTCACACTTTTTAGGTGTAACTTGGCTTTAAAAATGCGAAGCGCCAGGTATTATTTGATCGCGATTTTGTTTTCTGTCAGTGCAAATGCTGTCATTGCACAACAGGAGACGCTGGAGCCATCAGCTGTTGCAGAGCAGGAATTGCTCACCTTGATTGCACGACTTGGCGACGATGACTTTGACCGACGTGAACTCGCTCAGCAGAAACTCAAGGAGTTGGGCCTGGTCGCGTTCGATGCACTGCATGCTGCACGTTACAACGATGACATCGAGATCGCCAAGCGAGCAACTTATCTTGTACGAAGCATGAAAGTTCGCTGGATTGAGCCCAAGGATCCAACGAGCGTGGCGAAGATTCTTAAGGAGTACGGCGAGCAGCACGTTTCGGAACGACGAATCCGAATCGAGCAATTGACGAAGCTCAAGAACCGTGAAGGCATTATTCCGCTGACACGGATGGTCCGTTACGAATCGGATACCAAACTCTCGAAGATCGCGGCGCTGGGAATCATCCAGTACAACGAACCGGAGGAGGCGGAAGATCGTGAACAGCTGGCCGAAACCCTGATCAGCATTTGCGGGCCAAGTGCCAGAGTTGGATCACGCTGGATGGAGACATTTGCACAGACACTGACCGAACCTGCGAATTCACTCGAAGCGTGGAACTCACTGAGTGAACGAGAAGAGCAAACCCTCGCAACATTTCCGAGAGATTCCAGCCGGGAGATTCTTCAGCGGATGCTTCGTTGGCAACATGAGTTGATTACCGAACATGGTCAGGCGGACGATGCCAGTGTAGTACTGGCTCGAATGATTAACCTGCTTGATGGCACCCGTCAGACGTTGTTGGATATGGTCGAGTGGATGAGCGACCGCGAGCTGTGGGAAGGAATCGAGCAGTTGGCTATTCGCTTCCCGGGCGAGTTTCAAAAATACCCGGACCTTGTTTACCGCCTGGCTGAGTCTTTTGTGCGACGAGACATGATGGATGAAGCTAATCAAACAGCAGACCAGGCGTTAGAGTTGCAGTTGGATGATGTGCAGATGCACATTGAGACCGCAATCTGGTTAAAGCAACGCATGCTGTATGAGTGGTCGATTCGGGAATTCCAGCACGTCATCACCAGTACAGGCATGACCAATGGCTATCATCTATGGGCCATATTTAACTTGTCTGAACTTCAGCACGACTTACTCAAGCATGGCGATGCAGCTGAGACCCTGATGCCGTTGGCGTTGGCAGCCAATAATGAAAAGGATCCAAACTATCGAACAATTAACGGGTATTTAAAGGACACGTTTAAACGCACAGCTCAGTCGCTGGTTTCTCGGGCAGAGTATTTTCACGCACGCGATTGTGAAGACAAAGAGGATTATGATAAGCAAAGGGAGCATCTGAATAAGGGGTTTGCTGCCGATCCGACTGATGGCGATTTGCTGATAGGAATGTATCGTTTTAAGAAAGCCGATGAGGCGTGGAAAACCAGAACACGCGATGCAATTGAGAACACGGTGACCGACCAATTTGATGAGATTCAGCAATTGGAGCAGGAGTATCGAACGGTTGAGGGAGTCAGTCGTAAAGATACCGTGGGTTACGAACTGGCAAGGGTTTGTAATCAATATGCCTGGCTTGTGGGTAATACGTTTGGGGACTTCAAGCTAGCGGTGAAACTGAGCCATCGTTCATTGGATCTGCGCAAGGATGCACCCGGCTACTTGGACACACTCGGCAGATGTTATTACGCGGCGGATGATCTTGAGAATGCAATCAAATACCAGAAACAAGCTGTGGAACTGGACCCGGATTCTCAACAAATGCGTCGTCAGTTGAAAATGTTTGAGACGGCTCTTAAGGAAAAAGAGGCGAAGTGATCCGTTCGTAGCTTTTGAATACTAAGCGATCGGTGATTCAAAAAACGCTCTTTGAAACATCGCGATGAAACTCCTATAATGGGCGACTTCGATGCGACGGGATCCATGCCGGTCCTGGTGGATCGAAGCATGCTTCTAACCTTCACCAAGTACGGGAATCATTGTGGTGCTAGTAGTTCGGCCTAAAGTTGCAGAGTTGCGATTTCAGTTATTCAGCCGCTCATTACATCCCGAACTGTTTGAAATTGTCGACTCCCGCTCGATCCAGCGGGGCGAGTATCTTGCTCGAATCGATATCACAACGGCAGGGCATCTCGTGACCTTCAACCATAAAGGTTTGACGCTCACGGAGGTTGCGTGCAGTGAACGACAACCGCTACCCCGCCGTCGTCGTTTGCTCGCCCATCAACTTGGTTCTGAGCGATCCGATGTACATTCATCGCACCATGTGAATTACAGCACGACCTTTGAACTTGAACGCGTACCGGCAGAAGTCTTTTGGAGTTTTCAGCAGGAACTTCGCCTCGACGGTGAAATGCGGGGGATGTTACAGCACTTTGACAGCCCCGGAAGATGCGGCATGGGTTCAGTGAGCTACGTCAACGTAGAGACTCGGCAATCCAGTCTGCTAGTTCAGACATTTCATACGTTTCCGGATGACCATGCGATTGTGAAGAGCCAATCGCTGTTTCAGCTTGATTGAACGAATTCCCGGATCATCTCATTCACGGTATCCGGATCTTCAAGTGGTGCCATATGACCTGCTCCGGGTACTTCCTGGAATTCACCCTTGGGAAGAGATGTGGCGATATCCTTCATTTCACTTGCTCTGGAAATCTGATCCTGCTCACCACAGATGAGCAGTGCTGGCAGATCAAAGTCAGTGAGCAGGCTGCGTGCATCGATTCTTTGGGAGAGATCAATCTGAGTTTCACCAATGACCGACGGTTGTGTATTTAGGATGACTTCCCGCGTGGACTCAACGACGTCCGGCTGTTCAGTGTATGTGGCATCGGCAAAAAGCTTGGGAATCATACCATCCGCTGCGAGTTGGCTGCCGTCTGTGAGCACTTTATTTGCCATCAGTTGACGTGCCCGAGCGGTAATTTCATCGTCATTAGCGGCACGAGTATCACACAGTATTACGTTGCGTACACGTGCATAGTGATGCGCGAGGAACTGCCAACCAATGTACCCGCCCATCGATAGCCCGCAGAACGTGACGGGTGTGCTGATCGCCAGTGTATCGAGCAGTGCTGCAAGATCGTCAGCATGCGTTCGCATGGAAAGTGGTTTGGTACCTCTGGTAGAAGTCCCAAAGCCACGCAGGTCAGGTGCGATGATTCGGCAGTCATTGACGAGTCCACCTAGTTGCTGCTTCCACATGGAATGATCGAGTGGAAAACCATGTACAAGTAGCAATACCGGCTTGTCTCCGCCGGTGTCGACATAGGCCATTGTGAAGTCGTCAACTTCGGTAGAACAAAGTGGATGAGTCATTCTACTTGCGGTTTTGGTTTTCGGATCATCATGATGACTGCTAATCCAATGATGCAGAGACCACCGATGATGTAGCAGATGATTGCGGCATTCATAGCCTTTTTTAAATCCACCTGCGCTCGCTGATATTCAGAGGTTTCAGGGGCTAATAGCTTGAGCTCTTTAACAGTATTCCAGGCTTCATAAAGCTGTAACGGTCCCATTCCAGCGATAAGGCTATCGCCTTCTTCCAGCCCTCGTTGGGAAAGATCTTCGATTAGGCTGTACTGGTACGCATGATAGGACTGAATGCCACCGGTGACGAAGGTGGCCAGAGCGACAATAGTCAGGACGCCAAATAAGTAGCCTGTCTTGGCTGACCACTCTGCGTTTTTTAGCGTCCGTGTTTGGTCAACCGTTCCGCTGGAATCTTCATTGGGTTTCAGGTTTTTGATTTCGCGGAGTGTTGGCACTAAAACCGTTTTTTGACAGTCATCACAGGTTAGACTCTGGCCGGCATCACGTGTCGTGATAATCAATTCAGAACCGCAATCGCATTTGAGCAGGTACTCAGACATCGTATTCTCGGAAGTGTTCGTTTTGTAATTTATTCGGTTTCTACGTGATATGTAGTTTAGTTACTTGGTGATGTAAATGGCTAACTACGCAGGTGCTGCACTTCCACGATTTGCCCACCATGGCAGGCTGATTCCACCATCGACGAGCAGAGTGGCGCCGGTCATGTATTCATGCTCCGGATCGCTTAGGAAAAGGATAGCATCTGCAATTTCATCGGGATTCCCCAGTCGACCCATCGGGATCTTTGCTCCGGCTTGCTGGAGCGTTTCCTCGCTGGCAAATTTTCTTTCACCCGGTGTGTCAATCCATCCGGGCTGAATCATGTTGATCCGCACCTTGTATTCGGCAACTTCGATAGCAGCGGTTCTTGCCATGTGTTCCAGTGCCGCTTTTGACATGTTGTAAGCCATGGCTCTGGGCGCCGGAATGAATGCGTGGGGTGAGCTTACAAGGGTGATGATGCCACCATCGCCTTGTTCGATCATCTGTTGCGTTGCTGCACGCATGAGATAGAAAGCACCCCACATGGTGACGTCGACTGTCCGCCGAAAGCCCTCCATGTCTGCCTCAAAGTATCGTTCGCGATCACTGTATGCAGCATTACTAACAGCGATGTCAAGCTTTCCGAATCGTTCAACTGCAGCTGCGATCAAGCTCTCAACACTGGACTGATCAGAAACATCACACTGCACTTTGATTGCCTCTGAACCGGATTGTTCAATCTCGCGAACAACTTCATCGGCAGCAGATTCACTTGAACGATAGTTAACAACGACCTTGGCACCGCTGCGGCCCATTGCCAACGCAGTGCTTCTGCCGATTCCAAGGCTAGCTCCGGTTACAACCGCCACTTTGCCGCTTAGATCTACTTTCTGCATGAGAGTCTTCTTCTTATCTTTGGGTAAGAACCAGTGGGTGGCTCGAATCCATGTGTTGAATTGTTTTTTAGTTCGGTAACGCTAGCTATTATTGCGCCAACGAGTGGTCATGCAAAGTGTCGTGTCTGATGATGTCAATAATGTGACCGGTGTCACTGTATCTGGCACTCTCAATTCGATGGGCTTGGGTGGGCGGAGCAGGCGATCAAATCCTGTGCTGCCTGGACCTGAGTTTGTGATTATTAGTGTTTGTTTTATTTTGATACTAGACCCTGTTTTCGGTGTAGCTAAAATTAAACAGACCTGAGGGTAACTGGCCGGCTTGAACGCCAAATTGGCGGACGGCTCACCGCCCTCGCATCGGCTAGACGATTCAATTGTGAATCAGAAGCGGAAGGTATTTCGGAATTATTCTCAAAGAAATCGAATCCTTTATCGTCTTTCTTTGATTAATTATCGACAAGTTAATGCTCAAAACGCATCTGCCTAAGTAGGGACCAATTAAGGACGGTCACTGAATTGGCGAGTTGACATTGAGCCTGGGCAAATCAAAACCGGAAATGCCAGGTTCGGACTCGTCGGCATCATGGAAGGAATGCGGAGTAAGCAAGTAAGCTGAAGCTTATTGGTAAGTCCACAAACGAAAGTTTGCGGGGGGACAGGCCGCTTGATTAGGGACTCAGGCGGGTTGAATGTGGTTAGCGAATATGAGCTAATTGCAGATTCTTGCCAACGAACATGTCACCGTTAATTCGAGTGGCTGGGGAACGGCAACAGCATACAAGTATGGCTTAGTTGTTGTGCGAGCTTTTGGAGAGTTGTGAGGCAACGGACAGGCAACACCCAAAAGGCTTAAACACGCAACAGCCGACGCCCGATGATCACGGGCGGGTTCACCGCTAATACGGTGAAAACATGAGGGCACGGGAGATTCCCGTGAGGACACAAAGACAAACACTTATACTCGAAGTGCAGGTTAATGGCTCTATACGAATCGCTCATCAACGAGTTCGAAGATGAAGAACCCCAAGCAGGATTCCAGAAACTAGATATCTCTAACAATAATAGCGCAAGCAGCAGTGAGGAAAGCAGTTCAACTGATTCATCGACTGAAGAAACAGACGAGAAGTCGAAAGATGAATCTGAAGAAGAACTGAAGATTGCGACAGACGAAAACGATTCATGGTCGGATGACCCGGTTCGCATGTACCTGACTCAAATGGGTGAGATTCCGTTACTGACCCGCGTTGAAGAAATCTACCTCGCAAAGAAAATAGAAGACACCCGACGTAAATTCCGGGCAATGTTACTTGAATGCGACTACGTCATTCAAACCGCATTTAAGATTCTCAAGCGAGTCCATCTTGGTGAACTACCGTTCGACCGTACTGTTCAGGTATCGGTAACCGATCGCCTTGAGAAGGAACAAATCCTCGGGCGTCTGCCGCACAATCTCGATGCTCTGGCAACCATGCTGAGACTCAACCAGCGTGATTATCGAATCTCTTTGAGCAAGTCGGAACCAAAGCAAAAGCGATTGGCCGCATGGACCGCTTTAGCACGGAGACGGCGTCGTAGTGTTCGTTTGGTTGAAGAGTTGGGCCTGCGTACGCAACGCATTGAACCCATGATCCAGACTCTCGAAGGGTTTCAGGCGCGTATCGATGAGCTGACAGACCTGATTGCTGATGCACGGCAACGTCGTAGTTATGAAGAGCGCGATGTGCTGCTGGCAGAGTATCGCAATATCCTTATTGCAACTCAGGAAACACCGAGGAGCTTGCGTAACCGTGTTATGAAACTCAAAAAGGTCTACACGGAATACCAACAGGCTAAACGGGAACTGTCCGAAGGTAACCTGCGACTGGTTGTTTCGATTGCAAAGAAATATCGAAATCGTGGATTGAGCTTCCTGGATCTTATCCAGGAAGGAAATGCCGGTTTGATGCGTGCAGTGGATAAGTTCGAATACCGCCGAGGCTTCAAGTTCTGTACTTACGCCACTTGGTGGATTCGTCAGGCTATTACACGTGCAGTTGCCGATCAAAGCCGAACGATTCGTATTCCTGTGCATATGGTGGAAACAATGTCGCGAGTACGAAACGTATCGCGTCAGCTGCTGCAGGAACTCGGTCGTGAGCCAACTCTTGAAGAAACCGCACGCCGTGCTGAGACAACTGTCGAAGAAGCACGTCGTGTTTTAGCTATGAGCCGCTACCCGATCAGTCTCGATCGACCTGTTGGAAACAGCGAAGACAGTCAATTCGGAGACTTACTTCCGGATGGTGATGCTGAAAACCCAGCTTCCGGTGCTTCGCAGGAAATGCTGCGGGATCGGATTAATCGAGTTCTCAAAACACTTAGCTATCGTGAACGAGAAATCATTAAACTGCGATACGGACTTGGCGATGGCTATAGCTATACGCTCGAAGAAGTCGGTCATATCTTTAAAGTGACTCGTGAACGAATTAGGCAGATTGAAGCGAAAGCTGTGCGAAAGCTACAGCAGCCAAGCCGCAGTCAGGAACTAGTTGGATTCCTCGACTAAATGGCAGCTTGTCATTTGCCTTCAGTGAGTATCCTCAAACCAAACAGGAAGTACCGGTGCGCACGCAAGGCACCTTCATAGGTTCCATTCTCGGCGCTTCTTTCGCACAATGGCGATATGGAAATCAAAGATGTGGTGCGATTGCTCGATGACCGTGCTGCCGGCAGTAAGTGGCTGGCAGGATTGGGTGTCCGCCACCCTGCCGCTGCTCACAATGCTCTTCTGGCAATGGCTGAAGCAGGCCTAACCACGGATTTGATGCTATCGGTTGCTTCTCAGCTTGAACAGCACTTACCCATGCTAGGAAAACCAGATCTGGCTTTAAGCCGGCTAAGCCAGTTTACGATCGTTGCACGCAATCCACTTTCGATCGGATCCCTTTTTGAACGTGACCCAGACTCGTTGCCGACCTTACTGAAAATACTCTCCTATAGCGATACGCTTGCTGACTTGCTGGTTCAGCACCCAGAAAGTTATGACTTGTTGCGCATGACCGACGGGCAGCCGGTTGCTAGAGATATTCTTGTGCAGGAACTCACTAGCGAGTTGTTTGATGGTATTAGTGGTGTGGAAGCACGACCAATTCTCGATGGATTCTATAAACGGGAACAATTGCGAATTGCTTTTGGTCAGCTTGTCCGCTATCAGCACGCAACGGTTGTAGGACGTCAAAACTCATATCTAGCGGATGCGTTAATTCAGGCAACGTTAAATATTGCCATGGCACGAGAAACAGCCCGTCGCGGTGCTCCCCTGGGACATGACGGCCAACCAGCACGATTAGTTGTAATGAGTGTCGGTAAACTTGGTGCTCAGCAACTCGACTTCTCCGGTCGGGTGAAGTTGATGTTTGTTTACGATCAGGATGGTTTTACCACAGGTGACCAGCGACAGGAAAACAAGGAGTTTTTCCAACGCGTTGCCACGAGGGTCACAAAGCTACTTGCTGGTGATTCGGATCAACTGCCGATCTTGGAGATAGAACACGTGGTTCTGGTAGGTCGCTCGCAAGGGCCGCTGGTTGTACAGATTAAAGATGCGGTGCGCCACTATGAAAACTCCGGAAGAACCTATCAACGACAAGAGCTCATTACGATGCGGCCGGTGGCCGGAGATCTGGAATTAGGTAAAGAGTTTGCACGCAAGCTGGAACGGTGGATATATCGTCGCTTCCTGAGTCGCGCGGATATCACCGGCATTAAGGCTCTAAAACGGCGCATCGATCGTGACCTTGCAGAGGGAACCAGCGAGTTAAACCTGGTAGAGGATGGGGGCGGTCAGGAAGAGACGGAATTTGCAATCCAGTTTCTACAGTTGATCAATGGTGGAAATCTGCCGGAATTGCGAGTGGCGACAACTGTGGAGGCCATCGAACAACTAAGTGAGACGGAGTTATTATCCAGCGAGGAACGGTCCGTACTTCTCGACTCCTATTGTCTGATAACAAGCGTCATTCAACGAATGCAGTTGATGATTGATGCAGGCCAGCAACATCTGCCTCAGGACCGGGGCTTGCTGGAAGATATTAGCAGGAGTCTTGCTTACGAAGACTCGCCAGAAGGAAATGCGATTGATCGTTTCCAAAATGACATCAGCCACGCGATGCAGGTGAACGGCTCCATTGTCGATCGTCTGTTAGCTGATGCATTCGAAGATGACTTGGAGTCGGAACCGGAATCGGATCTGGTACTGGATCCAGATCCAAGTGAAGAGATGATTGCAGAGGTGCTGAGTAAACACAATTTCCAGCGACCGCTCGATGCATACCATCGGCTCGTTGATTTGGCGAATGAAAAGATTCCGTTTCTGTCCACACGAAAGTGCAGGCACTTTCTGTCGATCATCGCACCACAACTTCTGGATGCGATTGCCAAGACCCCAAGCCCGGATCAAACACTTGATACACTCGCACGTGTAAGTGACTCCATCGGTGGCAAAGCCACGCTATGGGAATTATTCCAACTGAATCCAGCAACCTTATCACTCTATGTCAGATTGTGTGCGACGAGCCCATATCTTTCAGGTGTGCTTACCTCCTATCCCGGCATGATCGATGAGCTGATGGATTCGTTAATGCTCGATAAACTGCCAACTGCGGAATCGCTACAGGATATGGTTAGCGATCTGTTACGTGGGACGGACGATGTCGAAGCAATGCTGCATGTGTTTAAGCAATCACAACATCTAAGCGTGGGTGTTCGTGACATCCTTGGTAAAGAGACCCTGCAGGATACACACAGGGCATTGTCGGATATTGCTGAAGTTTGTCTGAAAGAAATCACTGAATATCAATACGCTCGTCTGGTAGAGAAGTTTGGTACGCCGACCATTACGGCAGGTGACCAGACAGGTGAGCCGGCATCGCTGCTGATGCTTGCTCTTGGGAAACTCGGTGGCCGGGAACCGAACTACCATAGCGATTGCGATGTCGTATTCCTTTACGACCATGAAGGTGAGACGGATGGAAATAATAAGACTTCCAATTCTCATTTCTTTAACGAACTCAGCCGCCGTATCATCCATTTAACTACCGGGATTGGCATTCATGGTCGCCTGTATGAAATGGATGGCAGCCTCCGGGCAAGTCACCAGCATGCTCCGTTGGCAATTTCCCTTGCAGACTATGAAGAGTATCTTAACAGCGGTGAAGTTCCATACTGGCAGTATCAGGGTATGTGCAAGGCACGTGTGATCTATGGTCAAAGTGAAAGCCGGTTGCGTGTTGAGGCAATTGTGCGAGAGGCACTACTACATTGCCCTGCAAAGAACCAAATAGCAAAAGAAATCCACCTATCTAGAATGGAGCTTGAAAAAGGTGCGTCACCTCGAAATCTCAAACGTGGTGCCGGTGGCACGATGGACGTGGAGTTTATTGTTCAGTCACTGCAATTGCGATTTGGACTCGAGCATCCGGAGATTCTCGTCTCCGGCACGCTTGATGCAATTCGGGTGCTAACGCAAGCCGGATTGCTGAGCGGTGATGATGGACAATTGCTAGAGAAGTCATATGACTTCTTGCGCAGTATCGAATCCGGACTGCGGTTAATGGACACATTAGACCGACACGACATCCCAGAGTCTGTAGATCAACTTGAGCAACTCGCTTTTCTACTTGGATATGACAGCCCACAAACCTTAGTAACGGTTTGTGATCGTTACCGTCGTGAGAATCGTGGTCGATTTACTCAACTGGTTTCTAACGCCTAAGATTCGGGGATTCGCCAGTGACCAGTGATTTTGATGTAGTGGTCGTGGGTGGTGGAGGCAGTGGGTTGGCGGCTGCCACAAGAGCAGCACAGCTTGGATTGAAGGTCGTCGTCTTGGAACGTTGCCAGGAACTCGGCGGTACGACTGGCATTGCCGTGGGGTCATACACATCGTCTGGCACACGTCACCAGAAGGTGGCTGGGGTTACAGACTCTCCTGCAGATCATGAAGATGACCTGATTAAGTTTGCGCCACCCGAAATTGAAGCTCGAAACAATAAATCCATGCGGACATTTTTTCTTGGCCATACGGCTAGGACACATCAGTGGCTGGAGTCTATGGGATTGCGATTTGTTGGCCCTAGCCCGGAGCCACCCAATCAGAAACCAAGAATGCACAACGTGATCCCCGGGGCTAAAGCGTATGTTGCAACGTTTCAACTAGAACTTCGCAAACACGGTGGCGTGATTCATTCTGGAGTTGCTGACACAGAGCTGATTATTGAACAAGATCGTGTTGTTGGCGTGAGCGGCGTTTTGCGAGGTGAGAAATGCCGCTGGTTAGCGAGCAGGGGAGTCATTTTGGCCGGTGGAGACTATTCATCCAATCCGGAATTGATCGCTAAATATAAAGGTGAGCAGTTTGGCCAAATCGAAGGAATCAATCCGAGAGCGATTGGGGCAGGGCATCGACTCGCCATGGATGCGGGCGCAGATATGGTGAATATGGATGTGACATACGGCCCAGAGTTGCGATTTGTGACTCAACGCAAACAACCATTTCAGCAGTGGCTGCCGACTACGGGTTGGAGAGCACGGGTTTTAGGGTTTATTGCCAGCAAGATGCCTAACTGGATTATGAACCGAATGATCAAGCGACTGCTCGTGACGTGGCAGCATCCAGAGGACAGCTTGTTTGACGATGGCGCTATTCTGGTGAATCGTGATGGCGACCGATTTGTAAATGAATCAAACTGGCCGGATCGAGAGATTGCGGTAGCGGATCAAAACGAAAAACAGGCGTATATCATCATGGATGATCGGTTGATTCAGCTATACAGCGTATGGCCGAAGTTCATATCAACTGCTCCGGATATCGCGTACGCTTATGTAAAGGACTATCAGCGGCTGAGGCCGGATGTAACGCACCTTGGAACCAGCATTTCAGCGGTGGCTGAATCAGCGAACCTGCCTTCGAAACAGTTAAGACTGGCGATTGAAGAGTCAGACGAACTGGATCCGGCTAGCAATCGCTGGGCGGTGCTGGGGCCGGTGAAGGCATACTTCACCACGACAGAGGGAGGTGCCATGGTAAATCAGCAGATGCAGGTGCTCGGTGATGCGCATGAGCCGATAAATGGACTTTATGCAGTTGGTCAAAATGGGTTAAGCGGAATGATCCTGTGGAGCCATGGTTTGCATATCGCGTGGGCAATGACGAGTGGTCGCTTGGCCGGTGAATGCCTGGCCAGCACGAATCCAATCAAGACGGGTTGAAGTGAGACGAGGTCAATTCCAAAGGTGTTAGCGACTTCCATTTATGTTTCGGCGTCACTGTATGCAATTGCGTTAGGGCTGATTCTGTCCAAACGACAACAAACATCTGCACTTTTCAAAGTTGTGTGGTCCACCGCTTGTTTGTTGGCTGCACTTCATGCCTATCTGGCGTTATCCGATGTACATCACTGGAATCATCACCATGCTTTTGAGCACATTGCTAATGAGACAGAACGCGTGCTTGGTTTTCGGTTTGGCTACGGTGTCTATTTCAATTATCTGTTTGTCCTCGTCTGGATTGCGGATGTGATTTGGCTATGGGGTTCACCGGAGTCTTATCAGAATCGGTCGAATCGCTTATCCAGTGCCTTTCATTTGTTTCTGATTTTGATCATGGTGAACGGTGCAGTCGTGTTTCGCGCCGGTTTACCTAGATATCTCGGTATCATTGTCATTGCAGCGATCTTAGCGATATGGTGGCGTAGTAAGACGCGCAGCTGACACTTGTACAATGATAAACAGTGGCGACTGACGTTGCTTCTACTTGAAATAGGGCTCAAGAAGACCGGACGAGATGAGTGAGACGAATCCAAAAATCGCATACCTCACATCTGGCGCAGCCAATATGTTTTGTGGCAGTTGTCTGCACGACAACACACTTGCCCGTGCTCTTACAGCTATGGGTGCGGAGACCACTCTCATCCCAACTTATACGCCGATACGGACCGATGAAGAGGATGTCAGTGTCGATCAGGTTTTCTTTGGTGGTGTGAATGTTTACCTTCAACAGAAGTTCTTTCTGTTCAGGTATATACCTCGGTTCATTGATCGGTTTTTAGACGTACCCTGGCTGATTAGGAAAGTTAGCTCCAAGGGTATGGAGATTAAGCCAAAGCAGCTTGGAGCGCTTACTGTTTCGATGCTACGTGGGAAAAACGGGCACCAACGCAAAGAAGTGAAACGGCTATGCGGTTGGCTGCGAAAGAGCCTTAAGCCGGATGTCGTTGTACTCAGTAATTTGCTGATTGGTGGATGTGCTCCTTCGATACGCACGGATCTCAATATCCCGGTATTCGCGACACTTCAGGGTGACGATATCTTTCTTGACGACCTTGTCGAACCGTATCGGTCGCAAGCCTTGTCGGAAATGCGAAGTCTTGTGAAATCGATTGACGGTTTTCTGGTGAATAGCGATTACTATGGGAATCTCATGAGTGAGATGCTCGAGATTCCCAAAGAGAAGATCCATGTCGTACCGCTGGGAATCGACACAACGGACTTCGAGACGATTGAGCGTTCTGGTGAACAGCGAGATTCACGCCGCGTTGGTTACCTGGCAAGGCTGTCGAAGGAAAAGGGTCTACACGTGTTGGTGGATGCCTTCATTCAGTTGAAGAAACGCACCAGTTTTGAAGATGTGCACTTGGATATCGCTGGGTGGCGAGGCAGTACCAATATTGAATTTGCCAATGAGCAATTACAGAAACTCCGCGATGCAGGACTGGAGAGCTGTTTTACAGATCACGGCACGATCTCGCGTGAGCAAAAGCTCGAAATGCTCAATGGCATCGATTTGATGTGTGTACCAACGGTTTATCGGGAGCCAAAAGGACTATTCGTGCTGGAGTCACTGGCGGCTGGAGTTCCTGTTGTTGTACCAGATCACGGTGCCTTTCCGGAATTGCTCGGTGAAGTGGGTGGGGGAGAGTTTGTACCTCCGAATGATGCTGATGCACTTTGCGATACATTGGCTGCATTATTGGATTCACATGAGAGATTAGCGGAATTGGGATCGCAGGGAAGAGCCAACGTAATCGCTCGGCGAAATATGCAAGCCATGGCCAGCAGGACTCTTGAGGTAGTCAGTATTACCCCTTCCGTCGGATGAAATATCGACCTAGAATTGACTGTTTCCACTAGCACTAAGCTAAACAACAGGTAGGAAATAAACGGATGCCAAAGCAAAAGACACACAAGGGCATCAAGAAACGTTTTCGTGTAACTGCCAACGGCAAGGTTAAGCACCGATCAGCAGGTACAAGTCACCTCGCAGCGCGTATGTCGCAAAAGCGCAAACGCAATCTTCGAGGCACCACCGTACTTGCTGAAGCTGATACGAAGCGAGTTGTAGACGGCCTTCACGGCAACAGCAACTAGCGCCTTGCCGGTCACGACAAAGTGATCGGTTACCGTGACCAACTTGAATGCAACTGGTCAACTAAATAAGACTGCGTGGGCAATACAACGCTTTTAGTCACACTAAAAGGGCCTTACGGAGACAAGGAGAAAGAAGATGAGAACCAGCAAAGGTTCAGCTCGTAATCGAGCTAAGAAACGCTTATTTAAGCGAGCTAAAGGATATCGGGGCGGTCGTAATAACCTGACTCGCACCGTCAAAGAGACACTGATTCGTGCTGGCGTTTATGCTTACCGTGATCGTAAGACGCGAAAGCGAAACTTCCGCCGACTTTGGATTACACGTATCAATGCTGCTGTTCGTGAACGCGGCCTGCGATACAGCGAATTTATCAACGGGCTCAACAAAGCAAACATCCAGCTTGATCGCAAATCGTTATCAGAAATGGCGATTCATGATCCAACTGGTTTTGATGCTGTAGTTGAAGAAGCAAAGTCAGCACTTGCAGCCTAAGTTGGAATGAGTTCGGCCAATTTGGTCGAAATTGCACCAGATCAATCGACAGGGGAGACAAGTCAGTAGACTTATCTCCCCTGTTCTTTTTATCATCATCTAGTTACTAAACCACACTTCATAAGTAGACAGAGAGACATGGCCCTCCAGGAGTTTTTACAGGAACTGGATCAGCTGGTTACCGAGGCAAAGTCGTCATTCTCGGATGCGGCCGATATGGACGCCCTGGAAGCGTCCAGAATCGAGTTTCTCGGCGCCAAGAATGGGAGACTCAAGTCCACGCAAAAAATGATGGGTGGAATTGATAAGCCCGATAAACCGGAAGCAGGTAAGACATTCAATGCCACCAAGCAGGCCATTGAAGCGGCATTCGAAGAGGCAAGTGAACGGCTGGCTGGTGGTGGTGGTGGCGATATCGACCCTACATTTGACGCCAGCTTGCCCGGATCTGCATTTCGGATTGGCAGATTACACCCGATTACGCAGACGATCGAAGAACTAAAGGACATCATGGGTCGCCTTGGGTTTTCAGTTGCCGATGGTCCGGAGATTGAAGATATACGGCATAACTTCGAAGCCCTTAATATTCCCAATGAGCACCCTGCCCGTGATCCGCTAGATAATTTTTACCTTGCGACTGCAGGCCTCGGCGATGACGTGTTACCACAGTGGCTTATGCGGAGTCAGACAAGTACTGTTCAGATCCGGGTGATGGAAACGACACCACCGCCTGTGAGGATTATTTCACTTGGACGTGTATATCGACCAGATACAGCCGATGCCACGCACTACCCAATGTTTCATCAAATGGAAGGATTGTGGATTGACGAGAACGTAACCATGTCCGACCTGAAGACTGTGTTACGGCTATTTGCAACAAGTTACCTAGGCGGTGATGTTTCTATCCGGTTTCGCCCGTCATTTTTCCCGTTCACAGAACCGAGCGTGGAAGCAGATTACTACTGGAATGACCAGTGGATCGAATTTGGTGGAGCAGGCATGGTGGACCCGAATGTATTAAAGGAAGTTGGATATGACCCGGAAGAAGTAACCGGATTTGCCTTCGGACTGGGAGTAGAAAGACTCTGCATGCGGCGTCACGGGGTAACGGATATCCGTGAATTCTATAAGAACGATGTGAGATTCCTGGAGCAGTTCTAAGGAATGGGTAACAGGATACTGTTCATGATAGAGCGGATAGCAGCTGAAAGCGGAATTGCGCAGCAATAAAGAGAGTGAAAGAGAATCATGCTTGTTTCGAAAAACTGGCTAACTGAATACGTCTCGATGGATATGGAACAACAGGCATTGGAAGACTGCCTTTCAATGTCCGGTCTGAACCATGAAGGCACCGAGCCGGTAGGCGATGACCTGGCGATTGACCTGGAAGTAACCAGTAACCGTCCGGACTGTCTCGGGCACATCGGGGTTGCGCGTGAAATTGCAGTTCTTTATGACCAGCCGCTGAGCATCCCTGATCCTCAGCCTACCGCGGACGGCAGTGATGCCGGAGACTCAATAAGTGTAAACCTCCAGTGCCCGGAACTCTGTTCCCATTACACCGCCAGAGTGATTCGTGGTGTAAAAGTGGGCCCCAGTCCGGATTGGCTCGTCAGACGATTGGAGACGATTTTCAAGCCGCTTAATCCTCAATGGGAACCCGTAAACAATGTTGTGGATATTACCAACTACGTGTTGATGGAGTGTGGTCAACCACTCCATGCATTTGATCTTGCGCAGATTACCGGCAACACGATCACGGTACGGTCAGCAGCAGCTGATGAGGAATTCGAAGCGATTGATCACCATACGTATAAGCTGCAGCCTGGCATGTGTGTTATTGCAGATGATGCCGGCTCGATTGCTATCGGCGGCGTAATGGGCGGTGCAGAGTCTGAAGTAAGCGAATCTACCGTAGATGTGCTAATTGAATCGGCCGTGTTTGATCCGCTTGCGACTCGAAGTACATCGCGTGCGTTAAACCTGTTTAGCCCTTCGTCCTATCGTTTTGAACGGGGAATGGACCCGGAAGGTGTGGACTGGGCAAGTCGACGTTGTTGTGAGTTAATACTTGAGATCTGTGGTGGCACACTTGAGCAAGGCCTTGTTTGCGCTGGTGAAAAGGCTCAGGCACCATCGCCAGTCACGTTGCGGCTTAATCAGATTGATCGCATTCTGGGTATTTCTGTTGAAGAAGAGCAGGTGAAGAGGATTCTCATTGAATTGGGAAATGAGATCGTATCAGCCGACGAGTCACAGGTCGAAGTAGTACCGCCAACGTGGCGTAGAGATCTATCCAGAGAAATAGATCTGATCGAAGAAATTGCTCGCATCTACGGCTATGACGAGATTCCGGAAGATGCCAGGGTGCCAATGGCAGCATCAGCTAAAACCGACAGCGACCGCGTGTTGGAAAAAGTTCGATCAGTGTTAACCGGCGTTGGATTTGATGAAGCGATGTCTGCGAGTGTGGTAACTGAGGACTGGGCCACGGCCTATTCACCATGGTCGAGCGCCCAACCGCTAAGGAATCACACACCGATGCTCAAGGGCGCGGATACACTCAGACCCAGTCTGGTGCCCAGTCTGCTTGAATCACGGCGGATTAATCAGTCACTTTCAAATCCGGTTATCGAGTTGTTTGAAACAGCACGGGTGTACTTGAATCAAGGTGAATCGCTGCCACAAGAAATCCGACTTGTGGGCGTCACCACTGGAGAGGATTACTTCTACCTTAAAGGTGTAATTAGTCGGCTGCTTACAACATTGAAGGTCGATGCTGTATTAGCAGTGGAGTCAGTGGAGTTGGATTTGTTACACCCAAGCAGATCGGCCAAGCTGCTTTTGGATGGAGAGCTGTTCGGTTTTCTCGGTGAGGTATCAGACAAGGGGCTAAAGCAATTTGGTTTGCGCAGCGCTGCAACTGTTGCTGAGATCAAGCTTGAGTTGCTCGAAAAACACGCGTCGTTGGTTCCACAGCACTCGTCGATCAGTACGATGCCATCGATTGCCCGAGATTTGAATATTGTGGTCGATGAATCGGTTAGCTGGGCCCAAATAGAATCCGTGGTTGCTCATTCAGCTGGAACAGAGTTACAGACGGTCAAATATCTTGAGACGTATCGCGACCCAAATCAGGATGGCGAGCACCGAAAACGGATCCTGCTGAATGTAACCATGCGAAGTGACGAGCGCACGATGACCGGTGAAGAAGCCGATGCGATTCGCGAGAATGTGGTTTCAGCTATTTCCGAACAGCTTGGCGGTCAGCTTCTGGGTTGATTATTGATTCAATTCAAAAATCACTTCAACTTCCGTTGAAATATTTCCCGGCAAGGCACCCATGCCAACGGCACTTCTGGCGCCGACGCCGGCATCCGCCCCAAATACTTCAGCCATAAGATCACTGAATCCATTGATGACAGCGGGTTGGTTCCCAAAGTCCGGTGAGCAATTGACCATGCCCAGCGTCTTTACGACACACTTGATGCGATCGAGACTGCCGAGGTTTGCCTTGAGAGTTGCCAAAATCGCAAGTCCGGTTTGTCGTGCGGCATCGTAACCATGCTGCTGGTCGACTTCTGAGCCGACTTTGCCGGTGTACATCGTGCCGTCTGTTTTGAGCGGGCCATGACCGGAGACGTAACACTTGTTACCAGTGATTACGAGTGGCTTATAGACGCCACCAGGTTTGGGTGCTTCCGGAAGTTCCAATCCAAGTTCTGCAATTTTAGCATCAGCGCTCATTTGCTATTCCCTCGTGTGGTTATTCGTTGCTGCCGTAAACATCATCCGGATTTACTAGCCGCTCAAGTGTGATTTTTGTTTCGTCGCCATCAATCTGTCTGAAGAAACAGGAGGGATATCCTTCATGGCATGCCGCTCCGGTTTGTTGAACTTTCAACAGGATGGTGTCTGCGTCACAATCAATGTGGATGGAATCAATTGTTTGCACATGACCACTTTCTTCTCCTTTGTACCAAAGCCGGTCGCGGCTTCTGCTGTAGTAAACAGCTGTCCCGGTCCGTAACGTCTCATCAAAAGCCTGCTCGTTCATGTAAGCGAGCATAAGTACATCTCCGGTTTCGCTGTCTTGCGCGATTGCCGGAAGTAGGCCGTTGGTCTTTGTAAAGTCAGGTCGGGACATTGGAAAAGTTATAAGTCAGAGGTCATAAGTCATAAGTTATATGTCATAAGTTATCGATTGTAACTCTGTGAACTCTTAGATCACGGTGCTTTTCGGATTTTTTAGCCTCACAAAGGCTTAGGCTGAACAGCGGGTTGAGTTGTGTGGCTACTTTGCGGTGTTTTATGGGGGATCCCTGCTTTTTTAGGAAAATAGGTAATTTTGGGGAACTTTTCCGGTTCGCGGCGCGTCAAACCTCATGAGGTCTTTGAGACCTCGAATAGGGGCAAAAACACATAAGGAACGCGGCAAAATGGCTACCGTCGACTTCAGTCTCAATCTTTTGGAATCTCTTTCTCCACCTTCACTTAAGCCGACAATCAAGAAGCGGCCGCGCCGTGCAACTGAGAGCATAGCCAATCGACAGCAAGAGAATATTCCGGAGGCTGATGTGCCGGTAAATCGTCTTGCTGAAATACGACAGCGCCAGGAAATGTCTCTCCGCAGTGTTGCTCGCCATACCGGTATCAGTGTTAGAACACTGAGGAAGCAGGAGCGGAGTACAGCCGATATCCGCCTGAGCGACTTGCGAAAGTGGCAAAAGGCGCTTGATGTGCCGATGTCAGAATTGCTGACCGAGCCGGAAAGTGGTTTATCCTCACCGGTGCAAAAGCGTGCTCAGATGGTACGTGTTATGAAGTCTGCCAAGTCACTTCTGGACGTTTGTGAAGAGCAGAGTGAACAGTTGCATGCGATGGCTGAAAACCTTGTCAGCCAGTTGATCGAGTGTATGCCGGAACTTGATGGTGTTAGTGCGTGGCCAACGTTTGGCCAGCGTCGCGGCAACGACGAATTGGGTCGGGCTGCAGAACGCAACATCACAGCCGAATCTCTCTATGGATCTTGTCGCTAGTACAGCAGTAATCTAATTGGATTAGGCTACACGATAGTTCTTTAGCGTCTGCTGGATACCACGTAAGTGAACCCCTGCCGGTTGACATCTGACCTATAGCTCATAACTTATGATTTATGACACTTGATTCATAACTTATGACACCTGGCACATGACGCAACGCAGGATTCTGGTTACCTCCGCTCTTCCGTACGCCAATGGCGACATTCATCTTGGCCATTTGGTTGAGTACATACAGACAGATGTATGGGTTCGTTTTCAAAAGCTACGCGGAAACGAATGCATTTATCTCTGCGCTGATGATACACATGGCACGGCGATCATGATGAGTGCCCAGCGCACCGGTTGCAGCGAAGAAGAATGGATCGCGCGTGTTCAGGACGAACATGAACGCGACTTTGCCGGGTTCCATATCGAGTTTGATAATTACGGCAGCACAAATAGTCCAGAAAACTATGAATTGTGTAAAAAGTTTTGGCAAGCATTCAGGGATTCAGGCCTAGTAAAAGAACAGGAAGTTACTCAGCTATTCGACGATGAGCAAGGAGTCTTTCTTGCAGATCGTTTTGTACAGGGTACCTGTCCCAAATGTGGCAAAGAAGACCAGTACGGTGATAGTTGCGATGGTTGTGGAGCAACCTATAACGCCAGAGATCTTATCGATCCACGCAGTACGCTCACCGGATCTACTCCAAGTGTGAAATCCGCTGATCATCTGTTCATTCAAATTGAACAGCTACACGATTTCCTGGAAGAATGGACACAATCCGGGGATCACTTGCAATCAGAGGTAGCGAACTACCTGAAAGGCCACTTCCTGCACGAACCACTTTTGGACTGGGATATCTCGCGACCTGCCCCGTACTTTGGATTTGAGATCCCGGACGCACCAGGAAACTATTGGTTTGTATGGTTTGATGCTCCGATCGGTTACATGGCATCGACTCAACAGTACTGCGAAAAGACAGGTGATGACTTCGAGCGATGGTGGAAAGATCCGGATACCGAAGTGCACCATTTTATTGGCAAGGACATTACGTATTTCCATACCTTGTTCTGGCCAGCGATGCTCAAGGTCGCCGGCTTTAACCTACCGACAAAAGTACACATCCATGGATTCCTTACTGTGGATGGTCGCAAGATGTCAAAGCGTGACGGGACGTTTGTAAGAGCTGCCACTTATCTAAACCATCTGGATCCGGAGTACCTAAGATACTTCTATTGCTCCAAGCTTGGAAACGGCGTGGACGATCTGGATCTGAACCTTGAGGATTTTATTGCTAAGGTTAATTCAGATTTAGTCGGTAAGGTGGTAAATCTAGCCAGTCGTACAGCCAAATTCATCTCGGAGATTGGATTATCAGCTGTCTATCCGGATGATGGAGGACTGTTTGAATCAGCTGCCGCCGTAGGTGATCAAATCGCGGATGCATATGAGAATTGCGAGTTCAACAAGGCCATGCGTTTGATCATGGAATTAGCTGATCAAGCGAATCCATTTGTGGAAAATAGCCAGCCATGGGTGCTCCGAAAGGACCCCGAGAAACAACAAGAGTTACAGGACGTTTGCACGGTTGCACTTAATCTGTTCCGACAACTGGTGGTTTATTTGTCACCCGTATTGCCGGAATTGACCGGTAAAGCAAACGAATTGTTTGATGTCGAGATTTCAAATTGGAGTGATTCACAATCGCCAATCACTGGATCTCAGATCTCAAAATTCAAACACATGATGCAACGCGTGGAAATAAAGGATGTTGAAGCAATGATAGATGAAACCAAAGATGAAGCAGCTGCAGAAGAAACACAATCAGCAGCAAATGAGTCTCAGGACAGCGGCCAACCGCTTAAGGATGAACCACTTGCTGAGGAATGCACTATCGATGACTTCGTAAAAGTCGATTTGCGAGTTGCGCGGATTGTTGCCGCTCAGCATGTTGAAGGTGCTGACAGACTTTTGCAACTAACATTGAGCCTCGGTGGTGATGAAACCCGCAACGTATTCGCCGGCATCAAGAGTGCCTATGAACCGGAAGAGCTCATTGGCCGCCTGGTCGTTTGTGTTGCAAATCTGCAACCACGCAAAATGCGATTCGGAGTCAGTGAAGGTATGATCACAGCCGCCGGACCCGGCGGCTCCGATGTATTCCTGCTGGCTCCGGATTCAGGTGCTCAACCAGGGCAGCGAGTCCACTAAAAATGCAACGACTTCATGTTTTATATCGGCTTCTGACCTGGATAATGGTTGGCTTGTTTATAACGACAGGTTGCTCAGATCCAGCCCCGACGGTTGTCAAGCAGCTACCGAAAAAGCGCGTCGTTGGTCAGGATGCTCGCGTCGATAAAACCGTGGCAGCGGCGGCCTTTGAAAGTACCGAGGCAGCGTTCACAGCTCTGGTAACTGCCAGGGCGGAGATGAAACTGGATGATCAGGAGCAGGCGGTCGGTTGGCTCTTTAAAAAAGGCGCCGCGGCATTTGAATACTGCGCCTCGATCGGCCGGGATACTCAGCAGCCGACATCTTCGAGAGTTGCAGCGTGCAACGTTTTGGCAGAATTCGGCCAACAAGCGATTCCAGTCCTGTTGGAATTGACTCGAGATTCGGAACAACAAATTGTCATGAGCGCTGTGGAACGTGTAAGCCTGATCAAACCACCAACAAAAGAGATTGTCGACCGATATATCGAACTACTTGATAGCGATGACTGGAAAATTCAACTCATAACAGCGCAGGCTACACGACGACTCGGTGTGCAGGGTGGACGTACTGCGGATCAACTAGAAGTCATACTCCAGGATGACAAAAAGCACCAACTATTAAGAGATGCAGCTCGCAAGGCACTGCGTTCGGTGGAGCCCCGGCGGACGTTGGAGTAAACCTTGATTGGTAGTAGTAGTTGCAATTAATTGCGTGTTCGCAAAAAATACGGCTGTATCAAAACCCCATTGCTCAGAACAAATGAGCGGCAGAATTTCAAAGCGGAATCAGGAGAATTAAGTTTTGGTAGATCGACCGATTGAAGAAATTGTGTGTTGTATGGGCCAGCCGGTTGCTGGCAACCCAACGCAGTTCATCATGGAGCGAGCATTTAATGCCGCAGGATTAGACTGGCGTTACCTTACGTTGGAAGTTCCTCCGGAGAATCTGTCTGGCGCACTGGCGGGAATGCGTGCCATGGGCTTTCGTGGTGGAAACTTTACCATTCCACACAAGGTGGCTGTTATCGAACATCTGGATGATCTGAGCGAAGCGGCTCGATTGATGGGCGCTGTTAACTGCGTTAATCAAAAAGATGGTCAGCTGATCGGTGAAAATACGGATGGTAAAGGATTTGTACAGTCACTCAAGAAAATCGTTGATCCCTCCGGCCTAAAGGTAGCCATGTTTGGTGCTGGTGGCGCAGCACGTGCCGTGAGTGTTGAATTGGGATTAAGTGGTGTCAGTGAGATTATTGTCATTAACCGAACTGAATCACGAGGTCAGAACCTTGTCGATCTGCTTAACAATGATGTCGGCATCAAGTCGTCGCTTGTCATTCAGGATGGCGAAGTTGAAATCGATGATGATGTGAATGTAGTCCTGAATGCTACGTCGATTGGGCTTGGTGATGCTGATGCCCAAGTGCCCGTCGTGGTGGAGACGCTTTCCGAAAACATGGTCGTAGCGGACGTCGTGTTTAATCCACCACAAACATGGCTATTGCGTCAAGCTGCTGAACGTGGATGTACCTGTCTTGATGGACTTGGCATGCTAGTGAATCAAGCCGTCATCGGTTTCCAGATTTGGACAGGAGTTGATCCGGATCCAGCGGTGATGCGGGAAGCACTTGAAGAGTACCTCGAAATTTAATCAGGCCATTTATGACTTCACATGGCCTGTTTGTTACCGGTACGGATACGGAAATCGGTAAGACCTATGTAGCGAGCCTGCTGGCTGCTGAATTAGCATCGCGTGGTATCGATGTGGGCGTTTATAAGCCAGCGGCCAGCGGCTGTAGTTCTGTGGATGGCCAGTTGCTCAGTGATGATGCTAAATCACTTTGGGATGCAGCTGGCAATCCCATGACTCTGCACACGGTGTGCCCACAGCTTTTCAAGGCCCCCCTCGCGCCGCACGTAGCAGCTCGGGCAGAGGGGGAACAAATTGATGAACAGCTACTGAGAATGGGAATTCAACCGTGGATAACCAAGTCTGAATTCGTGGTGGTCGAAGGTGCCGGCGGATTAATGTCCCCAATCAGCGACAGTGATTTCGTGGCCGACCTGGCAATTGAATTTGGTTTTCCGATTCTCATTGTCGTTGGGAATAAACTTGGCTGCATCAACCACACCGTTCAGACTGTTCTTGCTGCGACTCATTATCGAAGTGGACTGTCAGTGGCAGGAATCGTCGTTAATAACTCGCAACAACATGATACAGACGAAAGTCTGAATTCGAATCTCGCAGAGATTCAGCGATGCACTGGTATCGATGTGATTTGCCATGTGAGCCATCAGCAAAACCAACTGGATGCCGGGTTCGTTGATAGGCTGCTGAGCCAGCAAGGCCTTTCCATGCAGCAATAGCGTCTTACGGCATCACGATTTGTGATGGAGCAGAGATTTCAACCTGGCGAGAGATTCTTCGAGCTTTAATTCTTACGTACGGAGCTACAAAACAACTGCGGTGACCAAAGCTACTGTAGTCTGCATTTGGATCAGCGTGGAATGGTTCCGTTAGATCCTCGATGACGAACCCGGCTCGGCACATGCCACCCACGATCTGTTCCCATCGGTGCAGAAACTCCAGTGTGCCTTCTTCTCTGGTTAACGAACCGGATACTGCTGGAAGTGGACCTGTTCGATAATATGGTTCTGTTAGTTCATACCCGTTGTGGCTCGCTTCCTGGCCAGCCTGTAAACTGCCGGGAGTCTTGTGTTGACTGATATAGAGCCCGCCATCGCGTAACACTCTCGAAATCTGCTGATACACGGGCTCGATGCTGGGTAAGTAACAGGTACTGACCGGATGGATAACCAGATCGAATTCAGAGAGGTTGAACATCGAGAGGTCATCCATGGATGTCTCGATGATTCGCATATCGATCTGGCGTTCCGCTGCAACTTGTCGGTCGAGTTCCAGCATGGCACCACTAATGTCTACCACCGTTACGGCTGCACCGGCAGCCGCATAGATCGGTCCCTGTTTACCTCCGCCAGCACCGAGGCATAGGACTCGCTGTCCAGCGATATCGCCTCCCAGCCAACCTGCAGCATCGACCGTACCTAGCGGATCAACCAAATCTTTATCACGTGCAGGATGGGTGAACCGTCGCTTGTCAGCAACCATTCGGTTCCATGCTTTCTTATTGTGCTCTCTGGCTTGCCGGTCGTTATCGGTCATTTCTTGTGTTTCTCCAGCCAGGAGATCGCAGCTGTACTGATGCCTTCATGGCCGCCTTCGAAAATGGTAAGACGGCTGTTCCCAGCGTAGCGTCGTAAGTGAATTTCTCTGCCAAGCGACTTATCCGTTTCCTGATCGGATTTGAGCGGCTCATCGAGGCGGCCAGTAGGTTTACTCAATAGCTTGATCTCGTCGTCACTTACACCGGGTTGCTTGTTGGCCCGGGCGATTGCATTAAAGGCAAAGATCGAATGGGTAATCGGTACACTGCCGGTATGACCGTCGTGAATACCAGCAGCTATATCCAGTACGATGTTGGGTGATTTCTTTAGGTACAACTTTGGCGACCGCTTGATGTACTCCTTGTTTATTTTAATGCTGTCACCATAAGCACCCCCACAAACCTTCCGCATCATTTCACCATAACGGGTATCGGCATGTTTTTTGTACCAAAGTGCCAGATCGCTGATTCCGACCCACGCACTTGCTGCTGTCCATTGTTCTGGATAACGCGAGGCCATTAGCATTGTCATGTGGCCGCCACCAGAGACGCCTGTCAAATAAACGCGGCTTGTATCCACCCTTAAATTGGATTTAGCCCATGCGGTTGCATCGAGGATGTCTGTCTGTGCAAGTTCACTACCACATGCCTGTGGAGTGCGATTGGCACCACGAAAATTAGGAAATAGGTAAATCCAACCTTTTTCATCGGCCAGTTTTTCTAGCGACTCATTGCGTTGATTTAAGTCGGCACTCCAACTGTGCAACGAAACCAACAGCGGCCGCTTAACGTTATCGCTTTTGTAATTCGCCGGCAGAATCAAATAGCAAGGCTGATCGGTGTCGTCCGCACTGCTCTTTATCTTCACAAGAGTGCGTTCACTGGCATTCACATTGCACCCTATGCCAATACAAAGGCAGCAAAGCACCATCATTTGTGACCAATATTGTGCCCAGTAAGGAAGCCAAATACGTGAATTTGCTTGTCTCATAACAATAATCCGTACATTTCAGGTGTTATAGTGCTGCTAAGTTTGACCCTGTGCAGCGTATCCGTCAAAATAGAGTCTACTACCGAATATACCTACCAAGTATCCCACCGTGATCGGAAAAGATATGACCAATCGTTTTCCGCGATTTTTAGCCTTGTTCATTGCTCTGACGTTGTCAATTCCTAATGGCAACGCTCATGCACAACCGTCAATTTCATCCATTACGCCAGGCGCTCTAGCCCCAGGTGCTACTACCGAGTTGACGCTCAGTGGCAATAATCTTAATGACCTGTCGGTGTGGACGAGTTTTCCGGCGACCGTGGAAGTTGTGCCGAATGAAGATCCGGCAGTAATAACCGTTGCAAAACTTAAGGTGACACTTGATGCAAGCGTACCGGTTCAGATCGGTGGCTTGCTGATTAGTAATCCTGGCGGAACGCCGGGCGTTCGGTTGTTCATGGTTGATGATTTGCCGACGGTTGCTGACAACGGCGCCAATGCATCGGTTGAAGCTGCTCAGGAGATTCCTTTTCCATCAGCTGTCGATGTGACGTCAAATGGTTCAGCCCTGGACCATTACAAGTTCCAGGGCACTAAAGGCCAAAATGTGAGCATCGAAGCGATCTCAAACCGCCTGGCTTCAGCCATGGATCCGGTAGTACGATTGCTTGATTCCGGTGGTAACGAAGTTGCCGCGGCAGATGATGATGAAGCGCTAGGTGCTGATTGCCGCTTTAGAGTCGCGTTGCCGGCGGATGGTACATATATCATAGAAGTATCAGATAATAAATTTGGTGGTGGAAACTGTCGCCTGCGGGTGGGAGATTTCCCGCTTGTTAATACAACGTTTCCGCTAGCCGTGAATAGAAATGAATCATCAGACCTTAATTTTGTTGGGCCGTCAGCAGATGGTGCTGTAGTAAAGAGCGTGGCCGTTCCGGCTACACCCTCGGTCAGCGCAGTCGCGGCTAGCTCTGGGTTCGAGGGAATTGTTGGTTCAGGTATCGCAACAGTTCTCGCAGGAACCGGGCCACAGTCGATCGAACAGGAACCGAATAACGATGTTGCTCAATCATCCGCAGCAGTCGTTCCCGGCGGATTAAACGGCATACTTAATCAGCCAGGCGATAAAGATCATTTTAAGTTTGCGGCAAAGAAAGATCAGATTCTGAAGTTCACCTGCCGCAGCAGAAGTGTCGGATCTCCGGCTGTTGTTTCCATGTCGCTACTTAAGGCCGATGGTTCGGCCGTGGCAAGTGCTGCTGTGAATGACAAAGATGAATTCTTCATCAAAGCGACCATTCCGGAAGATGGTGAGTATGTTATCGCCGTTGAAGATCTCGTACAGCGAGGTGGACCGGGATTTAGCTATGTTGTGCAGGTTTCACAAGGTCATTCATTCAACCTGACTTTGAAAAACGATAAGGCAACGACCAACACATATATGGTTGACGCAGGCAAAGGCGCAATTCAGTTTCCAGTGGTTATTGGTCGAGATGGCTATAACGGCCCAATCACACTCGGTTTAGACCCGCCGATTGAAGGCGCGAAATTCTGGGATCCGGTATTGGGTGAAGGTGCAAAGGAAGCAAACGTTATTTTGATCCTGCCACCAGACTGGGGAAACAACGGTGCCCGCACGATAAATGTGGTCGGTAAAGCCACCATTGGGGAAGCCGAAGTGGTCGTTCCGATGGAAGGTTCTGTATGGCTGAAGACCAAGCATGCGATGCCGTATATACCGGAGTGGTATGCAAGTCCGATTTTCCTCGCATCAACAACGGCCATCGAGGAATACTTTGAACCAGCACTACCCACACCAGAGCTTTTCTTTCCAAAAGGTCAAACATCGATTACCTGGAATGTAGGAATCAATCGCAAGAACGCGGACTTCAAAGGTGCTATGACTCTGCGGGCAACCGGTTGGCCGGAAGGATTCGCCGGTGCACTGAAAGTTGATAAGGACAACTACACTTATACCGTGACCGCTCCTGCAGATGCTGCAGAAGGCGAGCATAAAATCCTTCT